>NZ_CAGKLC010000008.1:6667-42732 GCF_903469665.1 Flavobacterium sp. UGB4466 | reverse complement strand
CTTTTAAACTTGATTAAACCACTAAATTAGGCAATTTGATAAAATATTTTAAAAATTAAATTTATAAAAGTTTACAAACCCTTATTTTTGCGCTATGGGAAGAAAAAATACAGACAAAATTGTCTTTCATCAAATTCAGGTTCTTGATGCAGGAGCAAAAGGAGTATCAGTAGCAAAGGCTCCTGACGGAAAAGTAATCTTTATTCCGAATGTCGTTCCTGGCGATGTAGTAGACGTACAGACCTTTAAGAAAAGAAAAGCCTATTATGAAGGCAAAGCCGTAAAATTTCACGAATTATCAGAGCATCGTATTGAGCCAATCTGCGATCATTTTGGTGTTTGTGGAGGATGCAAATGGCAAAATATGAAATACAGCCAACAGCTGTATTACAAACAAAATGAAGTAAAAAATCACTTACAGCGTATCGGAAAAGTAGAGCTTCCCGAATTTGAAACCATTTTGGGTTCTGAAAAACAATTTTTCTACAGAAACAAAATGGAATTTTCATTTTCTAACAGCCGTTGGTTAACCGAGAAAGAAATTGGAAGTACGGAGGATTTAGGAAACCGAAATGCTTTAGGATTCCATATTCCGAAAATGTGGGACAAAATTCTGGACATCCAAAAATGTCATTTACAGGAAGATCCTTCAAATGCCATCAGAAATGAGATTAGAGCTTTTGCTAACGAACATAACATGGCTTTCTTCAATCCAAGAGAGCATTCCGGTTTGTTGAGAACGGTAATGATTCGTACAGTATCTACCGGTGAGATTATGGTTTTGATCCAGTTTTTTGAGGATGATCAAAAAAACCGCGAACTGATTTTGGATCACCTTTACGAAAAGTTCCCGCAGATTACCTCGTTACAATACGTGATAAATGCCAAGCAAAACGATACTATTTACGATCAGGATATTAAACTATACAAAGGAAGAGACTATATACTGGAAGAAATGGAAGGTTTGAAATTTAGCATCAACGCTAAATCTTTCTACCAGACTAATTCAGATCAAGCCTACGAGTTGTACAAAATAACACGTGATTTTGCAGGGCTTACAGGAAACGAAACAGTTTATGACTTGTATACCGGAACGGGAACTATTGCACAATTTGTCTCAAAAAAGACGAAAAAAGTAATTGGTGTAGAAAGTGTTCCTGAGGCTATTTTAGATGCTAAAGCAAATGCAGAGCGCAATAATATTACCAATTGTGAGTTTTTTGTTGGTGACATGAAAGTTGTTTTCAACGAAGCCTTTATCGCTCAGCACGGAAAACCGGATGTTATTATTACCGATCCGCCAAGAGATGGTATGCATGCTGCGGTTGTTGATCAAATTTTGAAGATTGCTCCTAAAAAAGTCGTTTATGTGAGCTGTAATTCAGCAACTCAGGCACGTGATTTGGCTTTAATGGACGAAAAATACAAAGTAACCCGTGTCAGACCTGTTGATATGTTTCCACAAACACACCATGTCGAAAATGTTGTGCTTTTAGAACTTCGATAACAAATTATCTAAATGAAAAAAATAATCTCTCTTTTACTAATCTTTACTTTTGGTTTGTCCAGCTGTGAAAAAGATGACATTTGTGATGCCAGTACACCTACTACCCCGCGTCTGGTAATTACCTTTTATAAAGATGCCGAACCTACTGTAAAAGAAAACGTAATAAATCTAAAAGTAACCGGAGAGGGAGAAAGTAAGGGAATTGTTTTCAACAAAAGCATAACAGACGAAGATAATCCTTTAAGATATGTAACCAATTCGAATACAATCTCGATACCTTTGAGAATAGACCGAAATACCACCACATATGATTTTGTTTATAACTCTCAGAGCACTAATCCTGCTACCAGAAACAGCGATCGGATAACATTTTACTATACTCGTGAGAATGTATATGTATCAAGAGCCTGTGGATTTAAGACCGTTTTTGATCTTGATCCGCTAAAACCCAACGACCTAATCGACCCGGCTGGCGATGGGTTCTGGATAAAACAAATTTTTACAGACATAAAACACATTGAATCTGAAAATGAAACACATATTAAAATATTTTTATAGTTTTTGCTTACTGTTTTCAATGTTCTTAGGTCAGGCTCAGGAAACATCGGATACAGCTGCACCTAAAGAGATCGTAAAAACAAAACCGAAAGCCCAAACTGCTAAACCAGCTGTTAAGGAAACTAAACAGGATAGCATCAAAACGGATCGTTACGGACTTCGTGTGGGGGTAGATTTGTACAAATTAACCCGTGGATTATATGACAAGAATTATAAAGGTATTGAAGTTACTGGGGATTTTCGTCTGACCAAAAAATACTATCTGGCTGCCGAACTTGGTTTTGAAGACAAAACTACCGACGATGACCGATTAAATTCAACAACAACCGGAACTTACATCAAAGGAGGTTTTGACTACAATTTGTACCAAAACTGGTTGGACATGGAAAATTTAATCACCATTGGACTTCGAGGTGGTTTCAGTACTTTTAGTCAGCAATTGAATACCTATAAAATTTACAACCCAAATCCATACTGGGGAGAACAGCCGGCAATTGTTTCCGGTCAAAAATACAATGGTCTTACTGCAGGTTGGCTTGAAGTGGCAATGGGTGTAAAAGCAAAGGTTTTTAACAATGTGTTTGTTGGTTTTGGCGTTCAGCTTAAACTGTTGGCTTCTAATAAAAAACCTTCCGGATTTGACAACCTTTATATTCCAGGCTTTAACAGAACGTATGATGGCAGCTTCGGAATCGGGTTTAACTATACCGTTTCTTACTTCATTCCACTTTATAAGAAGAAGACAATCATTCCTGAAACCATAAAAAAGGAAACTATTAAAAAGTAATAAATTCCAAATTTTAAAAATTCCAAATTCCAAACCGTGCAATAGGTACCGTTTGGAATTTGTTTTTAAAGCTAAAATCTGTCTTCGACTCCGCTCAGACAGACAGCTTCGACTCCGCTCAGACAGACAGCTCCGATTCTGCCCAAACAGACAGCTTCGACTCTGCTAAGACTGGCTGCTTCAACTCTGTCAAGACTGGCTGCTTCGACTCCGCTCAGACAGACAGCTTCGACTCCGCTCAGACAGACAGCTTCAACTTTGCTAAGACTGGCTGCTTCGACTCCGCTCAGACAGACAGCTCCGATTCCGCTCAGACAGACAGCTCCGATTCCGATCAGACAGACAGCTTCGACTCTGTCAAGACAGACAGCTTCAACTTTGCTAAGACTGGCTGCTTCGACTCCGCTCAGACAAACAGCTTTGGCTTCGTCCAAACTGATACTACGGGAATTAAAAAAGATAAATTCCAAATAATCTATAATACTATTTGGAATTTATCTTTTTTAAAAACTGTTTTTTTCTACCTTTTTATGACAATTGAAATTCAATAGCAGCAGTAGAATGAATTAAAGTAGTATCAAAAACCGGGACAGCAACATCTTCTGGCTTTATCACCAAGGGAATCTCGGTACAGCCTAAAACAATCCCTTCAGCGCCTTCTTTTATCAATTGATTGGCAATTTCCAGATAGCGCTTTTTAGTGGCCTCAGTCACCAAACCTTTTCCTAATTCTTCAAAGATTGTGGTGTGCATAAAATCGCGGTCGGCATCATTTTTAGGAATGATAGTCTCGATTCCTTTTTCGGCTAATTTATCTTTAAAAAAATCAAGTTCCATGGTAAACTTCGTTCCCATCAAACCTACTTTTTTCACTTCTTTCTTCTGAATCGCCAATGCCGTTTCAGTCGCAATGTGAATAATTGGCAAATCAATCGCTTTTTCAAGTCGGTCAGCAATCAAATGCATGGTATTCGCACACAAAACAATAGCTTCTGCCCCGCCCTGCTTAAGAAACTGACACCCTTTTAAAAGCAAATTAAAAGTCGCCTCCCAATCATTGGCATCGTTATTCTTTTTAATGTCGGCATAATTGAAAGAATAAATCAGACACTCTGAGAAATTAAGCCCTCCCAGCTCATTATTAATCCCCTCATTTATAAGTTTGTAATAATCTGCTGTAGAAACCCAGCTAATTCCGCCGATAAGTCCAATTATCCTCATATACAATCCATTAATTATCCAATTTCTCTAATTCCTTTTATAAAAATCCATTTCATGAAAAGCTTCTCTCCATCTTTAGTCTTTACGGATTGAAATTTAGGCGAAATCAATGTAGCGACAATAAAAGCGGTCATTGGAATCCAAAATCCCGTTAATCCGGTATAAGAAGCTACTAAAAATCTCCCTAAAATAAATAGAATCGCGAAACATCCTAATTGGTATAAAAAAGCTCTTACTTGTAGTTTTGTCATTTTTCTTTAAGTTGCTAAGGTTCTGAGGAACTAAGATTCTAAGATTATACTTCGTAGATTCCTTAGTCCTTTTTTTTTAACCTTAAATTATTATTGTTTTTTTGAGGTGCTAAGACGCTAAGACTCTGAGGTTCTAAGATTTATTTTAGTACTTCAATATTGAAATAAAAAATAGTACAAAATAAATTTCTCAAACCAAATCTCTTAGTGCCTTAGGGACTTAGCCCCTTAGAACCTTAGACCTGAAATTTCGTTCTCTTACTTCCCTCGTACATCTCGTATTTTACCAAACGTGCTTCAAGACTTCCGTTGAAAAGTTTAATTTTTCGGGATGGTTTTAAACCTACAAATTTCAGAGCTTCAAGATTGGCCGTAATAAACCAGGCGTTTGTACCCGGGTAGCTTTTCTTTAGAGTATCTCCGATATTTTTGTAGAATTCTTCCATATGGATATCCAGACGCTCATCGTAAGGTGGATTGAAAACCATGTGTAACTTTCCTTCTACCGCTTTTTCACTATCAAAAAAGTTATCCTCACTTACGGTAACATAATCTTCCAAGTTGGCGTTTCGGATGTTGTCTTTGGCTTTATTTACAGCACTTGGCGCTTTATCAAACCCTTTTATAGTGTAATGAAATTCTTTTGTTTTTTTCATCAAGCTGTTTACAATCTGATCAAAAAGATCGTTATCCCAATCTTTCCATTTTTCGAATGCAAACTCTTTACGATTAATATTCGCCGGAATATTGCAGGCGATCATAGCTGCCTCTGCCAGAAAAGTTCCGGAACCACACATTGGATCTACAAAATGACTCTGTCCTTCCCATCCTGATAACAGTAATACTCCCGCAGCCAAAACTTCGTTGATTGGCGCAATATTCGTTGCAGTTCGGTAACCACGCTGATGCAGTGAATTCCCTGAAGTATCCAACGCAACAGAAACCTGGTCTTTATCGATATGAACATTAATTCGTAAATCCGGAAAAGCTTTATCGATACTCGGACGCTGTCCTGTTCTTTCCCTAAACTGATCCACGATAGCATCTTTACATTTTTGAGAAACAAATTCAGAGTGGTTGAAATAAGTGGAGTGTACAGTCGCATCAATTACAAAAGTCTGATTGGCATTTAATAATTTAGACCAGTTTACTCCCGAAATTCCTTTGTACAGTGCCTGTTCATTATTTGCTCTGAACGAATAAATAGGTTTTAGAACTTTAAGTGCAGTACGAAGCGATAAATTAGCTTTATACATGAATCCTTTATCTCCTTTAAAGCTTACCATTCGCACTCCTTTTTCGACATCCTGAGCACCTAGAGTGCGCAATTCATTCTCTAATATTTCTTCAAAACCAAAAAAACATTTGGCTATCATTCTAAAATTTTCTTCCATCTTTATTTTTGAATTATTTCAAATGTACTGCTGTTGACCTCTGCATCTGCATATCCGTACACCTGCTGCATTTCCGCAAGGATTCATAGAGGTATCGTTGCGAAATAGTTATTTTTCGGCAAAAATACACTAAATTTGCCGGACTTTGAATTAATTGAAATAGAATAAATGTCTGAAGCAGCAAACTCATCCTCACCAAATCAGGAACGTAATACCGAAAATTGGTTTACTTCATGGTTTGATACTCCCTATTACCATATTCTTTATAAAGACCGAAATTATCGCGAAGCTCAGATTTTCATGGATAATCTAACCCATTATCTGAATTTGCCTGAAAAAGCGAAAGTACTAGACCTGGCTTGCGGAAAAGGGCGTCACTCTATTTATTTAAACCAACTAGGCTTTAATGTTTTAGGTGCCGATTTGTCCGAAAACAGTATTACAGAAGCTACAAAAAACAGTAACGAAACACTGCATTTTAAAGTGCACGATATGCGTGAACCTTTTGAAGAAAAGTTTGATGCGATCTTTAATCTATTTACCAGTTTTGGGTATTTTGAAAGTGACGACGATAATTTAACCACCCTTAAAGCCATTAAAGAAAGTTTATCTGAATACGGTTTTGCGGTAATCGACTTTATGAACGTTACTCAGGTTATCGAAACTTTGGTACCTGAAGAAGTAAAAAGTGTGGACGGAATTGATTTCAAAATCAAAAGGTATGTGGAGGACGGACATATTTTTAAAGAAATAGATTTTGAGGACCAGGGACAAAATTACCATTTCACAGAAAAAGTAAAAGCCTTAACTTTAAAAGATTTTGAAGAACTAATGGCAGAAGCCGGAATTTTCCTGTTGGATATTTTTGGAGATTATAAACTCAAAAAATTCCACAAAACCGAAAGTGAACGATTAATCATGATTTTTAAATAAACTGTTTAATCGTTTATTTGTTTAACTGTTTAATCGCTGAACAAAAAACGATTAAACAGTTAAACAAATCAACGGTTAAACCATAAAAAATGAATTATCTACTCCCCTTATTCTCTGTACTTTTAGGTTATATGGTGGCTTTGTTTTTAAAACCAAAGAGCAAAACCAATCTAAAGCTGCTGCTTGCGTTTAGCGGTTCATTTTTATTGTCCTTAACCGTAATGCACCTGTTACCTGAAGTTTATGAAACACATAAGCACAATATTGGTATCTTCATCATGCTTGGAATTTTATTCCAGATTATACTGGAGTTTTTCTCTAAGGGAGCCGAACACGGTCACGTTCATGGACATGCTAAGATGTCACAGATTCCGTGGCTGCTCTTTACCAGCTTGTGTATCCATGCTTTTCTGGAAGGTTTTCCGGTAAGCCATCATCATGGTCTGGCTCTTGGAATTGCTATTCATCATTTACCAATTGCCGTAATTCTGACCACCTTTTTTATCAATGCAGAGCTGAATAAAAAAGCCATTTTTGCTTTCATGCTTGCCTTCGCAGTTATGACACCATTGGGTACCGTTGCCTCTGAATATTTACCCGTTCTAAGCAAATATTATACTGAAATTACAGCCATCGTTATCGGAATTCTGTTTCACATCTCGTCCACCATTATTTTCGAAAGCAGCGAAGGACATAAATTTAATGTTGCCAAAGTCTCTATGATTGTTTTGGGGATTCTTTTGGCCTTTATATTATAATCGCAAAAAGAAGAAAAAATCATTGTTGCGGTTTAATATTGCTGTAAAATGTGTCGTTCCGCTGGAACTTATTTTGAATGCGACTTATTTTCAACGGATTAAAATCCGTTGCTACAAAATTTGTGGTTCCTTCGGAACTTAATTGTTTGATTGTTTTTATTGCTAACTCAGGTTAATTTAATTTCAAAAAGAAGCAAAAATCATTGTCGTGGCTTAAAATTGCTGCGGAATGTGTCGTTCCGCTGGAACTTGTTTTGAACATACCTTATTTCAACGGATTAAAATCCGTCGTAGAAAAAGATATCATAATAAAAAGAACCATCAGTTCGACCCATATTGTAGCGACGGATTTTAATCCGTCGTAGAAAGCAAGCATCATAATAAAAAGAGCCGTAGGTTCGGTACCAACGTCATTAAATTAAGAGATTTTAGATTCTAGATTTATGAAACCTGGGAAAATAGATGATAGTATTATTAAGCAATACCAAATTCGAAATCTACAATCGTTAATCAAAAATCAGCAATCATTTTACGGATTATTTTTAATTCCCCGTTCTATTTTTCTCCTCCTGATTTCCAAAATCACGCTGTTTCACGTTTATTTTTTTGTTCCCAAAATTATAAACAACAGACAAACGTAAAAATCGGTTGGAGAAGTTCTGACTGTATACCTGCTTTACACCATTTACAACCGAAACCAAATCTTTTAAATAAGAGGTATTAAAAATATCATTGGCCAGAAAAGCAATCTGCAAGGATTTATTCAGCACCTCCTGTTTAAAACCAATATCAAAACTCGACATATACCCCGTTTTGTACAAACCACTTCGAGAAGGTGTATTGTAATTAAAATCAATTTGAAGTTTAGAATTTTTACCTAATGAAAAGGTATTGTTCGTCGAAAAATTGATTTCCAGACTATTTGACGGTGTGGCATTAATAGCTGCAATAAACTTCGTTTTTGATCCTAAAAAGTACAAGGTATTTTCACTCTGCCACCAGGAAGCTAAGGCAGCCGAATAACTTTCTCCAACCCCATACTTTAGATCTCTGAAATAATTCTCTCGGGTTACAATTTGCGTATTGGTTTCGGGAATTGAGGTAAAAATCACGCCATAACCGTCATTGATCACGTTAAAGAAAACATTGGTTCGCAAAACTCCTTTATACGAATGAGTCAATTCAAAATTATCACTAAAAGAAGGTCTCAAAAACGGATTTCCTTCAGAATAACTGTTGCTGTTAATGTAATTACGAAAAGGATTCAGCAAATCAAACTGAGGTCGGCTGATTCTTTTTCCATAATTAAAACTAAAATTGTTACCGTCATTTTCTTTGTATGAAACATAAACTGTAGGAAATAATCTCAAATAATTATTTTTTGTTTCCTCGTTTAAGGTTTCTGAAAAACCACTCGTTTGAGTATTTTCAAGTCGCAATCCCAATTGAAGATTCCATTTCTCACTGAGTTTTTTATCTCCGTTAACGTACACTGCCTGATTGTTCTCCGTATACCTGAATCGGTTGGACTGATTGGGATCCAATTCCGGTGTTTCTGTAATCGTATTGTAGTAAAGTACATAACTCTTACTGTTTGTAAAACTCATTTTTGTACCATATGACAAATTGAATGCTGTAAGCGGATGTTCCATATCTGCCTTAAAACTCCAGTTATCAATATCCTGATCGGAAATATTTCTTGCCGACTGATTAATCCCTGCAAATGAATGATCCGGTCTGTAATTGTAGGCGATCGCATTTCGGTCGAATTTTGAATTGTAATTAAAATAATCCACATCAAAAGACAATTTTCTGCCTAAAGAATCCAATTTTGCAATCAAATGCCCGTGATAAGTCTGGTTGCCGGACTGCTTATCCACAAAACTATTGTTCAGTATATAATTGTCCAGTTCATTTTTAGTATTGTAATTATTAATTCTGATATCCGACTTAAAATCCGGATTACTTCTGTCTTTTAAAACCTGAAAACCTATGGTTATGCGATCTGAAAAATCATAATCCAAAGCTAATTTTCCGGACAAACTCTCATCGGTAAATTTTGTATTGATAATCATCTCAGAAAGTCCGTCAGGAAAATACATATCCAGAAACTCATCCGCATATTTATGTCCTTTCTTTCCATTAATACTGGCAGAAAACCTAAACTTATTTTTGTTGTAAAAGAAATTATCTCTTAAAGTCAAAGCCCCGTATTTATTCTGATCATAAGTTGCTATGGAACTGTTCTTCCAGGAATTTCGGGTACCTTTTTTCAATACAATATTAATAAGTCCTCCCGTTCCTTCGGCTTCGTATTTTGCGGGAGGTGTACTGATAATTTCAATGTTCTTAATATCTGCTGCTGATATCGATTTTAAATAGTTGTTTAGTTCTTCTCCTGTTAACTCAACGATACGTCCGTCAATCATCACGCGAGAAGTCCCTTTGCCTAATATACTGATCGTCTCTTTTTGAACCACAACACCAGGTGCCGTATTGATCGCGCTTAAAGCATCACCACCAACATTTGTGACATTATTTTCGAGATTGTACACCAAACGATCTGTTTTTTGCTCGATGGTATTCTTTTTAGTTTTAATTACTACTTCTCCCAGCTGAGTAGTATTCTCTTTCAAAACTATGGTTTCTAAATCGGTATCTTTTTTAATCGCGATCTGCTTTTCGTAATCAACAAATCCCAGCAGACTTATTCCTATTTTATAAAAGCCTTCTTTTAAATTAAGTTCAAAAGAACCGTCCGGCTTACTGGTTGTTCCTTCAATAATTTTTCCTTCTGAATTGAATACGGACACATCTGCCCATTCTAATGCAGTAGTTTCACTGGCTATTTTTCCTTTTAATTTTGCAGTTGTTTGTGCTAAACCCAACACCGGTAATACTAAAATAATAAGGAGGTAAACTTTTTTCATGATTTCTGGTTTTAACTTGTTCGATTAATTATGAAGCAAAGTTGTTGCAGAAATTTTCGGAATTCGACCGACAAAAAAAAGTCGAACTCATTTTCTCAACAGAAATGAGTTCGACTTTTTTCGTCACGAAGTAGTACTTTATGCAAAGCCTTTATTATGAGGCGTTCCGATAAGCTGTAGGGGTTAGATTTGTATATTTTTTAAAAGACGTATTAAAAAAAGATTTTGAATTAAAACCTACTTCATACAAAATTTCCAAAACCGTAAGCTGACTTTTGGACTGATCTTTCAGTATATTCATTGCTTTTTGAATGCGATATTCGTTTACAAAATCAAAGAAATGCTGATCAATATGATGATTGATTAAAACCGATAAATCCCGAACCGGAATATTAATCTGATTCGAAAGTTCCTGAATGGTTAATGACGGGTCCAGAAAAGGTTCTTTTTCGGTCATGTAGAGCTTCAATGTCGCAATTTGATCTGAAATTACTTCATTTTGATGCTCCTTTTCTCCGACATTAGTATTCTGTTTAGGAAGAATATCTTTGGCCAATTGTAGTTTAGAATCAATACCCCGAAAAAGATCCGGATGATTCAGGGCTTTTAATACAAACCAGCAGGTTATTACCAAAACCATAAACTGTAATATTACATTAGACCAAATCCATAACGAATCGTAATTCACATATCTTAAAGCATTCTTAATGATACATAAATAATACAAAACAAAGAATATAGCCGCTATCTGAAGCAGCCATTTAAAAACAGAACTTCTGGGATTGGTATAATTTTCCTCATATATTGCTTTGTATTTTTTTAAGACCAAAGCTACTCCAATGCTGTAAAATACAATTTGCAAGGCCAAAGCGAGAAACAAAAAGAACATCTCCGGCGACTGATCACGCTGGTTGTAAAACACCATTTTTTCGGTGTTCGTTAAAAAGTAAAGCCTGAACATATAAAACACATTCAGGAGTACAAATGGAATTGCGTGTAGTAAATGTTTCGATCTCAATCTAAAATCCGTGAAACAAACGGACAAAACGTACAGATAGAAAAAAGGCAAGACCAGAGAACAAGCCGTCCATCTGAAAAATTCTAAATTAAAATGGGCTTTTATAAACTCATCATCAATAAAAATACCACTGTTATCAAGGGCAAAAAATATTAGATAGAAAGCAAACAGTCGGTTTGTCAATTTATTCTTTGTTTGCACTGTGAGTAAAAAGAAGGCCAGTAAAAAAGAAACAAAGACTGATATTTTTGCGATACTCGTTAAAAAGCTAATTATATCCATTCCAAATTTTTAATTATTTAACAAATATAATGTTTTAGTTGTTTTAATAAAGGTTCAAGAGAGCAATCATTTCATCAGAAATTACAACAAAAAAATATTCTAAATCTTCATGACTTTACGCTCCAAATTTCGGGATTGCAAGAAAAAAGATTAATTTTGACCCAGTTCAATTAACACGAAAAAATGACCTTTACAAAAACTACAGAACAGTCCTCAAAATACGAACATTTAGAAAAAATGTCGGTCCATGAACTTCTGATTAACATCAATCAGGAAGACAAAACTGTTCCTGATGCAGTCGAAAAAGCGATTCCGCAAATTGAAACTTTAGTAGCACAGGTAGTTTCTAAATTAAAATTAGGCGGTCGATTATTTTATATAGGTGCAGGAACATCCGGACGCTTAGGTGTTGTTGATGCTTCAGAATGCCCTCCAACTTTTGGTGTTCCTTTTGATTTAGTTAACGGAATTATTGCCGGTGGCGACACTGCCATTCGTCGTGCCGTAGAAAATGCCGAAGACAATGCAACTCAAGCCTGGATTGATTTACAGGCGAATCATATTGATCAAAACGATGTAGTAATTGGTATCGCGGCTTCAGGAACTACGCCTTATGTGATTGGCGGTTTAGAAAGCTGTAATCAAAATAATATCCTTACGGGCTGTATCACTAACAATGCGGGAAGTCCTTTGGCGCTTACTGCCCAATTTCCGGTTGAAGTGGTTGTAGGTCCGGAATTTATCACCGGAAGCTCCAGAATGAAAGCCGGAACAGCTCAAAAATTAGTGCTGAATATGATTTCGACTGCTGCAATGATTCAGCTTGGAAAAGTAAAAGGCAATAAAATGGTCGATATGCAGTTGAGTAACATCAAACTGGTAGATCGTGGTGTAAAAATGATTATGGGAGAAATTCCTGTTTCCTACGAACAAGCCAGTGAATTATTAAAAAAATATGGCAGCGTACGAAATGCTGTGGACAATTATAATCTTTTATGCGAAATGTTTATTTGTGAGATGTGAGATGTAAAAGGTCAGATGTAAATAAAATTATACCTGTCTAATCGTAAAGTTCTAAAACCTGAAACTTGAAACTTGAAACAATAAAACCTGAAACTCTCAAAACCTGAAAACAAAAAAATGGCAACAAATAAAGAATTATTAGGAAAAGGAATTAAATATTTATCGGGTTCATTGCCTTTATTATTTATTGGGCCGTCGCTCATTTATAACGCTTTTATGAATCAGCATACCAACTGGCATTATCTGGTTCTGGGAATTGGAATTGTGGCTTGTTTAAGCGCTATGTTTTTGATTTTTTACGGATTGAAAATCATTATGAAAGGTTTATTTAACGACTAATTTGCATCCTTCTCGTACCTAACTCACGAAAATCCAAAAAACACTCATGGAAAGTCTAATTCACATTCAAAAAACCTTCGAAAAAGTTACTTATATTGACAAGAAAATAAACAATCGGGAGTTTGAAGATTGTGTTTTTAAGAATTGTGATTTTTCGAATAGCAATTTTGCTTACAACACCTTTTTAGACTGTGAGTTTATCGATTGCAATTTGTCGATGACAAGTTTGTCCGGTACCAGTCTGAAAAATGCTACATTCAAAAATTGCAAGCTTCTTGGAATTGCTTTTAACGAATGTGATGATTTTCTATTCCAGGTTTATTTTGAAGAAAGTACCTTAGATTATGCTGTTTTTTCGAACAAGAAAATGCCTAAAACTAAATTTATCAACTGCTCTTTGCGCGAGATTTCTTTTATAGGATGCAATCTAACCAGTGCTTTATTTGACAATTGCAATCTCGAGGGAGCTATTTTTAACGATACACAACTGGCAGGCGTCGACTTTAGAACTGCCTACAATTATAAAATTGATCCTGAATTTAACCCTATGCGAAAAGCACAATTTTCAACTCAGGGTATTGTAGGGCTATTAGACAAATACGATATCAAAATTGTATAGTTTTTTGCCACGAATTTGTGACAAAAAATAAAAACTCATTTCCGCTAAACCAAATGCATCACTATGAAAGCAACTGATTCCTATTTAGAAAGCGTTAAAAAACAGTTTTTGTACTATAAAATGCTGGGAGAAAAAGCCATTGCACAATTAGAACCCGACCAGCTTTTTGTTACCCTTAATGAAGATACCAACAGCATTGCTACGATTGTAAAACACGTTTCAGGCAATATGCTCTCACGTTGGACCGATTTTTTAACGTCTGATGGCGAAAAAGAATGGCGCAATCGCGATTCGGAATTTGAAAATGATCTGCAATCTAAAGAAGAAGTCCTGCTGATCTGGAACAAAGGCTGGGATTGTTTGCTGAATGCCTTAAACAGCTTAAACCCGGAACAACTTTCAGACATCATTTACATCCGAAACGAAGGTCATACCGTTATTGAGGCCATCAACAGACAGCTGGCACATTATCCTTATCATATCGGACAGATTGTTTTTTATGCCAAACAATTAAAGAAGGGCGACTGGGACAGCTTATCGATTCCGAAAAATAAATCCGGAAATTACAACGCCGAAAAGTTTGCCAAAGAAAAAGAAATCAAGAACTTTACAGATGATGAATTAAAGCGATTGAAATGATAGAATTTCATGCAGATCTTGGCGGATTATGCTGGTGGATTCTCATCCGATTCTGCAAAACAAAACTGGCTTTAGAACAAGGTTTTGAAAACAGAAGAAGGAACTTGTTTTTTCTGACTTTTTTAAACTTTTTAGTTCTATTTTTATTTTTATCCTTTTGTTATTATAAATATAAATAATCTTTGTACTTCAAAAAACCTCTTATAAATACTAATGCCCTAGCCCTGATGGAAGCGGCATCCTTTTATGTCTGCCGCGGCAGACGGAAAAGATATAGCGTACAGCAGGAATCAGCTCCTTAAAAAAAACAAATTACATTATGAAAAAAATTATATTCTTACTTCCATTATTAGGTTTAATGTCTTGTTACAACGCGGAACACAACTGCAAAGATTTTAAAAACGGAAAATTCAAATTTGAATTTGAAGTAAATGGCGTCAAAAAAACCACTGTTTTTGAACGTAAAGACAATATCGAAATCGAAACTTTTGAAGGTAAAACAGACACTTCAACCATCAGATGGGTAAGTGATTGCGAATACATTTTACAAAAAAAACATCCAAAAAATATGGCTGAAGAAAAAGCCATCAGCATGAAAATTCTAACCACTTCTAAGGATTCTTATACTTTTGAATTTGGAATGGTGGGTTCTGACCAAAAACAACGTGGTACAGTGGTAAGAGTTGAGTAAATAATCTATTTAAATGTTATAAAACACCTTTAGTATGGAAGTTTTTCTAAACCCCGATGCCTGGATTGCCTTACTGACATTGACTTTTCTGGAAATTGTCCTGGGGATTGACAATATTATTTTTATATCCATCGTCACGGGGAAATTGCCTGAAGAAGATCGAAAGAAAGCCACCCGAATTGGTTTGTTTTTGGCCATGTTTATGCGTATCGCTCTGCTGATGGGAATTTCGTATCTGATTGCCATGAAAGCAACTCTTTTCAGCATTCATTGGGGCTGGTTTGAAGGAGATTTTACCGGTCAGGCAGTCATTTTATTTCTGGGCGGTTTGTTCCTGATTTATAAGAGTACTAAAGAAATCAGCGAAAAAGTGGACCATCATGCCGAGGAGGAAAAAACACTTAAAACTGTTGCCAAAAAATCATTCTCGAATGTCATTATGCAAATCCTGCTGATCGATTTGATTTTTTCTGTCGACTCGATTTTAACGGCTGTCGGTATGACAAATGGTGTTCATGGTGCTTTAACAATCATGATTACGGCGGTAGTCATTTCGGTACTGGTTATGATGTTATTTGCGGTTCCTGTTGGAAATTTTGTCAACAAGAATCCGTCCATTCAAATACTGGGGCTTTCGTTCTTGATCCTGATCGGTTTTATGCTGATTACGGAAAGTATGCACTTATCGAATGCGGCACTTGCGGGTGAGCATATTGGAGCGGTACCGAAAGGTTATTTGTACTTCGCCATTTCGTTTTCGCTTGCTGTGGAATTTATCAATATGCGAATCCGAAAAAAACATTCATCACATTAAATGAGTTTCTCTCTTTGGCGTTTAGCTTTCGCCCTTACAGGGCTAAAACAATAACACCTTTTTATTATTCATAGTGCTTTGCACTATGTTATTACTGAAGCTCTTTCAGAGCTGCCAGTTTACATCAATTTCGTTCCGAAAGTTGGATCAAAAAGGGCTGAAAGCCCGAGAGCACAAGTATAGCGCAACGCGCGATGAACTAAATTAATGATCTAAATTGCCCTGAAAGGGCAAAAGCTTTTTTTACTCCTTACAAAATCCTATAAAAAAACCACTCCCATTCTTATAAAATCTCACACAAAATATGCCTGGTGCTTTTCATTGCGATCAGGCTTTTGCCCTTTCAGGGCGTAACCCATAATTGTCATCATCATTCATAGTGCTACCACCATGCTAATGCTAAAGCTCTTTCAGAGCAATTGGATTTGGTTAATTTCGTTCCGAAAGTTGACTTCTTAACAAAAGAGAAAATTAATTATAAAAAAAATGATCTTATACACATAAAAAGAAAGAGGAAGTTCCAAAATTTTGAAACTTCCTCTTTTTTACTTTCTATTATTCGAGAACGAGACCTATCTGACCATCATCATCTAATTCTGTTTCAACGGCGTCATCATCGTCTGCGATTACCCTCTCCGGAACTTCTTCAACCGGTTCTTCATAAGGCAGCGGTTCTAACAGGTTTACTTGTTTTAGCTTATCACTCGTCAGTTGATTTCCGAGTGCTTTAAAACCTTTTACAGCAATAAAATCTTCAACATCAATATGTAAATCTTCTTTCTGAACTCCTTTTACTTTTGCAAAAACCAACTGGGCTAACGGACGGTAATCTGTTGATACAATTTCTAATTGCGAGTTCGGATGGTCTGTAATAAAACTTTCTTCTTTACCCTCATTTTCCACGAGGAAACGTTTTAAGAAATAACGTTCTTTTTCTCCATCGTAATAGATCGCCGAAATAGGTTTTTTAGGTTTCCATTTTTCCAAAACAATCATATCTTCCTCAAAATGAGTCGATAATTCCGGAATAATCACCTTCAATTTACCAGCCTGACTTATGATCAGAATTTTATCGCTTGGTTTAAACTCTCCCAGCAATTCTCCTCTGGCATCAACATTTAAACGTTTAACGGTATCATCAAACCAAACTTTTCTTGGCAGTAAAGTCGAAATTCCTTTTTCTTTTAATTCTATTTTCTTGATTGGATACTTGGTTACCAAATTTCCTTTTGATCCACGTCCTTTGATGGCCAGTTTAGCAAAATCAATATCGAATTTCAGTTTTTTAATGGTTCCGATTTGACGCAGTAAAATAGTAACAACCTCTGCTTCTCCATTCGGATTATGCGAAAAATAAACGACTTGTGAACCGTTTGTCCCGTTAGTCAGATCATACGCTTTATCACGTGTAACTCCGGTAACATTAAAACGTTTTATATACGAAGGTCCGGATTTACCATCACGATACATCATGTTGTAAATCGTACGCTTATCGCTCTTGTCAAAAACAGCGACGTGTATAATATCTTTTCCTATAAATGTTTTGGCATCTACTTTTGAAATCATCATTGTACCATCGCGCAGGAACACAATAACATCATCAATATCCGAACAATCGGCTACATATTCGTCTTTCTTTAAACTGGTTCCTACAAAACCTTCTTCTCTGTTTACAAAAAGTTTGGTGTTACGCAAGACCACTTTTGTAGCCTCTACATTGTCAAAAACACGAAGTTCAGTCTGACGCTCGCGGCCTTTTCCGTATTTCTCTTTTAACTTAGTGAAGTAGGCAATAGCAAAATCCGTTAAATTTTCCAGATTGTACTCTACCTCCTTCATTTCATCTTCTAACTTCGCGATAAAATCATCGGCCTTGTCAGAGTCAAAACGGGTAATACGAATCATCGGTATCTGAGTCAATCGCTGTAAATCTTCATCGTTGATTTCTCTGACGAATGATTTTTTGAACGGCTCAAAACGATCGTATAAATATTTATAAAGCGACTCTCTATCCGAATACAATTTGAAGTCAATGTACATTTCTTCACGAATGAAGATTTTTTCTAAAGTCGAGAAGTGCCATTTATTTTTTAATTCCTCTAACTGAATTTCCAGCTCCTGACGAAGTAAATCGACGGTTCTGTGAGTCGATATTTTCAACATTTCAGAAACCCCGATAAACAAAGGCTTATTGTCTTCAATCACACAGCCTAAAGGCGCCACAGAAGTTTCACAAGCTGTAAAAGCAAACAGCGCGTCTATGGTTTTATCCGGAGAAACTCCCGGAAAAAGATGAATTAAAATCTCAACATCGGCCGCGGTATTGTCTTCAATTTTCTTGATTTTGATTTTACCTTTTTCGTTGGCTTTCAAAATACTGTCAATTAAACTCGAGGTATTGGTCGAAAACGGAATTTGTGTGATTACCAGTGTATTTTTGTCCAGCTGAGCAATTTTCGCACGCACACGCACACGTCCGCCACGAAGTCCGTCATTATAATTAGACACGTCAGCAATACCCTGCGTCATAAAATCAGGATACAGCGTAAAAGCTCTTCCTTTTAAGATTTTAATTGAAGCATCAATTAATTCGTTGAAGTTGTGAGGCAAAACTTTTGTCGAAAGTCCTACTGCAATCCCTTCTGCTCCCTGTGCCAAAAGCAACGGAAATTTTACCGGAAGATTATTCGGTTCTGCACGACGACCATCATAGGAAACACCCCAATCGGTAATTTTTGGAGAATACAAAACCTCTAAAGCAAATTTAGACAAACGTGCTTCAATATAACGCGAAGCTGCTGCTCCGTCACCTGTTAAAATATTACCCCAGTTACCCTGACAATCGATCAATAAATCTTTTTGTCCAATTTGTACCATAGCGTCACCAATACTCGCATCTCCGTGTGGGTGATACTGCATGGTGTGACCAACAACATTGGCTACTTTGTTATAACGACCATCATCCAGCTCTTTTAAAGAGTGCATAATACGACGCTGAACGGGTTTAAATCCGTCCTCGATAGCAGGAACTGCACGTTCCAGAATTACGTACGAAGCATAGTCCAAAAACCAGTCCTTGTACATTCCGGTAACTTTCGTAATTACGTCTTCACCTTCCTGTTCCTGATTTTCGTAAAAATGCGCTCCTTCAAAATGTTTGGCATCTACATCGATAATTTCATCGTCATCTCCTTCCTGAATGTTATCCAGGTTTTCTTCTGAATTATTCTCGTCGTCGCCCGGAATGATGTTATCGTCTTCTTCGTCTTTCATTTTTATGCTGAATTTATTTCAGTACTTCTATTTAATATCAATATTTTAAATATCCTTTTTTTTCTAAAATCTTGTATTCTTTCTTTTCATCATCATAGTCTACAAAAAGTTTAATTCCAAACTTTCTAAACAATGTTTCCATATCTGAATAACAGTATTTTTGAAAATTATCCAGATTAGATGATGTTCTGCCTCCAACACAACTTACACAAAACTCATTATAACCAATAATTCTATTTTTATTATCTCTGAATAAAATCATATGCCTTGGATTATAACAAGCTGCCGAAACCTCTTGAGGAACACAGGTATCACAAACCATTAAATTTAAAAGTTCCGTCTCCTGACTTTTATTCAAAATCACTCTTTCCTCTATCATCGTACTGTCAAAAGTTAATCTGTAATTGTCAACTAATACTTTTGAGGAAGGAAATTTGCCTTTATAGTTTAATGTATCCCAATAAATTCTGTTATAATAAGAAACTAACTCAATTTTTGAAAAGTTCTTTATCGGAAAATCTCTTTTCTTAATTATTTTACTTTCTGATTTAACCATTGTAATTCCTTCGTTTTCTTGCAAAACCTTTGCTTTTTTATTCTGACACGAAACTAAAACGAAAACAACTATCAATAAAAATACTTTCCTCATTTGTCAAATTTATTTACTTTCAAGAAGTTCCTTTAAAACCTCTACACTTGGTAATACTGTTTTGTATTTACTGGCAAAAATTTGCTCATTGTTCTCGGGCAAGGTATATTTTACTACAGCTTCGCTTTTATTCTGGCAAAGTACAATTCCAATAGTTTTGTTCTCGTCTTCCAAACGCATTTCTCTGTCATAGTAATTAACATACATTTGCATTTGCCCTAAATCCTGATGTTTAAGCTCTCCTATTTTTAAATCTATAAGGACAAAACATCTTAATATTCGATTATAAAAAACCAAATCAATTCTGAAATGTTTATCGTCAAAAGTGATTCTGTTTTGTCTGGCAACAAAAGTAAAACCATGTCCCAATTCCAATAAAAAATGCTCTAATTTATTGATAATCTCTTCTTCCAGTTGTGATTCTGAATATTGATTAAGTTCAGGCAATCCCAAAAACTCCAATATATAAGGATCTTTAATAATATCTTTGGGCTTTTCAATAATCTGACCTTGTTCTGAAAGTTCTAATATTCCTTCTTTATCACGGCTTAAAGCTAATCTCGTATAAAGTGCTGTATCATATTGCCGTTTTAATTCACGAACACTCCAATTGTATTTTTCAGATTCAATTTCATAAAAACGTCTTTCCTTTTCATCTTCAATTCGCATTAAGAAAATATAGTGAGTCCAAGTTAATTTGAAAAACGAAGCCAATGACTGCACTTTTTGAGATTGAAATTCCTCAGTAACTGACTGTGATTTCTTTGTTTTCAATTCCCCAGTCAGTGACTGGGAAATTCTATTTTGCAATTTCGTCATCGGTGATGACGAAATTGAATAAATTTGATAAAATTTCCGCATACGATCCAAACTTTCAACAGAAAATCCCTTACCAAATTCCTCTGTCAATTGTTTAGAAAGGCCTTTTAAAAGCTGTTTTCCGTACTCGGCTCTGTCTTTTCCATTTTGTTCTTCTTCAACAATTATTCTTCCAATTTCAAAATAGGTAATGGTCATGGTAGAATTTACGGTACGTAAAACCTGTTGTCGCGCATTTTGCAATAACTCGGCAACTTGCTGAAAAATGACTTTATTTTGAAGACCCTCTGACAATAGTATCTTTTATTTAAATCTTAAACTTCTTCTTCAACTGCATCTAATTCCACTTTCAAATTCTTGATAATAAACTCTTGCCTGTCCGGAGTATTTTTACCCATGTAAAAAGATAATAATTGCTCGATTGAGGTATTTTTATCCATCATAATTGGGTCAAGACGAATGGTGTCTCCGATGAAATTTTTAAACTCGTCCGGAGAAATCTCTCCTAGACCTTTAAATCGGGTGATTTCCGGTTTTGGTTTTAGTTTTTCAATCGCGTCTTTTCGTTCTTCTTCAGAATAACAATAGATGGTTTCTTTTTTATTACGAACCCTGAAAAGCGGTGTCTGCAAAATATATAAATGTCCTTCTTTGATTAACTCCGGAAAAAACTGAAGGAAAAAAGTAATCAACAGCAAACGAATGTGCATACCGTCGACATCGGCATCGGTTGCGATCACGATATTGTTGTAACGCAATTTCTCCAGTCCGTCTTCAATATCCAGGGCTGCCTGCAATAAGTTAAATTCCTCATTTTCGTACACAATTTTCTTGCTCATTCCATAGGAATTCAAAGGCTTACCGCGCAAACTGAAAACTGCCTGTGTATTCACATCACGCGATTTGGTGATCGATCCGGAAGCCGAATCTCCCTCTGTAATGAAAAGGGTACTTTCCAGATTTCTTGGATTCTTTGTATCGGGAAGATGCGCACGGCAATCTCTTAATTTTTTATTGTGAAGATTCGCCTTTTTAGCACGATCTGTAGCTAGTTTACGAATTCCTGATAATTCTTTACGCTCTCTCTCCGCTTGTAGAATTTTGCGCAATAAAGCTTCGGCCGTTGACGGATTTTTATGTAGATAGCTGTCTAATTTGTTTTTGATAAAATCATTTACAAAAGTACGAACCGAAACCGGAGGTGTTCCGTCATCAGAACCCATATCAGTAGAACCTAATTTGGTTTTGGTCTGAGACTCAAAAACCGGTTCCATCACTTTAATACTAATCGCACTCACTATCGACTTACGAACATCAGAAGCTTCAAAGTTTTTATTGTAAAATTCACGAATGGTTTTAACAATAGCTTCTCTATAGGCCGCTAAGTGAGTTCCTCCCTGTGTGGTGTTTTGTCCGTTAACAAAAGAATGATATTCCTCGCTGTATTGCGTTTTACTGTGCGTTAAAGCAATTTCGATATCATGATCTTTTAAATGGATAATAGGGTATTCTAAATCTTCTTCGTTGATGGTTTCTTCTAATAAATCACGAAGTCCGTTCTCTGAATAATATTTTTCTCCATTGAAAATAATTGTCAAACCATTGTTCAGATAACAATAGTTCTTGACCATTTTGATTACGTATTCTAAACGGAATTTATAATTTTTAAAAATCGATTCATCCGGCGTAAAAGTAACTTTTGTTCCTTTTCGCTTCGTTGTTTCAATTATATCTTCTTCAAGAACCAGATTTCCCGCAGAAAACTCAGCCCCTTTTTGTTTATCGTCACGAACCGATTCTACACGAAAATAGTTCGACAATGCATTTACCGCTTTTGTTCCGACACCATTCAAACCAACCGATTTCTGGAAAGCTTTTGAATCGTACTTTCCTCCCGTATTCATTTTTGAAACGACATCCACCACTTTCCCTAACGGAATTCCACGTCCGTAATCACGAACCGAAACCGTTTTATCTCTGATAGTCACTTCAATAGTTTTCCCTGAGCCCATTACAAACTCATCAATACAGTTGTCCAGTACCTCTTTTAGAAGAATATAAATACCATCATCAGGCGAAGATCCGTCTCCCAATTTCCCGATATACATTCCGGGACGCATACGGATATGTTCTTTCCAATCGAGTGATCGAATGTTATCTTCGGTATATTGATTTTGCTCTAGCATAAAGTGAATTGGATTTTTGGCTAATGTACCATTTATAGTCAAAAAATGAAAGCGTATTTTTTTTTTGTTACGAATAATAACAGCTTTAAACCCTATTTACATTGATTTTAAAATAATCCGCAAACCAAAAATATAAAAAATCAGCTTTTTGGTAAAAAATACTATTTGATTCCCAGCACTTCTTTTGCCAAAGCAATCATTTCAGGCGTTCCGGTATTTTTATTTTTTTCGTCAGAAAGTTTTACAACACCTTGCCACTGGTCATTATTCAACTTTACTTCTGTCAGTTTTATCACCATATTCATTGAAGGCAAACCCGCATCATTGGTAAAATTGGTTCCGACACCGAATGACATTTTGATTTTATCTCTGCAAAAATCCGCTATTCTTTTCACTTTCTCATAATTCAATGAATCCGAAAAAACGATCACTTTCGATTTCGGATCAATTCCCATTTGGGTATAATGCGAAATTACTTTTTCTGCAAATTCAATAGGATCTCCGCTATCGTGACGTACTCCGTCAAAAAGTTTCGAGTACTTTTTATCAAATTGTTCAAAAAACACCGCTGTAGTATAGGTATCCGTCAGAGCAATTCCGAGGTCACCATCGTATACCTGCGTCCAATGTCCCAGCCCCATCATATTAGCCATTTTAAAACCGTATTGGGCAGCATGAAACATAAACCATTCGTGGGCGTGAGTACCCAATGGCCTCATATTGTTAGTCATTGCAAAATGAACGTTACTGGTTCCTATAAAACTATTCGAACCAAATTTTCGAAGTGTCTCATTCACCAAGGCATGTACATCATACGAATGGCGTCGTCGGGTTCCAAACTCTAAAATCGAAACTCCAATTTTATTGTAATTATCAATCTTGTCTTTGGTTACTCTTTTTAAAGCTTCATCGTCCAGTCGAATGGATTGACCAGTCTTATAGAACAGCTCAGAAATCAAGCCCATCAGGGGTACTTCCCATAAAATAGTGCGATACCAATAGCCCTCAACAGTTACTTTTAACTCAGAACCTGTCTGAGTAATCTGAACCTCGGACGGGTCAAAGTTATAGCCTTGCAAAAAATCAAAATAAGTGGGATCCAGGTAAGAACAATGCTGCCACAAATATTGTTTTTCTTCTTTTGTCAACCGCAAATCTGCCATTGCATCAACCGATTTTCGAAGTAAATCTCCAAATCCAGGCGGGAAAAAATGATTTCCTCTGTTGATAAAGCTGTAACGAACCTGAGCCTTTGGAAAAAGTTTGATTACAGCATGCTGCATTGTAAATTTATAGAAATCATTGTCTAAAATTGATTTCAAATAAGTTGTTTCCATAATCCGGCAGTTAAATTAATTTTATAACTGTAATGGCTAAGATACGCCAATTTAACCAAAGAAGGAAGCTCTTTAAGCAAAGATCATGCTTCGTTTTACTTTGAAAGTATCTTAAATGACATTATACCGTCACGAACAAGAAAAAAAGTAATATACGAGCCTATTTTTTTATCATAAATGACTTCAAATTCTAAAGCTCCATTTACTGCTTTAGAGTCTTCAATTCTGACAGGTTTTCCATTCTTCAAATAATAAAAAAGATCTGTCTTTGCAATATTCTTTATTTTAAACCGGATTTTGTCTCCTTCATTAGCCTTAATAATTCCTGAAGCCGGTGCCAAAATCTCATGATCTCCTTCTATTGCAGCATCAAAAAGTAATGGTCCGTTCAGAAAATCCTCTTTGTTTAATTTTTTCCCCAGATAAGTTCCGGAATCCGGAAAATGCTTAGCAAAAAAGTATTTGGGATCAGTGTCAAAATAAACGGGTGAAAAATGACTAACAGCCGCTTTTTTGCCACTGTCATAATATCCCTGCCCCCAGGTTACATCAACCAAAATCCATTTTCCATCCACCTGAACCATATTCCAGGAATGATTGGAAAACGAATTTTCACGTCCGATATCACTCAACGATCGTTTAGAATCTCCTCGGATCACCTCACATTTCAACCCCGTTAAAGAGGCCAATTCCTGATACAAAAGTGTAAAACCTTCACAAACCGCTTTTCGGGATTCGAAAGTGTTCTGCCATGTTTTTTCCTTTAAAACTGCAATTTTCGCTTGTTTGTCCGCTTCATTAATATAGGTAAATCGAAGCGGTTTTGGCGGATTCAGATAGGCTTTGTAATCGTATTTTATGTTTAAAGCAATCCAGCTGTAAATAGCCCTCGCTTTATCATAATCTGAAGTAAAATCTTTTTGTATTCTTTCTGCCAGACTTTCTACTGAAGTAAAATTAGCAGGATACTTTAACACCGTATTATCAATCGTATTGTACTTTTGCGCGTTGACACGAGGCAGAAAGATGAAACTCAGGAAGAAAACAGCAAGGACAATCTTTTTTGGGATCATAAATTAGAAACTGGACTTAATAATGTCTTTTAATTCTTTATTTAACTCTTCATTTGAGATTTTATTTTCCTCCAAGTCAAAATTCGCATTAAATGCCGGCAATGAAAAAGTAGCTTTAATTTGTGCTCCGTATCTTGGCAAAGCGTTATTGGCGATTTCCAAAACCGAAGCTCCTCCTCTTGCTCCCGGCGAAGTAGCCATTAAAAGCATTGGTTTTTGCTGAAAAATTTCTTTCATGATCCTCGAACTCCAATCAAACAAATTCTTGAAAGCTGCAGAGTAATTCCCGTTGTTTTCTGCCAAAGAAATTACCAAAAGATCTGCATTTTCAATCTTTTGCAAAAATGTTTTTGCCAGCTCATGCTGACCAATTTCTTTTTCTAAATCGACACTGAACAAGGGCATGGCAAAATCATTAAGATCTAAAACCTCAACTGTTCCATTGTCGAATAAACTTGCCGCATAAGTCGCCAGCTGTTTGTTTATCGAATGCTGACTGTTACTCCCTCCAAAGGCTACAATTTTCATATTTGTTATGGTTTAATTTCAAAAACAGCTTTTTCAAATAGCTTTTATATAATCATTATTATCTCTTCAGGACTAAACAAGCTTTATCCCAAAACATAAAAGTACCTTTTTATTTTATCAATCCTTTTGTCAAAAGATTATTTCTTAAAATACATCTTTAATTTTTACTTATAATGACAAAAGATTCCTTTATCATAAACCGTCCATAAACTCGCTTTTTGATTCGCCGCTTTTAACGCGCAGTTTGCCCAGGTGTTACACGTATAAAACAGACTATAACTTCCTTTAGCCTCATAAAAAGCATCCTTTTTCCCGTAACTATGGCCTTCAATCCATTCAGGATTCTCCGGATTATTAAAACTCTCTGAAATATAGTTTACTAATTTTTGATAGTTTTCTTTAGAAACCAGAATACGTTTGCAATCTTCTCCTTCGCGTAATTGCTTAAAAAATGTGGTATGCATGGCTGACGAACTTACACCAAAAATAGCTTTTAAAGCCGTACTGGCTTTTAAATCTGACCATTCAGGTGTATCGAGATAAAAACCTTTATCACCCCAGCCAAAAGCTACAAATTTTGCCAATGTATCGTTGGATTCTGTCTGATCAAACTGAATTTCCTTTCTCCAATCTTTGACTTCACTAACGATCGGAACCACAATATCTGTGTGCACTCCGTTGGAAAGAATATAAATCGGGATTGCGTTTTGTTCGTCAATTTTGTCCATAGTGGAGTTAACTGTAATTCTGGAGATCAATAATACAGCTGTCACATATAAAGCAAGAAAAGTAAAGATTCCGAAAAGTGTCCAGCCCAGAAATTTGAAAGATTTTTTTAGCATTTTTATTGGTTATTTTTAGATTGATAATTGGTTGATTTTTCTGTAACCAATTTTTGAGCCAATTTTTTTTGCTTCTTACAAATTACAAACCGACTATACAGAATCGCGCACGCGAAAGCGCGGATTTAAACGGATTTTTAAGTTCATTTTTTTTTATTTCGAGGAACGAGACTCGAAATAAAAAACGATGCGAAGCTTCGACTTCGTACAATCTGACAATGGCTTTCTTCAACCTCAAAATACAACTAACAATAACTTTTGTGCATAAAAAAAACTGCTGAATTGCTCCAGCAGTTTTAGTCTATCTTCTTTGTTCTCTATTCTATCTTCTCTAAAAAAGATTAAACGTTGAAACGGAAATGCATTACATCACCATCTTTTACGATATATTCTTTTCCTTCAACTTTGAACTTACCTGCTTCTTTTGCTTTTGCTTCAGAACCGTACTGAACGTAATCTTCGTATGAAATTACCTCGGCACGAATGAATCCTTTTTCAAAATCAGTATGAATAACTCCGGCAGCTTGTGGTGCTGTAGCTCCAATATTGATGGTCCAGGCACGAACTTCTTTTACACCTGCTGTAAAATAAGTTTGTTGTTTTAATAATTTGTATGCTGCACGAATTAGTACAGAAGCTCCCGGCTCAGTCAATCCCATATCTTCAAGGAAAACCTGACGCTCTTCGTAGCTTTCTAATTCTGTAATATCCGCTTCTGCTCCTACTGAAAGAATGATAACTTCAGCTTCTTCGTCTTTTACCAATTCACGAACCTGATCTACATATTTATTTCCGTTTACAGCTGAACTTTCGTCAACATTACAAACGTATAATACCGGCTTAGCCGTAATCAATTGAAAACCTTCCATCAAAACTTCTTCGTCGTTGCTTTGAGGAATAATAGTTCTGGCAGATTTTGCCTGCAATAACGCTTCTCTGATACGGTTTAACAAAGCTTCTTCCGTCTGAGCTTCTTTGTTTCCGGTTTTAGCGGCGCGTTTTACTTTCTCCAAACGTTTCTCGATTGTTTCCAAATCTTTCAACTGAAGTTCAATATCAATCGTTTCTTTATCACGAATTGGGTTTACATTACCATCAACGTGAACGATGTTATCGTTATCAAAACAGCGTAAAACGTGAATAATAGCATTACACTCTCTAATGTTTCCTAAAAACTGGTTTCCAAGACCTTCTCCTTTACTAGCACCTTTTACCAAACCTGCGATATCAACGATATCCACAGTTGCCATTTGTACACGCTCTGGTTTAACTAATTCTTCCAGTTTGTTAATTCTTGGATCCGGAACGTTTACAACTCCAATATTGGGTTCGATTGTACAAAACGGAAAGTTGGCACTCTGCGCTTTTGCATTAGACAAACAATTAAATAATGTTGATTTTCCAACATTTGGTAATCCTACAATTCCTGCTTTCATCTGTTGATTCTATTTGTTTTTTATGTAAACCTTTTTCTTTCGAGTCTTTTTTATACCGGTTTTTCAGTATACCAAAGTCGTTTTTAACAGGTTATAATTTTCGTATTCCTTTTGTACTTGTGCCGAAATAGTATTTTTTGGCTTTAAAATTTTGCAAATATAAGATTTAATAGCTCGCAATTGAAGTAAAAATGACGATTAATGTTTTTTAAGGTCACCTCATTAAAAAAAATAAACTTCTTATTAATTTTTTGTTAAAAATAATTACTTTTATAACAAACGAACAAAAACCAATAAACCAAACTCAATTAACCATGAAAAAGATTGCATTATTAATAATACTGTTCAACACAGCATTTCTATTCGCCCAAAAAGAAGTATCAGGAGTTGTGAGAGATAAATCAGGTAATCCGCTTCCGGGAGTTAATATCCTTGAAAAAGGAACTACAAACGGCGTATCTACCAATTTTGAAGGAGGTTACCTTATAAAAGTAAAAGAAGGTGCCATCTTAATTTTTAGCTACGTTGGCTATACCAATGTAGAAAAATCCTCTTCAAATAGTAAAACTGACGTTATTTTAGACGAAAACGGAGGTCAGGTCCTGAATGATGTCGTAATCGTAGGATCAAGAAATACTAAGAGAACCGTGGTGAATTCGGCCGTTCCGATTGACGTTATTAGCGTAAAAGATGTCACGACACAAAGCGGTAAAATAGAGATCAATCAATTGTTACAATATGTTGCTCCTTCGTTTAATGCCAACAAACAATCCGGATCTGATGGTGCCGATCACGTTGATCCTGCTTCGCTGAGAGGTCTGGGACCGGATCAGACTTTGGTTTTGATTAACGGAAAAAGAAGACATCAGTCATCCTTAATCAATTTATTTGGTACCCGCGGACGTGGAAACACAGGAACTGATTTAAATGCCATACCTGCTACTGCGATCAAAAGAATTGAAATCCTTAGAGATGGCGCCGCTGCCCAATACGGTTCGGATGCCATTGCCGGAGTTATTAATATTGTACTAAATGACAATGTCGACGAATTAACGGGATCTGTAACCTACGGAGCGTTTAATACCAATGCAAAAGGTGATTTTTTGGATGGAACTCCAAATACCAAAAACTTCAGACTGGACCAAAACGGAAACGGAAATACTTATGGTAAAAACCAATCGTTTGACGGTGGATCTGTAAAAGTAGCCGCTAACTATGGTGTTGCGATTGGTGACAAAGGAGGTTCAGCCAATTTTACAACAGAATACATCAACAAAAACAAAACCCTAAGACCTGCTTATGATTTCAGAAAAGGTTTTGGAGATGCTTCTATTCAAGGTTTTAACTTATTCGGAAATTTATCGCTTCCGGTATCTGAGAAAACGCAGTTTTATGCTTTTGGAGGCCGAAATTACAGAGATACAGATGCCTATGCTTTTACCAGAAACGGAGGAGAAAGAGTTGTCGAGTCTGTTTATCCGGGTGGCTACACTCCCAGAATTACTTCTAATATTATAGACAATTCTCTGGCAGCAGGATTTAGAACTAAAACGGCCAGCGGATGGAACATCGATTTAAGCAATACTTACGGTAAAAACCTTTTTCATTACTACATCAAAGGAACTATAAATGCTTCCTTAGAAGGGAAATCTCCAACAGAATTTGATGCAGGAGGGCACAGTCTGACTCAAAATACAACCAATTTTGATTTTTCTAAAAACTACGATTCGGTCTTAAGCGGTTTAAACCTTGCTTTTGGAGCAGAGTACAGAACGGAAAAATTTACTATTTTCTCAGGAGAAGAAGGTTCTTATGCGACTTATGATACTAACGGAAGACCTATAACCAACCCTACAACCCAAAGCGCGCCAACTATTCCAAATCCGGATTACGACCCTACAGATCCAACTTCGTCTCCAACCATTTCAAGACCGGGAGGTTCACAAGGTTTTCCAGGATACAGCCCTTCAAATACGGTAGACAAAAGTCGTACGAACTTATCTTTATACACTGATGCTGAGCTTGACATAACAGAGTCTTTTTTACTGAGCGGTGCGGTTCGTTTTGAAAACTATAGTGATTTTGGAAGTACCTTAAACGGAAAATTAGCTGCAAGAGTAAAAGCCGGACAGCATATTAACTTCAGAGGATCTGTAAGTACAGGCTTCCGTGCTCCTTCACTGGCACAAATTTATTACAACCTGCGTTTTACAAATTTTAATGCAGGAGGAGCTACCGAAGTGCTACTTGCTCCAAACAACAGCCCGGTTACCAAGGCTTTTGGAATTCAGAAACTAAACGAAGAAAAAGCGGTAAATGCCTCTTTGGGCTTCACGGCTACCTTTGGCGATTTCACCGCAACAGTTGATGGCTATTACATCAAAGTAAAAGACCGTATCGTTCTTACCGGATATTTTGATGCTAAACCCTTAAACCTTGGTGTCGATAAAGCTCAGTTTTTCGTGAATGGTGTAGACACCAGTACTCACGGTTTGGATATCGTTTTGGCCTGGAAGAAAAAATTCGGAGAATCCTTGTTTAGTGCGACTTTGGTTGGAAACATCAACGACATGAAAATTGATAATGTAAAAAATGGAACTTTAGACGAAGGCACTTTCTTTGGAAAACGTGAAAAAGCATTCCTACTATCATCAGCTCCGGATAACAAATTTGGCTTAAACCTTAACTATGCTAAAAATAAATTTGATGCCGGTATTGCATTCACCAGATTCAGCAAAGTAGTTTTAGTAGATTATACTGATGAAAATGATGTATACAATCCAAGACTAATCACTGACTTAACTGTTGGATATCAATTGACTAAAAACCTGAAATTAAGCGTTGGAAGCAACAACTTATTCAATGTTTACCCAACGAAACAAGATGAGACAGGCAATACTGAAGCAGGTGGTTACTGGGATGCCGTTCAGATGGGATTCAGCGGAGCATACTACTATGCAAGACTTGGGTTTAATTTTTAAGTAATTAACCCATTAAAAAAACATTTAACACATAGAAACATAGATTCTGAGGCCATGAAAGAATCTAAAAAGAAACCCGTTTCTTACGCATAGTCGCCTCTGTGCGCCTAAAATAAGTAAAACGCCTTATTTGAGTATATCAAATCTATGTTTCTATGTGTTTAAAATCAACTACCCCCAACAGTTTAAGCAGTTGGGAACTTTATGCAATCAGACAAGTCAAAAAAAGCTCTTATCTGACTAAACAAAAACAAAAAATCCTGAGCGTTAACTCAGGATTTTTTGTTTATATCTAATACATCATTATTTCATTATTCACCGTGTAAAAACGCTTGTCTGTTCAACAAGGTTTCTTCGTCTTCAACGTGATTATCATCTGGCACACAACAATCAACTGGACATACGGCAGCACATTGAGGTTCATCGTGAAAACCTTTACACTCGGTACATTTTCCAGGAACGATATAATACACCTCATCAGAAATTGGTGTTTGTGCATCTTCTGCATCAACCTCAGTTCCGTCAGGTAAAATTATTTTTCCGGAAAGACTGGTTCCATCTTTGTATCTCCAATCATCAGCACCTTCATAAATTGCTGTATTTGGGCATTCCGGTTCGCAAGCCCCACAGTTTATGCATTCGTCAGTTATAATTATTGCCATTGTTTTATTAGTCTTAGAGTTAAAAGTCTTAAAGTTGCAAAGTCAAAAAAAAGACATCCCTCGCTTTTGACTTGATGACTTTTGACTTTCGACTTATTTATCCTTATTTTTGTGCAAAATTACAATCAAAACCTTTCATAAACAAATTACTTATGTTACAAAACGAAAAAAAACAGTCTTTTATAGCACTAGGTCGATTTTTAAGTCAGTTCTCTGAAACAGAAAACGTACGAAATGAATCGGTTTTAGGTAACGACCTGTTTTTTGATGATTTCATAAAACTGATTGCTCTTTCTCAATCACACAATGGATGGTATACTCCTGAACAGGTGCATTTTGCAATACATTCATGGGCAGAAGCTTTAACGGAAGAAAACATTGAAAAATGGCTTTCGGCTTACAGTTCAGCATTCGAAAAAGCAGATAAAACTGAAAAAACAGTTGCTTTAATCCTTGCCGGAAATATTCCGTTAGTTGGATTTCATGACTTTTTATCGGTTTTAATCACTGGAAATAAGGCCTTAATAAAAACTTCTTCAAACGATCAGCATTTATTGCCGTTTTTAGCCAAATACCTCATTTTTGTCGATGAAAATCTAAAAGATAAGATCACTTTCGTAGAAGGTAAACTCGAAAATTTTGATATCGTTATAGCAACCGGAAGCAACAATACGGCACGTTATTTTGAATATTACTTTAAAGATAAGCCGTCGATCATTCGCAAAAACAGAAATTCGGTTGCAATTTTAAACGGAAAAGAAACTCACGAAGAACTAGAAGCTTTGGGCGAGGATATTTTCAGATATTTTGGACTGGGATGCCGCAATGTGTCTAAACTTTTTGTTCCGAAAGGATATTCTTTTGATGCATTTTTCCAGGCTATTTTCAAATATCAGGATGTTATTCATTACGAAAAATACGCTAACAATTACGACTACAATAAAGCTGTGTTTTTGATGAGTAACTTTAAACTTTTAGACAATGGCTTTTTAACTCTAAAAGAAGATCCGAGTTACGCCTCTCCTATTTCGAGTGTCTTTTATGAATCTTATGAAAACATCGAAGACTTACAAACTCGTTTAGAAGCTGATGCTGAACAAATTCAGTGCATCGTGAGCAATGATTTAACTCAAAACAGTATTTCTTTTGGGCAAACCCAAAAACCACGTTTGTGGGATTATGCAGATAATGTAGATACTATAACGTTTTTGTTAACAACAAATTAAAAATATGTTCAATTATTTCGAATTATTTATCGCTTTTTCAGCTCCTATTGCCGAAATTTGCGTCTTTAAATTTTTCGACTATTAACAAAAACCATGAAAAAACACAACTACAGCGCAGGACCTAGTATTTTACCTCAGGAAGTTTTTGAGAAAGCATCAAAAGCCATTTTAGATTTTAATGATTCAGGATTATCTATTCTTGAAATTTCGCACCGAAGTAAAGACTTCGTTGCTGTTATGGAGGAAGCTCGATCCCTTGCTTTAGAATTATTGGGACTTCAGGGAAAAGGGTATCAGGCTCTATTTTTACAAGGTGGTGCAAGCACAGCCTTCTTAATGGCCCCTTATAACTTAATGAAAGAAAACGGAAAAGCCGCTTATCTGGATTCCGGAACCTGGGCAACTGCTGCTATAAAAGAAGCAAAATATTTTGGAGAAACTGTTATCGTAGGTTCTTCAAAAGAAGCTAATTACAATCATATTCCGAAAGGATACGAAATACCAACTGATGCTGATTACTTTCACTGTACCAGCAACAACACTATTTTTGGAACTCAAATGAAAGAATTCCCGGCAACAAATGTTCCTGTGGTTTGCGATATGAGTTCTGATATTTTTTCACGTGAATTGGATTTCTCTAAATTTGACTTAATCTACGCCGGCGCTCAAAAAAACATGGGACCTGCCGGAACCACTTTGGTTGTGATTAAAGAAGAAATACTAGAGAAAAACGGAAGAACAATTCCAAGTATGTTAGATTACGCTAAACATATTAAAGCAGAGAGTATGTACAACACTCCTCCTGTTTTTGCTGTGTATGTTTCGTTACTAACTTTACAATGGATTAAAGAAAAAGGAGGAATTGCTGCAGTTGAAAAACTAAACAATGCAAAAGCAGAATTACTTTATGCCGAAATTGACAGAAATCCATTGTTTAAAGGAGCAGCAGCAGTTGAAGACCGTTCTAAAATGAACGTTACTTTCTTATTAAACAATGCCGATCACACTGCTACTTTTGACGCTTTATGGAAAGAAGCCGGAATTTCAGGATTACCAGGTCACCGTTCAGTGGGTGGTTACAGAGCTTCAATCTACAATGCGATGTCTATCGAAAGCGTTCAGGTTTTAGTAGATGTAATGAAAGCTTTGGAAACTAAAATTTAGTTTACAGTCGCAGTTTTTAGTTTGCAGTTTACCAAAAATGTGAATTGAACACAGGATTCCTAGCCCCGATAGAAATGGAGATCCTTTTTTGTTTTTTCTTTAAAAACAAAAAAGATCATAACGGATAGCGGGATTAGCTCCTAAAAAAAAAAGAAAAAATTATAATATTATGTTTATCTTCTAATCTGTACGATTAAACAAATAAACAAATAAACACATAAACTAAGATGAAAGTATTAGCAAACGACGGAATTTCAAAAAGTGGAATTCTTGCTTTAGAAAAAGGTGGTTTTGAAGTTATTACAACAAAAGTAGCTCAGGAACAAGTAGCTAATTTTGTAAACGAAAATAATGTAGATGTCGTTTTAGTACGAAGCGCTACTAAAGTTCGCAAAGACATTATTGATGCCTGCCCGGGATTGAAAATTATTGGCCGTGGTGGTGTTGGTATGGACAACATCGATGTTGATTACGCAAAAAGCAAAGGAATTCATGTCATTAATACTCCGGCTTCTTCATCAGAATCTGTTGCCGAACTGGTATTTGGACACTTATTTTCAGGTGTTCGTTTTTTACATGATTCAAACAGAAATATGCCTCTTGAAGGGGATTCAAACTTTGACGGTTTGAAAAAAGCATACGCTAATGGTACTGAACTAAGGGGTAAAACTCTTGGTATTGTTGGTATTGGGCGTATTGGTCAGGCTACTGCAAAAATGGCTTTAGGTTTAGGAATGAGAGTAATCGCTGCTGATAGCTTTATTCCTTCTGTTGACGTTAAAGTGGAGTTTTTTGACGGCCAGTCGATCACTACAACTATCGTTTCTCAATCTTTAGAATCATTGTTCAAAGAAGCTGATTTCATTACCTTACACGTTCCAGCTCAGGACGGTTACATCATTGGCGAAAAAGAACTGGCTATTATGAAAGATGGTGTTGGAATAGTAAACTGCGCTCGTGGTGGTGTTATCGACGAAGTAGCCTTAGTGAAAGCTTTAGATTCAGGAAAAGTTGCATTTGCCGGATTAGACGTTTTTGAAAGCGAACCAAAACCGGAAATGGCTATTTTAATGCATACTAAAATCTCATTGACTCCTCACATTGGGGCTGCCACAGGAGAAGCACAAGACAGAATTGGTACAGAATTAGCTTCACAAATCATTTCCATACTGAGCTAATAAACTAAAAATAAATTAATTAGGAGGGATTTATTAACATCGTTTAATAAATCCCTTTCTTTTTTTGATTAAATTTGAGTTTAAATTCTAACCTAAATTCTTTAAATCATGTTTGAACAATTAACACAATTAGTACAACAATACGGAGGAGATGCAGTGGTAAACAACGCTGCTGTCCCAAATGAGCATAATGAAGCGGTTATAAAGGAAACTAGCTCTTCAATATTTTCAGGATTGCAAAAAATTGCTTCAGAAGGAGGTGCAGAACAATTGGCTGGCTTATTTAACGGAACTTCTAAACTGGACAGTTCTAATCCCGTTGTACAACAAATAACACAACAATTAAGCGGGAGTCTTGGTGAAAAATTCGGATTAAGCAGCGCCGATTCAGCCGGTGTCGCTTCAGGTATGATTCCGCAGGTTTTGAATTCTTTAGTCAACAAAGCAAAAGATCCCAACGACAGTAGTTTCAATATTTCAGATATTATAAGCTCAATTTCAGGAAATAGCGGACAAGCTTCCGGTATTATGGACACTATTAATAAATACGGAATGCAATTCGGTCTGGACCAAAACAATGACGGAAAAGTAGATGTAGCCGATGCTGTAAGTCTTACTAAAAGTGGAGGATTAGGAGGGCTATTGGGGAAATTGTTTGGAAAATGATTTTTTTTTAAGGTGCTAAGATGCTAAGGTTCTGAGGCACTAAGCTATTCCCATGGTAACTTTAAATTTAAGTATTAAACCTTTTACCAAAAATATAAAGGCTGTTTGTTGAACTCAAACAGCTTTTTTTATTCACGAAAATCAAAAACCTTAGCGTCTCAGAACCTTAGTAACTCAGAACCTTTCTATGCAAACAGCCTTTTTTTTATTGATCAAAACCAAAAATCTTAGCATCTCAGAACCTTAGCACCTCAGAACCTTTCCTCACAAACAACCTTTCT
>NZ_CAGKLC010000008.1:0-6567 GCF_903469665.1 Flavobacterium sp. UGB4466 | reverse complement strand
ATCTCAGAATCTTAGCACCTCAGAACCTTTCCTCACAAACAACCTTTCTTTATTGATCAAAACCAAAAATCTTAGCATCTCAGAACCTTAGCACCTCAGAACCTTTCCTCACAAACAACCTTTCTTTATTGATCAAAACCAAAAATCTTAGCATCTCAGAACCTTAGCACCTCAGAACCTTTCCTCACAAACAACCTTTCTTTATTGATCAAAACCAAAAACCTTAGCATCTCAGAACCTTAGCATCTCAGAACCTTTCTATACAAACTGTTAAATACCTAAAACCTCTCCTCATTTATTCGTAAATTTAAGTCTCAAACAAAATTTATGAAAAAATCCCTCTTTATATTAGGCCTTCTGTTTACCATAATAGCCTGTTCGACAGCTTCAAAAAATACGGCTGCTACAAATACAGGCGGCAAGTCTACTGCCGCAGTAAACGATACGGTACGAATTGCCAACGATTCTTTAGAGTACGAAGTGATCATTATCGATAACGGCTTTAGTACCTGGCTGGCATCAAGAGCACTTCCACGAAATTATTACTCTTTAAGTTATCTCGAAAACAAAAACAATCTGTACGTAACCGAATGGAACAATCGTGTTTTACAGCCACAGCGCTACAGTCCGAATTTATATGAAATGAGAATTGATTATCAGCCAACGATTCATTATGGTTACGAAGTAAATTACCTTATTTATAACTATATGATTTATTTTCAAAATACTTACAAACAAAAGCTCGGAGGCTATGTTCCTATAAGATAATGTTCTTATATTTGTAATCGTTATAAATAAAGAATGAACAGACTAAAAAAACGTTGGGGCATCACCTCAAATGTACAAGCCATAATCATACTAATTGTTTTTGCCATCACAGGATCGGCATCTGCATGGCTGTCTAAACCTTTTTGCGTCTTGCTAGGCATTACCAAAGAGGATTTCGGAGGCTGGTTTACTCTAATACGACTGTTAATTATTTTCCCGATCTATCAGGTTTTACTGGTTGGTATCGGTACCATATTCGGACAATTCCGTTTCTTTTGGAATTTTGAAAAGAAAATGCTTAAAAATATGGGACTGGGATTTTTGTTCAAAGATTCAAAACCTCAGTCTTAATTTACCATAAAAGAGGTAAAATCGATTAAAAAAGATTTAAGATTGCTGATTAACGATTTTTGATCTCGTGTTGTTAAATAACGAAATAGTCGATTTTATAATGTCGTAACTATCTGAAATCAGCAATCAAAAATCTTAATTCGCATTACTCTTTACCCCCTTTTTGAAAAAAAGTAAGTATAAATCCAGGTTATGGTAAAGGATGGAATAATATCGGTTCCCGGAAGTATTTCTTCTATAAAAGTTAAAACACTCGCTACTTTCCCTACTCTTCCCGGATACATTTTGGTCATTATAAAAGCTGCTATTGGTGCCCAAATCAAATCGGCGGGCTCAGCAAAACCTAGTATACTGTAAGTCAGCATTCCAATTGCATCCAATGCCAGACCCAAAAGGAGTTTCTTTGTTCTATCGTCGTTCATTACTTTGGCTTCCTGCATTTTCATTGTATTTAGATATTCGAATTTAAAAAGAATTCTTTAAAACAAACTTATTTTCTAATGGTAATTTGTTTCTTAATTCCCATATAATAAACCTTTTAATTATTCTTTTTTTTCTGTTACTGCAAATAACGCACCAAAATTTCCGTCGGTCTGAATCCAATTTTCTGAAGGCACATACGCACGCGATACAAATCCATCCAGATACAACGCATTTTTACAACCTAAGCTTTTGAAATAATTTGCAAAATCATAAAAATTTATTTCCTTTTTCGACAATACAAAAATTACTTTTCCATCTGGTAAAATCCCTACTCCATTTCGAATATTCAAATTACTCGAAGCTTTATTAAAATCAGGATGAATTTTTCCGTCAATAACCAACATTGGGCCGGATTGAGTTGCATATTCTATTGTATTATCATTGCGAAAATCTTCTGTTTTACAAATTCTGGCAATTCTTTTTGTTGTCAGATAAAAAACACCATTTGGTTTTAAGTAGAAATTACCCGCTGCTTTTAAGGTATCTAAAGCAACCAGAATCTCTTGTTTTTCGATATAAAGACCTTGTGGCGAATTATCCCTTTTATACATTCCGCCATTCATGGCAAATTTTAGCGTTGCCTTGTTTTTCTCCAACCAAAGTTTGAGGTTCTCGATGCTTCCAAAATTTCCTCCTTTATCATTCTTCCAATATAATCTTAAATCTTGTTCTTTAAGATCGGCTTTATACACCACAAATTGATCATCAGCATATACTTTGACACCAACAAATAGCCCCAGAAGTATAATTATCAAAACTAATATCCCAATTTTTGTTTTCATCTCGCTAAATAATTTCTCATAAATGTAGCATAAAATTTCAATACCCATTTAAATAGCTTTCTTCATAAAATTCTGTTACAACCCATTTTGATATCGGAAGAATCTTTGTTTCTTTGTAGAAACAGTTTCAAAATGATCCACGCAAAAAACATACATAAGTTCTACGACAAATTAGAAGTTTTAAAAGGAGTCGATCTGCACATTAAAAAAGGTGAAATTGTTTCGATTGTGGGTGCGTCCGGTGCGGGAAAAACAACTCTTTTGCAAATTCTGGGAACACTTGACAAGCCTTCAGGATTAGAAACCGAAACTTCCTTAACCATAAACGGTCAGAATATTTTAGAGCTGAGTGATAAAGCATTATCAAAATTCAGAAATCTGAATTTAGGATTTATTTTTCAGTTTCATCAGCTTTTACCTGAATTTACAGCATTAGAAAATGTATGTATTCCTGCTTTCATTGCCGGAAAAAAAAATACTGAAGTAGAAAGCGAGGCCAAAAAACTTTTAGATTACTTAGGGCTTTCCCATAGAATTCATCACAAACCCAATGAACTTTCAGGAGGAGAACAGCAAAGAGTTGCTGTAGCAAGGGCGCTAATCAACAAACCCGATGTTATTTTTGCAGATGAACCTTCCGGGAATTTGGACACCCATTCTGCCGAAAATTTACACCAGTTATTCTTTCAGCTTCGTGATGAATTTGGACAGACTTTTGTAATTGTAACTCACAATGAAGAATTAGCCAATATGGCGGATAGAAAGTTAGTAATGGTTGATGGATTAATTAGTAATTAAAAACCTTCAACAATTAGGTTATCTCTTTCCTTTACATTATGACACAAAAAGAACTCAAAGAATTTCTTGACGAAAAAGTCACCCAATACAACAATCTCGATTTTATCGAAAGTGATCCTGTGCAAATTCCACATTTGTTTTCTCAGAAAGAAGACATTGAGATTGCAGGTTTTTTGAGTGCCACAATTGCCTGGGGAAATCGCAAGATGATTATCAAAAATTCACATCAAATGATGGAATTAATGGGTAATACTCCTTATGATTTTGTGATGTCACATACTGATGAAGATCTGGAGCGTCTTGAAAACTTTGTACACCGTACTTTTAACGGAAAAGACTTTAGCGGCTTTATAAAAGGATTACAGCACATTTATAAAAATCACAAGGGTCTTGAAGCTGTTTTTGCCAAAAATCAAGAAGTAGACGGCTTACAGAAAAGCATCAGTGAGTTCAAAAAAATATTCTTTGAGATTGATCATTTGCCCCGAACTCAAAAACATATTTCGGATCCATTAAACAATTCCGCAGCAAAAAGAATCAACATGTACCTGCGCTGGATGGTACGCCAGGATACCAAAGGTGTTGATTTAGGTATTTGGAAAACCATTTCACCTTCATTATTATCGTGTCCGCTCGATGTACATTCCGGTAATGTAGCCCGAAAATTAGGGATCCTAACCCGAAAACAAAATGATGGAAAGGCCTTAACAGAACTCGATCTTAAACTCAGAAAAATGGACCCTCAAGATCCGGTAAAATATGACTTTGCTCTTTTCGGATTGGGCGTTTTTGAGGGATTTTAAATTATTATCTTTTTTAAACGCCCAAAAATTCCCTAACCAAAATTATACTTTTTTAAAGATTGATATAATTTATTGGATTTGAATTTCCTCTAACAAAATAATGTTTGACCGACTTAAGAATATATTTTTCTCTAATTTCTTTCGGTGCAGGTTTTCCTGTAAATTCGTAACGTCCAATCAAGCTTTTTGTTGAATTCAATTCTGGCTTGTCATTTATTTTTCTGCTACTGTCTGTTGTTCCTGCTTTGTGCCAATCTTCAATTTCATAAACTTCTTGAACAATACCTCTAAAAATAGCAATTGCATATTCGGCATTCTTTGCCCTATTTGTATTTACTTTCCATCTTCCACGAGTATAATCATAAAGTGCCTGTCTATCCATTGATTTTTGAAATGTTTTATTAATTCTAATCAAAATAGCTTTCTCTTCAATTTCAGTTGCTAGCATATTCTTCGGTTTTGGTTCTATTTAAAATTCAAGTTTTGAAAACATGCTAAAGAGTTTATGCTGTTAGCTATTTTGTCACTTTAACAGGAGAGTATTTATAGTAAAAATAATAATTTATAATTCTATTCAATATAGAGACAATTAGAAAGCATATTGAGCGTAAAATATTATTCTTCCTCTAAAGGTTGTATCATTTCAACATAGTTAATTGGTTTCGCTAATACAGGAACATTGTCTATAGTTTTACCATGTTCGAAAATTTGTCGCCAATAATCATAATTCTTTTTTCCTGCAAAAATTGTTCCCGCCATTCCTCTATCTTTCCAGAGTGGCAATGATTTTAAATTTTGTATGAAGTTTGTTATGTTAATCCAGAGTTGTTCGTCAAATTTTTGTTGAAATAAAGAACTTTTATTAAATTTTTTACCTGTATTACTAAAATAATTATTGATTACATCACTTACATAACTTAACCAATTTATTAAAATTTCCTCTTTACTCATACGATAGGCTATCAAATGATTATCGGAAATATCCATATCTTTTCCGTCAACTATTTTACTTTCAATTCTTGCCACTCCAATTTCAGGTTGAAAGTTTGAAACATAAATTTCTTCTGCTATTATATTAAGAAGTTTTATTGTCTGTGAAATTTCTAATTCTCTTGGATTTAGCCCTTCATCAGATTTAAAATTAATTGGAGTTGATAGTAAAAGTTTACTGTCAACAAAAACGGATAAAAACGATTTATCAAAAGCGCTATATGAAATTGGAAGTTCTTTAGCTTTACCATCTCTATCAATATAGTCTTTTAACTTGTTTTCATTTGCTTCCGTAATAGAATGTTTAATACTATCAATGATATACTTTTTAATATTGGCATTGTCTCCCTTAAAATAGTCAACTAATTTTTGTTCTGAGAAATCAAAATTATCTTCCTTGAAATTATGGTCTTCTTGATATTTTTTAATTCTTTCGTAATAAAGAGTATTATTTAGTTGTCGCATGATAGATTTATCAAAGGCGATTTGGCTTAAAATACTACCCGCATTAGTATTTGTTTCGGTTAATCTGTCAATATTAGGTTCAATAAAAACCCTTAATAAAATTCTTTTGTTCCCTAATAATATCTGAGCAACGGCTTTATGCTGTCCATCAAAAATTTTTATCTTATTGTTTTCAATTCTTCCTAAACTTAAATGCAGTTGAGGGTTTTTTTTGTCAAATTCTTTAACTAATTTGCTTATGCTATTATTTATTCCCCTTGGATTAATTAATTCGTCGTGATAAATATATTCAAGCGGAAATGAAATAAAACATGTTTTTTCGTTGGAAATAAAGTCTGTATGAATGTCTGTCTCATAAATTGTATTATCACCTAAATCCGAGAAACTATAAGATATTTTTTCTTTATCTACATTGTATTTAAAATCAAATTTAGAACCATTATAAGCAAGTAAAAGATGTCTCAGTGATGCAGATTTGTTTTCTTTTTCTAAAGTATCATCTTGTACTTTTTTAAGTTTAAAAAGTGTTCGTGCAATTTTTAAGTCAGCATCTTGTTTTGATTTATTACAACTTTCGTGCGTTACGGCAAAATTTTCTTCGCTATCTTTCCCTTTATTAGCCAAAGGCTTAATATGGTCAATATTTGAAGTATGAAGTTTAAAATCAATTTTATCGTTACAAATGAAGCAATTTTGATTTTGGATGTTCCATAATTTCTCAGTTAAATCCTCATGATCTTCCTTTGATAATGATTTAAGGTATTTTGATGCCATAATTTACTTTTTAATTGTCATTTATTTTATTAATGAATCGTATATTTTTTTTGGAGCGAAATCATAAATAAATTTTCTCTGAAGTATAATCATTTTGAAGTATAACCTAATATCTAAATCTCAAGCAATGGTTATTAACTAGAGTGCTTTTTTTTATGTTCTTACCCTTAATTTTTCTAATTATTTTTTCTACGCTTCTATTTTTTCAAACATAAAGAATAAAAAGTAATCACCCTTAGGTACTTCTACCTGTTTTATTAGCTCTCTTTTTATTTTTTTTTATAGTAAATTGATTTTTACCGTTTCAATAATAGAACTAATTATCAAATTCAATTTTGTTAATTTTATAAATG
>NZ_CAGKLC010000007.1 GCF_903469665.1 Flavobacterium sp. UGB4466 | reverse complement strand
ATTTCCACATTATAGATCGGTCTGGTTACAAATGTCTTCTCATCATTTGTCAATAGCTGCAACCCTCCTGCTCTCTTGCTGTCGTAAGCATGCACCTCGATTTTGATGTAACCTCCGGGTTTATCTATGGTTCCCTTAATACCGCTCGAGTAGTTGTTGCGACGGTTGTAAAGTACTTTGTAGTATATGGTCAGTAAATCAGACTCACTGCTATTGTCTGTTTTGGGATTTGCGGACCAAAAAATTTTCTCCCCGACTACTTTTATATCGTTTCCCGGATAAGTGACAACACCACTGCCTTCACTTTCTTGTGCATATATACTAGTGTAAAAGCAATAAATCAATATAAAAATCTTTCTTGTCATAATTTATAGTTGATTAAAACCCTTAAAGTCAATCCCTCCCCTATAGCCTACCTAGCATAAGTCAAACTGAAAGCTTATTCAAAAGCATTATCTATTTTCTTTAATAAATCGATTCATTTTTCTAATGCCTTTATCCTCTTATTCAATTCTTCTATCTTTTTATTTTGATCAATGATATGAAGAAGCAGCTCCTCAACATTTTGTAAAAGACCTTCATTAAAAACATGTATTTTATATCCTTTTTCTTTTACTTCTTTTTCTGAAACTATACCCGGAAGATGTTTGTTCTCTTTAACATAGCCCTCCAAAGCACTTAAATCCATTTTTTTATAATCATTTTCAAAAACAGCGTCCTTCCAATGTGGTTTAGGAATAATATTCAGATCTGATGCTAAAATTTGTTTTTCAACAAACAAGGAGCAATCCTTTTCAAGGTCTTCTCCTATTTCAGGGTGTGTTTCTATGTTTTTAGATTCGCCAATGTAGACTTTACCTCCCACCGTTAAAGCCACTTTGTTTACCGGATTACCCGCATTTATGGCGACCTGCGCCAAATCATTGGCCTCTCCATAATCCAGAATAAGTTTCTTTGCATTGATTGCTACCTCATCATTCGAATCACCTAAAGTCACTTTATTGCCTAAATCTGAACTGATAAACATTCCATTCTCGTCACCATAGCTAATCAAATCTGTTTTTTCATTACCCACCAGCACTTTAAAATTATCATGTTGTCCAATCGGGTTACTACTGGCAACCCTCAACTCTCCCCTCATCCATGTCTTTCCTCCAACTGTCAAAGCAACTCCGTCTGTTGGAGTATCAGTATTTATGGCGACCTGTGCCAAATTATCCCCTCCTGCATTGTTCTTCAGTATCAGTTTTTTTGAATTAATCGTGACATCATCGTTTGAGTCTCCCAAAGATATCTTATTGCCTGTATTAGAAGAGATAAACATCCCATTGTCATCCCCATTACTTTGTATGTACGAAGCATAACCATCTGCCCATATAGATATATTATCCCAAGTAGCATTTTTAGTATCTTTATTTTGTGCCTTTATAACACCCGGAACCCATAGTTCCATTAAGCCACCACCGCTACTGCGGAGACACATCCCCAAACCATTAATACCATATCTACCTCCGCCAAAATGCCAGCTGTAATACTGCGGAAGAAGGTCACAACAAATGTCATCATCAGTAGCATAAGCCCAATTATTCCCTTTTATAGTTTCAAACTTTCCATCTCTAAGCAAATCTTGATAGGTATATTCCGATGTAAACTGGCTATAGCCAAAATTAACTGACAATAATACCGCCATAAGAAGAACACGCTTACCTGTTAACTGTTTTTGGTAATTTTTTAATACCGAATTTAAATTTTTCATAGCCGTCTTAATTTTAATTAAACATCTTTCTATAAATTGTCTATCGTTTTATTCTTTACACAATCCTTAACTCATATTTTTATTAAAATTAACAAAAATTAACTTACTATTAATTGGTTTTTATCTTGTAAATTATAACCACACCTAAAACAGTATCACAAAAAAAGCATTCAATACTAAATCAACTTGTTAAACAACAATTCTACTATTTTAAATCATTATCATTTTGATCGGATAATAGATGATTTCGCTTAATTACTACACCTATTATACTTTCTTACAACATATTAACCAGGTAATTCTCCAAACTGGTTGTCCTGTGTTTGTATGAAGAAATACAGGAAAACGGATAAATTCATACTATTGACACCGAAGAAGAGTTAGTTAACTTTCATTGATACCGGTAAAGAAAATTACCTGAATTACGGGGAGATGATTGTTCCAAAAATGAACAAAGGCGGTATTATTTTGTCGGATTATGTTTTGTGGAGCGGAAAAACACTGGAACTGGTTCATCCGAATGACGTTACTGCCAAAGTTTTTTGGGGTGCTTTGAGGAAGACTCTAAGGTTCTGAGATACTAAGGTGCTAAGTTTTTTTGGGGTTGATTGAATTGAACTGAAGGATAGTATTGAAAAAAAAAGCTTTAGCCAAGATAATTTGGCTAAAGTCTCTTTGTATTTCTTAAAATATATTTCTCTAGCTAAAACTGGAGACAATTGAACAAAATAATTAAAAACCAAACCAATAAGGTTCTAAGTTTTCTCTAAGAAAAAAACTTAGAACCTTACTATTTTAAAACCTTAGACCCTTTAAAAAAACTATCCCGGAAAATAGAGCGGCTTTAGCTTACGGTATACCAGATAAAGTAATGATCCGAAAAGCGCTCCAGCGAAATAGCCGGTTAAGATATCTCCCGGATAGTGTAATCCTAAGTAAATTCGGCTATAAGCGAAGATTAAAGGCCATAGGAATATAAATCCTAAAAACTTAATGCGGCGTCGCAAAACGAAATATAAAAAGGTCGCTACCGCCATAGTGTTGGCTGCATGTCCGGAGAAAAAACTAAATGATTTTCGGGTTTGCACCACACGAATTATAGTGTTGATATCGGGATTGTTACATGGACGTAGTCGTTGAACCGTGTATTTAACCAAATTGGTAACCTGATCTGTAAAAGTGATTAGCACGGCTATAAAAAGTATCACATACAAAGTTTGTTTTCCACCTATTTTTTTATACATCAAATAAAAAAACAACAGAAAAAGAGGTGTCCAATTTAACTGACTGGTAATAATCAGCCAAAGTTTATCGTATGTTTCAGAACCTAAACCGTTAAGGTACACCAATAACTCGGTGTCTAATTTTTGTATTTTTTCAAGCATATTATCTTTGGCGTTTTACAGGTCCTGAGATTGAATCGATATCTTCTTTTACTTTGTCTATTTCTGTAGTAGTGTCTCCCAATAAATTAGCGGAGTCCCCCATCAGATTGCTTTTGGCGTCATTAATTTGCGCATTGATGTTACCCGTTATATCTGTAAGTGATTTTGAGTCAAGACCATTGGCCTCAGCTCCTTTTTGAATTTCACTTTTAATATCGTTAGTAGCATTTTTCAACTGCGCCATGGCCTTCCCCATTGTACGGGCAATTTCAGGCACTTTATCTGAACCAAAAAGCATTAGCACTATAAACAGTATAAAAACTAATTCTCCTCCTCCTATACCAAACATATCTTTTATTTTTGTGTTCACAAAGATATTAAATTTTACAACGGACGGTTTTAAAATTTACTTAAAAAAAAGGGAACTGCCTCAAAAGAATTACGCTCCGCTGGAGCTTTTTAAAACTGGTAAATTGTATTTGCTATAAATATTTTGCTCCGCTGGAGCAATTTCACAAAAAAACAGTTCTTTTACGAAAGATTTCAATTTATAAAAAAATAGGGCTGTCTCAAAAATGAGACAGCCCTATTTTCAGGTTTATTTTTAATCAAATTTTGATTTTTCTTCTACTTTCGGCCAGCTATTGTTGGTAACATCAATATCGGCAGTCATTAATTTCGGATCTATCTGAATGCTTTTGATTGCTTTTTCGGTTGCATACACTTTCTTAGCGGTGTCATTATTCTTTCTCCAGATCTGGGCCGGATACTTGTAATTTTCCTTTGTTCCGTCTTCGTAAGTAATCTCAACCAAAATTGGCATGATCATTCCTCCCGGTTTACTAAACTCTACTTCATAGAAATATTTAGGTGATTTCAGACTTGCTTTTTCTTCCGCTGTAAAGGTTTGATTAACGTAATCTGACAATAGTTTTACCTCTTCTACTTTTAGTGGTTTCTTAGTCGAAGCGTTTACCTCGGCATTATCGCCAGCAACTAAATATACGAAAGGTCCTTTTTCAAATCCAAAACGTCCTTTTTTCACTTTAATATCTTTGATATCGGCAGTCGGAGTTTCAGAAACATAGTATTGTTTTACCTCTTTGATTCCGATATCTACAAAATCAGTAGAGTAAAACCATCCTCTGAAAAACCAGTCTAAATCAACTGCCGAAGCATCTTCCATTGTTCTAAAGAAATCTTCAGGAGTTGGATGTTTGAATTTCCATCTGTTGGCATAGGTTTTAAAAGCATAGTCAAACAATTCTCTTCCCATTACGACTTCTCTCAGAATATTAAGACCTGTAGCCGGTTTTCCGTATGCATTATTTCCAAATTGGTGAATGGTTTCAGAGTTCGACATAATAGGCTCTAAAAACTTCTGATCTCCACTCATATACGGAACAATATTTTTCGCAGGTCCGCGTCTTGAGGGAAAGTTCGAATCCAGTTCCTGCTCTGCCATGTATTGTAAAAAGGAGTTCAAACCTTCATCCATCCAGCTCCATTGACGTTCATCTGAGTTTACAATCATTGGAAAAAAAGTATGCCCCACTTCGTGAATCACCACACCGATCATTCCGTTTTTAACTTCTTTGCTGGTCACCCCATTTTCATCCGGACGTCCATAATTCCAGCAAATCATTGGGTATTCCATCCCCTGATCTTCTGCTGAAACTGATACTGCTTTTGGATAAGGATAATCAAAAGTATGTGCTGAATAGCTTTTTAAAGTATGTGCTACCACCATTGTGGAGGTTTCTCCCCATAACGGATTTGATTCTTTCGGATAAACAGATTCGGCCATCACTACTCTGTTTCCAATTTTCACAGCCATTGCATCGTAAATGAATTTTCTTGAAGAAGCAATTCCGAAGTCACGTACATTTTTAGCACTGAATCTCCAGGTTTTTTTCTTTTCCGAGAACCCTTTTTCCGCTGCTTCTGCCTCAGCTTGCGTTACAATTACAACTGGTTTGTCAAATGATTTCTGAGCCTGTTCGTAACGTTTTACCTGTTCTGGCGTAAAAACTTCGGCTCTGTTGGTCAATTCTCCGGTAGCATCAATGATGTGATCTGCAGGAACTGTAATGTTTACATCAAAATTACCGAAAGGCAATGCAAACTCTCCACTTCCCCAAAACTGCATGTTCTGCCAGCCTTCAACATCATTGTATACGGCCATTCTTGGGTAAAACTGAGCAATTACATATAGTTTATTTCCGTCTTTATCAAATGATTCATAACCGGAACGTCCACCACCTTCTTTTCTGTAGTTGTTAACGTTGTACCACCATTTTATGGCCAGTGAGATTTTTTCACCCGGTTTTAATGGTGTTGCCAAATTAATACGCATCATAGTTTCATTGATGGTATACGACATTGGGTTTCCTTTTATGTCTTTTACCTGTTCAATATTAAAACCGCGCTCTAAATCCTTTTTCAAATATTTACTTGAGAAGCCATCCAAAGGCAAAACAGGGCTTATTTTTTCGCTTTCCGCTAAAGAGGTTTGCGTTTTGGCTCTGGCCTGGTTCTGATCTAACTGTATCCATAAATACTCCAGAACATCAGGAGAATTATTAGAATAGGTTATGATTTCAGAACCGTCTATTCTTGATTTTTTATCGTCTAATTCAATATCAATTTTATAATCGGCCTGTTGTTGGTAGTAAGCAGGTCCCGGCGCTCCCGAAGCTGTACGAAACATATTTGGAGTAGCCAACAGATCATACATCTGGCTGAATTTGTTTGTATCGTACTTTCCTTGTTGCTTTGGAGCAACTGTTTTTTCCTGAGCGACAAGCATCGCAGGAAAAATCAACAATAATGAAAGTTTTTTCATAAAATAGTAATGGTAATTTTGTCAGGGTGTGAAAATAACAATTAAATCAATAATTTTATCCATTCTTTAGTACTTTAACAATTCTTTCCTTGAAGATTCGGTAAAGAGAATACTTTTCTTACTGCCAAATGCCGTAACGTGTGTAATATTCTGTTGCTCAGCATTCCAATCTACTAAAATCGTATTAGAGATTTCAATAGTTTTAAATTTATCGATGTCTTTTATTCGCGAATAACACACCAAAACATCACCGGCTTCTATCTCTTTAGACAAAAAGGTGATGGGTTTTGACTGACCGTTTATTTTAATGATAAAGTTTTCTGCAAGGTATTTTTTTAACAGCTCTACATCTGCTTCGGTTTCTTTATCGGTTCCTACGAATGTTTTCTTATGGTATTTTTTCTCCATACCATTATTAAGGTCATCAATAAAAATTCGGGAAGTAATCTGAATCATCTTTTTCTCAGCGGCATAATTGACCTGAAAAACACCCACATAAAACTTGTGGAATGCGAAAGCAGAAAGCGATAAAAACAATATTCCTACTAAAGGATAGATTACCTTATTTTTCATTACTGAGAAACTTTCACCTTTTTAAATTCCTTATTTTTATTAACCAGGAAATCAATCAATTCAAATTTCTGGTCTGGCCCCAAATGTTTTCTGGATTCCGGATCATTTGAACAATACAATAGAAACAATTCTATATCATCTTCTTTTAATCCCAAAGTACCGGTAAAGAAATTTGGCTTGAAATTGGCTCTGGAATATTCAATAAAAGCAAGATCCGTAACGACTTCTTCCTTATCATCATCATCTTTAGAAAGCAGCTTTTTAACATCTTTAAAAATCCTGACAAAGTTCATTCCGTATTTAATCGTCTGATCAGAATACATTGTAATATTTTTGGCTGTAGACTGCTTATCATCTTCAAACTGCATGTCGACATATTTCTGTGAACCTCCCCCAAGTGATTTTACTTTTAGATCCTTATGCACCAAAACTTCTTTCAGCTCATTACTTATTAAATCTAATGGCACTGAAAACAAAACCCCGGCACAATCTTTTTCTGTCAGCACAATTTTTTTGGACTGAAACGCCAATCCTGTAAACAACAAGGTATCCTTAGGTTTTGCCATGATATCAAACAATCCGCCTGAACCAATAAAGGTTCTCACATTGGCATTCACATTCATCACAAAACCGCTTTCAACGGCGAGTGATTTATTGGTAACTTGTCCGTGGAGGGGTTTTCTTGAATTTTGTCCTAGTGTAATTTGACAAATCAGGCATATAAGCAATAAAGTTAGGCTATTTTTCATTTTCGAGAATTATTAGATATTTTCTGGCTAGATCGGTTAACAAAAACATACTCATTGTTTTGTTTTTAGTATTCAAAGATACGGCAAAATCAGCATCATCCACACAATATAACTGAAATCCTTTAATATCTGCTACAGGTATCCGTAACCTTTCTGTGTAATAATTTTCTTCAAAAAGATATTCCATTTTTCTAAAGAGCGCCTCTTTCTTCTCTACATTAACCTCTTTTTTAAGCATGGCTGTTCTTCCGGAAATTTTGTTAAGCAACTTGTCTACCGAGGTTGAAGTCGCAGTATACACTTTTCGTTCTGCAGGGGTATATTTTTTCTGCCCGTACGGAATTATCCCTAAATTCTCAGCTGTTATATTGGCATTTTCATTCACCACTACTTCTTTCAGCTCCACTTCTTTGGCTGTCATTTTAATCTGAATCCGACCAGCATTCATATCTTCAGCTGTGATTCGTTTCTTATATCCTTCGAGATTTACTGCCGAAAACACCAAAACATCGCCTTCTTTTGCTACAATCGAAAACCCTCCGTTTGCATCTGAAACAGCCGTTACCTGAGTCGTATTATTAATGATATTCACGGACTCAACTGAAGTAGACTGCTCAAAAATCTGCCCCGAAATTTCTTTTGAAACCTTATTCTGTGCAAATCCCAACTGAACTAACAACAATAGCAGACTACTACTTATAAATCTATTTATTTTCACTTGCAATTATTTCTTTATACTTAACCGCTAATTCCGCCAGCAAAAATTCTGTCGAAGTCTTATTTTTAGAATTTAAAATCACTGTAAATCTATCATTATCTACGGCGTAATATTCAAACCCTTTCACATATTCCAAAGGAATTTTCAAATGCTCTACAAAATGCTCCAGCGTAAACATTTTTTCTAACAGCTTCATAAAAGCCTCCTTTTTCTCTACCACCGCCTCTTTTTTAAGCATAGCCGTGCGTCCTGAAAAATAATTCAGCAACGGATCGGCAGAAACAGACCCCCCTACCATACCTCCTCCGTTAGCCGTCGCATTTAAACCTGTAGCAGTACGCAATTTTCGTTCAGCTGCTGTATATGTTTTTTGTCCGCTTGGAATAATTCCCAAAGAAACAGCATTTACATTATTGTAATTTTTAACAACAACTTCCTGCAATTGATGCATTACTACATTAAGTTTTACAGTAAAGTTGATATCTGAGAAATTTTCTGCCGTTAACACCACTCTGCTTTCTTTGAATTGTATCGAAGAAAAAACAAGCTCATCACCTGGTTTAGCGTCTATAGAAAATGTACCCGAGGAACTGGTTGTTGTCATTCCCTCTGTTCTCGCATTGATGACATAAACCCCTTCGAGATCATTAACATTCGCACTTATCCGCCCGTTTAAAACGGTCTGGCTCTGAGCCTGAGACCAAGCGGTCTGCCCTAAAGCAAGAATCAGAAAACACACGAACCTGTACATGACGACAAAATTTTAAAGATTTTCTTAAAGCTGTAAAAATATCTTAATGTTCTCCAAATTTAATACTAAGGAGTTGGTAAAAATATGTTAATTAAACCCCATAAGGAAGCATTCCAAAGAGAGTTTTTTAATACCTTTAGCCGATTCAACCTGAGTTTAAACCATTATGAAAAGCATCATCATTGCCAGCACTTCTACTCTTCACGAAGGCAGCTATTTAGAGTATTTACTCCCTACTTTACAATCTCACTTTAAAAATTGCAAGAGCATTTTATTTATCCCGTTTGCCAGACCCGGAGGCATTTCGCATGACGATTATACCGCAAAGGTTTCGGAAGCTTTTGCTTCGATCGATATTTCTGTTAAAGGAATTCACGAATTTGAGAATGCAGCAGACGCCATAAAAAATGCGGAAGGAATATTTACCGGAGGCGGAAATACTTTTTTACTGGTTACACAGCTTTACAAACACAATATTATGCAGCTTCTTTCTGAAACTGTAAAAAACGGAACTCCTTATTTAGGAACAAGTGCAGGAAGCAACATTTGTGGTCTTTCTATGCAAACTACTAACGATATGCCCATCATCTACCCTCCAAGTTTTCAAACCTTAGGATTAATTCCTTTCAACCTGAACCCACATTACCTGGATCCTGACTTACAATCTAAACATATGGGCGAAACAAGGGAAACCAGAATTAAAGAATTCCATGCTTTCAACACAATACCGGTTTTAGGTTTAAGAGAAGGCAGCTGGCTGGAAGTAAAAGGCGATAAAATTACTTTGAAAGGAAACCTGCAGGCTCGTTTGTTTCTTCAAAACGAAACTCCGACAGAACTGGAGACAGGCAGCGATCTGAGCAATCTGAAATAAAATACAATTTTTTAAAATTCCAAGTTCCAGTTTATCAATCAAATTTGGAATTTGGATTTTTTTTTACATGAATACACTTGAATACAGGCAAAAACGAAAAAAGCCTCAAACAAATGTTTGAGGCTTTTTTTTAGAGCGAAAGACGAGGCTCGAACTCGCGACAACCAGCTTGGAAGGCTGGAGCTCTACCAACTGAGCTATTTTCGCATTTCTGTGGTGCAAAGATAAGGCATAAGTTCAGTAAAATCTAAGCTTTTCGGCAAAAAAATCAATAAAAAATCACATTTAATGATAACTTATTTAAAATTAAAAAGTTATAAAACCAATTATTTCTCATAAAATGGAGTTCGCATAAAAGAAACTACAGCAAAAGAAATTTATTCCGATTATCAATCCCTGCTTCGAAAGGAAAAATCAGCTGAAAGTTGTATCTTTGAAGGAAAAGTTTAGAAAACGACCGACTTAACCGGTCTTATTTAAATAATGAAAAATTAATAAGAATTATTTCATTATTTGAAAAAATCAGACCTATATTTGCCGAGAAAATCAAATTTAAATCCGGAAAATCTTTACAGAAAAGCTTCAAAAGAGTAAAGAATCTGAAAAGGCCGCAATCTAACGCAGCAAAACCTACTGCAGCGTTGATGAAGCCAATTTGATTTAACATCAAAACGCTATTGTACGTTTACGAAAAGAACAGACTTCCACCCCGGGGTAATTTAGTTCGGATTAAAAACTATAGCGTGTATTGTTTTATATTTAAAAGAATATTGAATGAAGAATTTTTACTTTTTATTTATAATATGTTTACTTATTAGCTGCAAGAAAGAAGCACCAAAAGTTATTCCCGTGGTAAAAAAAGCCGCCCCGGCTATTATACTTACTGACGAAAGAAAGGTTTCAATTGATACCGCTCTGATTGGCACTTTTAAAAGTGAAACACTTAAACTGTTCTACAACTCATCAGAAAACATGACCGTTTGGGGAAACCTAAAAAAAAGAACTTATGTTTTATCTCAATTGAGCAATGCCGAACAATTAGGTTTGGATCCTGAGGATTACAAAGCTTCGAGACTAAAAAAATTCGAAAGCAAAATTAGTTCGTTAAGCGATTCCGATCTGGCAACTTACGATGTTTTACTGACTTATAATTTTGAAAAATACCTCAACCATCTGTATAAAGGAAAACTCGATCCTAAAAAACTATACACCGATTGGGATCTGGAAGAAAAAACATTTGATGTTAACAATGTCCTGATAAAAGCATTCAACAAAAACAAACTGGATAGTATTGTAGACGGCATTCAATCAAAGGCATCTCCTTACAAACAACTTTTAAAAGCACTGGAAATCATCAATACTTTTCCGGATGACGATATCCAGCCTATTGAATCGGTTGCCAAAATCACCTTAAATGATACTAACACCGCTTTGATCAACATCAAAAAAAGACTCTTGTTCTGGAAAGACATGACCGGAAAGGACAGCCTTACTTCTATTTATGACCACAAAACTTTCGAATCGGTTAAAAAATTTCAGGAAAGACATGGCTTAGCCGCTGATGGTGTTATTGGAGTTGGAACGATAAGTGCCCTTAATTTTTCTAAAGAGAAAAGAAAACATCAAATTATCGCCAACTTAGAACGCTGGAGATGGTATACTACAGATTTGGCTGAAGACTACTTTATTATCAACATTCCTGATTACAAATTAAATGTTGTCGAAAGTCAGGACACAACCCTGGTCCGTAATGTTGTCGTAGGAACAAGTAAGAGAAAAACTCCAATCATTACCTCAAAATTAAGAACGGTGGTTTTTAACCCAACCTGGACGGTACCGCCAACTATTTTAAAGGAAGATGTGGTTCCGGCAATGAAACGCAATCGAAATTATCTGGCCAATAAAAATATTACTATTTATGATACTGCCGGAAAGGTAGTTGATCCTAATGCCTGGAACGAAAATAAACCTGGGAATTACCGTTATGTACAAAGTCCGGGTTACAATAACGCTTTGGGATTAATGAAAATTTTATTTCCAAACAATCATAGTGTTTACCTGCACGATACGAACCATCGAAATAATTTCGGAAGAAACAACCGCTCTTTAAGTTCCGGTTGTGTGCGTGTAGAAAATCCGCTGGAACTGGCTGAACATATTTTGGGAGATTCAACCAATTGGTCCAAAGATAAAATTGACACCATCATCGCTTCCAAAAAAACAACCAGTATTCGAATCACAAAAAAATATGCCTTATACCAATGGTACTGGACGGCATGGAGCAAAAAAAATCAGCTCATTTTCAGAGCTGACATTTATAATTTGGATTCGGATTTGTATGCTAAATTAAGAAATTAGCCTCTCTTCCATCGTGAAACTTCTGGATGGATGGTAGATGTACAAAAGCGATTTGTCTTTTATGATCTCAATAATTTCATTAGTCAATCCCATTGGAATTGCCGGACATCCCTGACTTCTTCCCAATCGTTTGTTGCTTCTGATAAACGATTCTGAAACATAATTGGCTCCATGCATGACAACTCCACGTTCGCGTGCATTGTCATTCACTCCGTTCTCTAGTCCGTCTAAGCGTAAGGAAACACCATGTTTACCTTTATATACTTCGCCTGTAGCATAAAATCCAAGGCTGCTTTTGAAAGAAGAATTGGCATTTGAAAAATTAGACGCAAATTCTTCTCCGGTATTTCTACCATGGGCTACTAAAGAATTAAATAAAATGGTATTGGTAGCCAAGTCAATTACCCACAAACGTTTGGTGTTTGACGACAGGCTAAAATCGATAAGTGTCAGGATGTCTTTTTGGATTATGCCTCTTTCTTTCAACAAGTAAAACCCTTTTAAGGCTTCAGAGAAAGTTCTAAGTTCAGGTAATGAAAAATGATTGGGATTTAAGGTATTGTAAATACTCTCAATTTTCGAATCAACTGTAAGCGTTTCTACTTTAGCAATAGTTTTTACAACTGCTTTTTTAACTTCGGAGGTGTTGTTTGAATCTTTACCAAAAGATAACAGCAAAAACACCAGTAATGGATAAATCTTGTAAATCATTGAATTTCTTTAGGTTAAACAGAGGTTTGGGTTTGGCAAAAGTATAAAAAAAATATACCTGGCAAAATTTAAGGCTGTAAATCAGCCCTTTTTTGGTGAAACTTTAACAGAATCAGCTTAACAAATTAGTATTTGGTTCAAAAAACAAATATTTTTGTAGGAGGTTTACTCAAGGATGAATAAAAAATTGATTTTTCGTACTTTTCTTGCAAAAAACACAGGAAAATCATTTATTTCGATCAAAACTGTAACATTTTAAAAAAACCGTGGTCTATTAATCAAAGCGCAATATCCATTCTTCTATTTTTTACACTATCATGAAAAAATTAGTTTTTATCAGCTTTCTCTTCTTTACTTTTTGGTGTCATGCTCAAAAGAAAATACTGCAGGCTGAACTGACTACCGAAAACATTTTAATTGATGGAAAACTGGATGAACCTGCATGGAAAAATGTTTCTCCTGCTACCGATTTTGTAATGTATCAGCCCGATAACGGCAAACCTATTCCTGACAATCAAAAAACCGAGGTAAGGGTTTTATACAATAATGATGCGATCTATATTGCTGCAACGCTGCACGATGACCCTTCTAAAATTTTAAAAGAAATTTCACAGCGTGACAATTTCGGAACTTCTGATATGTTTGGCGTTTTTATCAATGGCTTTAACGATGGCCAGCAAAATTTTCAGTTTTTTGTATCGGCAGCAGATGTACAGGGCGACTGCATCATGACAGATGCCAATGGCGAAGATTATTCGTGGGATGCAGTATGGCTTAGCAAAGCGGTGTTGAATGACAAAGGATGGGCAGTGGAAATCAAAATTCCCTATGCTGCCTTACGCTTTTCAGGCGGAGACAAACAAACCTGGGGCATTAATTTTTTCAGAGAGATCAGACGGGAACGTAAAAAGTATACTTGGAATTTAATCGACACCAAAATTGGAACATTCACACAACAAAATGGTAATCTGGAAGGAATCGTCAATATAAAACCTCCTACCCGATTGTTTTTTATGCCTTACGCCTCTTATTACTTAAATGCTTCAGACGGTCAAAAAACATATGGAACACTAAAAGGTGGTATGGATATTAAGTACGGTATTAATGATGCTTTTACGCTTGACGCGATTCTGATTCCTGATTTCGGACAAACAAAATACGACGATCAGATTTTGAATTTAGGTCCGTTTGAACAGCAATTCAACGAAAACAGGGCTTTTTTTACAGAAGGAACTGATTTGTTCAATAAGGGAGGTTTGTTTTATTCGAGAAGAATTGGAGGTAAGCCTTCTATAGACATTACTTTAAATGACAATGAAAAAATAATTGAAGAAGTTCAGAATGTGAACCTCATCAACGCTTTAAAAATTTCAGGAAGAACCCAAAAAGGATTAGGAATCGGGATCTTAAATGCGGTTACCGAAAAAACGTTTGCTACTATAAAAGACACTCTTTCAGGGGAAACAAGACGTGTGGTTGCTGAACCCCTAACCAATTACAATGTATTGATTTTAGATCAGCGCTTTCGCAAAAATTCTTCCGTGACTCTTATCAATACAAACGTTACCCGAAATGGACATTACAGGGATGCCAACGTAACGGCACTGGCATGGGATTTAAGAACCAAAGCCAACACCTACAGCTTATCCGGTAATGTAAAATACAGTCTGATTAACGATACTGAAGACAAAAATGGTGTTTTCAGCACCATTCGTTTTGCCGAAACCAGCGGGAACTATCGCTATAGCATTGCCTCAGACTTTGTTTCTAAAGATTTTGACCCCAACGACATGGGGATTAATTTTTATACCAATTATTACAATCTTTACGGAAATGCCAACTATCGCATTCTAAACCCTACAAAGCTCTTTAATACTTTCAGAATTGATTATGATATGTATACCGAATTCAATAAAGAATCCGGTAAAGTGCAGGATAACAAAATGAGTGCTGAAGTCAATCTTTCGACTCTGAAAAACAATTTTTACGGTGCCGGGATTGATCTTTTTCCTCTAAATTCACATGATTATTACGAGCCAAGAGCCGAAAACCGCTATGTCATCATTCCAAGAAAAATAGAAGTCTGGGGAAGCGTTTCGACTAATTACAACAAGAAATTTGCTTTGGACTTAAATCCATTTATAATCTTTGCGGACGAAGCAGGAAGAATGGCTTATGGTGTTGATGTTGGACCAAGATACCGTTTTAACGATAAGCTTTTACTAACCTATGCTTTTAGCTTTCTTCGAAGAAACAACAACAAAGGTTATATTGACGATTTTGACAACGACGATAATGACAATACTCCCGAAACGATCGTTTTTGCGAATCGAAATGTTATTACTTATTCGAACACTTTAAACGGAAAATATGCCATAAACAGTGCAATGACACTTAATCTGGCCGTAAGACAATATTGGTCTTATGCCGAAAATAAAGACATACTCGAGCTTCAGCAAAACGGAACTTTAACGCCTTATCCACAATACACCAAGAATAAAAACTCAAGCTTTTATTCCTGGAACACTGATTTATCGTATTCCTGGTGGTTTGCTCCGGGTAGTCAGCTTTCGGTTTTATATCGCAATAATGGCGTTAATTTTGAACGCATTATCAACAAAGACTTCAAACACAACATCACCGATTTACTAAACAATCAGGCCTTAAAACATATCTTTTCAGTAAGTGTGAAATATTTTATCGACTACAATGGGGTCAAAAATAAGATCAGAAGAAGAGCCTAGCGTGAATTAATTTTAAAATTTTTAGGGTTCTGCAACCAAATTAGTATTTTTTACTACGCTTCATTTTATTAAACATAATTGTCACCGCGCTTTTTTGTCGACTTTAGAAATGAATTATCTTTGTAAAAAACGAAAACTAATGAACAAGAAAGTAATCCTTATGATTTTAGACGGTTGGGGAAAATCTCCTGACCCTAAAGTATCTGCAATAGACAATGCAAATGTTCCTTTTATAAACAGCCTTTACAAAAATTACCCAAGCGCTCAGCTTCGTACTGACGGACTAAACGTTGGTTTACCCGAAGGTCAGATGGGAAACAGTGAAGTGGGTCACATGAATCTTGGTGCCGGAAGAATTGTATATCAGGATTTAACCAAAATAAACTTAGCCGTAGCGCATCAAACACTTGCCAAAGAACAGGTACTTATTGATGCTTTTACTTACGCTAAAGAAAACAATAAAAAAGTTCACTTCTTAGGATTAGTTTCTGACGGAGGTGTTCACTCTCATACTTCGCATTTACGCGGATTAATTGATGCTTCTCAGGAATACGGACTGGAAAATGTTTTTGTTCATGCGTTTACAGACGGCCGTGATGTTGATCCTAAATCGGGAGCAAAATACATTCAGGATTTAGAAGAGCACATCAAAAATACTCCTGTAAAAATTGCTTCAATCGTTGGACGTTATTATGCAATGGATCGTGACAAACGATGGGAGCGTGTAAAACTTGCTTATGATTTAGTAGTAAACGGTATCGGAACTCCGTCTAAAAATGCAGTTTCAAGCGTTCTTGACAGTTATGCACACGATGTAACCGATGAGTTTATCGCTCCAATCGTAATGGTTGACGAGCAGGAAAAACCATTGGCAACCATCACCGAGGATGATGTAGTTATCTTTTTCAACTTCAGAACCGACAGAGGCCGTGAACTTACAGAAGCGCTTTCGCAGCAAGACTTCCACGAGCAGAACATGCACAAATTAAACTTGTATTATGTAACGCTTACCAACTATGACGAAACGTACCAAAATGTAAAAGTCGTTTACAACAAAGATAATATTACCGAAACTCTGGGTGAGGTTTTGGAAAAAGCAGGTAAAAAACAAATTCGTATTGCCGAAACAGAGAAATATCCACACGTGACCTTTTTCTTTTCGGGAGGAAGAGAAACTCCATTTGAAGGAGAATCGCGTATTTTAAGAAACTCCCCAAAAGTTGCCACTTACGATTTACAACCGGAAATGAGTGCCTATGAATTAAAAGACGCTTTGGTTCCTGAATTAAACAAAGGCGAAGTAGATTTTGTCTGTCTTAATTTTGCCAATGGTGACATGGTGGGGCATACCGGAATCATGAGTGCTGCAATTAAAGCCTGTGAAGCGGTAGATGCCTGCGTAAAAGAAGTGGTAGAAGCGGCTCTTGCCAACGATTACACCACGATTGTTATTGCCGATCACGGAAATTGCGAAACGATGATTAACCCTGACGGAAGCCCAAATACAGCACATACCACCAATCCGGTGCCGATTATTTTAGTGGATAAAGAGTTGAAAAATATTCAGGATGGTGTTCTGGGTGACATCGCTCCTACTATTCTGGAATTAATGGGTGTGCCTCAGCCAAATGTTATGACTTGCCATTCGTTGCTGTAGTACGTAGTTTTTAGTCGCAGTATTCGGTCGCAGTATACAGTCGCGGTATACAGTCGCAGTTTTCAGTCTGAGTCGCGATAGTATTGGATCCTCAAAATAAATAATCCCGGCAGGTTTTTAAAAATCTGTCGGGTTTTCTATTTTAAAACGAGAATGAAACTGAATACTGTGACTGTGACTGTGACTGAGACCGTGACTGAGACCGTGACTGAGACTGTGACTGAGACTGTGACTGAGACCTTGACTGTATACTGAGACTGAATACTTAAAAAAACAAACATAAATAATAGTTAAAATTTCTTAATTAATAGCTTTACTATTATCTTTGCAAAAAAAATGTTTTTTCATGCAAATTATACTATCAAATATAAAAATGCAGATCAACGAAAAGATCTATGTAAAAGATCCGGAAACATCTGCGTTGGGAAAAAAAATAATTGAGCAGAGTATTCTTCTAATTGACGATATTGGTTTTGATAATTTTACCTTTAAAAAGTTAGGTGAAAAAATAGGTTCAAACGAAAGTTCGATTTATCGTTATTTTGAGAACAAACACAAACTGCTGGTGTATCTGTCATCCTGGTACTGGAGCTGGATCGAGTATAAATTAGTTTTTAATACCACTAACATCACCGATAAAAAAGAAAAGCTTAAAAAAGCCATCACGATTGTAACCGAAAAAATATCTGACGATATTTATACCGATCATATTAATGAGTCTATTTTAAATAAGATCATAATTGCTGAGTTCACCAAAACACTTCATACCAAAGAAGTTGACCAGGAAAACAAAGAGGGCTTTTTCTTAATTTACAAAAGAATGATTAATCGAATTGTTGAGATTGTAAAAGAAGTAAATCCCGATTATCCATTTGCCAAATCACTGGTTTCAACCATTGTCGAAGGAAGTTTACATCAGCATTTTCTAACCGATCATTTGAAAACAATTACAGATTGTAATGAGACGGTTACGACAACTCAATTTTACCTAAACCTTGCAGAAAACGTTTTGCGCTAATTATAACAAAAACAGTATGACTCCTTTAAAAAGATTTTACCATTTACTTGAACTGGACAAAAAAGACATTTACCAGATTTTTTTCTATGCCATTTTTGCCGGGTTAGTCAGTTTATCGCTTCCACTGGGAATTCAGGCCATCATTACTTTTATACAATCCGGAAGAGTTAGTGTTTCCTGGATCGTACTTATTATACTTGTAGTGGGCGGTGTGGCTCTTGTTGGAGTGCTTTCGTTTATGCAGCTGCGTATCACAGAGAACTTACAGCAAAAAATATTCGTACGTGCTTCTTTTGAATTTGCAGCCCGTCTGCCTAAAATAAAATCAGAAGAATTGTATGGCACTTACCCACCGGAACTAACGAACCGATTTTTTGATACCCTAACGATTCAAAAAGGAACTTCAAAATTATTAACCGATTTTTCTGCCGCTTTACTGCAGATTACTTTCGGAATTATTCTGTTGTCCTTATATCATCCCTATTTTATTGTGTTCGGACTTTTACTGTTCCTTCTTTTGTATTTTATTTTTAAATTCTCGTACAAATCAGGTTTAGAAACAAGTTTAAAAGAATCCAAATTCAAATACAAAGTGGCGGGGTGGTTACAGGAAATGGCCCGTAATAACTTTAGTTTCCGCAATGAACTGAATTATGACTTTGCGCTTCAAAAAAACAATTCGATCGTAGCGGGTTACCTGAATTACAGAGAGAAACACTTTAGCGTAATCAAAAAACAGTTTACCCAATTGATTATTTTCAAAGTCATTATTACAGCCAGTTTGTTGTCTATCGGAGGGTATCTGGTACTAAGCCAGGAAATGAACATCGGGCAGTTTGTTGCCGCTGAGATTATCATTTTACTTGTGATTACATCGGTAGAAAAAATCATTCTGGGGCTTGAAAGTTTCTATGATGTTTTAACTTCTGTTGAAAAAATCGGACAGGTAACGGACTTAGCTTTAGAGGAAAACTCAGAGTCTGATTCTCTAAACGATCACTGCTACAACAGCATCTCTTTAGAAACAGAGAATTTAAAATTCAAATTTCCGGATTCTCCAACCAATGCCTTAGATTCTATTACGTTAAAAATCGATCAGGGTGAAAAAATTGTTATTGAAGGTGAAAACGGATCAGGAAAAACAACGCTTATTCGATTGTTATCAGGCTTATTAAGACAAAGTTCGGGAGCTTTTTACATCAACGATGATACTTTTAGAAAAATAAATCTGAAACAATACCGCTCACAAATTGGCAGCATCATTCACAACGAAACACCATTTGAAGGCACTATTTTAGAGAACATCACTTTTAATGATCCGATGATCAGTACCGAAGATTTGAAATGGGCTCTTGACGGAGTTCAGCTTAGTCCGCTGATTAAATTATTACCTAAAGGCCTGAATACTCATATTCACCCGGAAGGAAAACAGTTATCGTCTTCTAATGCTCAAAAAATCCTGTTAGCCAGAAGTATTATCCACAAGCCAAAAGTGCTCTTTTACGAAGATCCAACAGACACCATGGATGAAAAAGTAGCGAATGAAATCATCGATTTTATTACCTCGGATAAGAACAAATGGACGATTATCGTTTCTTCCAAAAATCCATATTGGAAAACCAAATCGACGCGAAAAATTACAATGCAAAACGGTCAAATTATACTGGATCAAAAAAAACAATAAGCCATGTTAAATATCTCTGACAATAAAACAAAATTACAGCCGCTTGATCGCTATGAGACTGTAAGAAACCTAAGCAACAGGCCACATTATAAAATTTTAAACCGAATTATAATTGCATCTTCCATACTAGGAATTATTGCACTTTTACTGCCGTGGACTCAGAATATTTCGGGTTCAGGAGCAGTAACCACTTTAAAACCCAACCAAAGGCCACAATCAATTCAGAGTGTGATTTCAGGACGTATTGAAAAATGGTACGTGCAGGAAGGTGACTTTGTTAAAAAAGGAGACACAATTCTGTTTATTTCTGAGATCAAGGAAGATTATATGGATCCTAATTTGGTTGAAAACACCAAAAATCAGGTCGATGCAAAGAAAAATTCCCTAGAATCTTATGGCGAAAAAGTAACCACGCTTTCCGGTCAAATTCAAGCCATCGAAAACGAGAGAAAACTAAAACTGGAACAAGCCAGAAATAAAGTCAAACAATCGCTTTTAAAAATAAAAAGTGACAGTATCGATCTTGTAGCAGTAAAAACACAATTGCGAATTGCCAATACACAGTACAATCGTTCGGTGCAATTAAACAAAGAAGGTTTGAAACCACTTACGGATGTCGAAGAAAAACGTCTGAAACTGCAGGATGTAGATGCTAAAATCATCACGCAGGAAAACAAATACCTCACCAGCAAAAATGAATACATCAATGCCAGAGTAGAGATTAACAGAATTACGGCTGAGTACGGTGAAAAAGTAGCCAAAGCAAGAAGTGATCAGTTTACCACGCTGAGTAATAAATTTGATACGGAAGCACAAGTGAGCAAACTGGAGAATCAATATGCCAATTACAGCTTGCGTAATGGTATGTACTACATCAGAGCGGTACAAGACGGTTACATCAACCGCGCTTTGCAGGCAGGTTTAGGTGAAACGATAAAAGAAGGAACACCAATTGTAACAATAATGCCTTCTCATTATGATATCGCAGTAGAAACCTATATCAGCCCAATTGACCTCCCTTTGATCCGAAAAGGAGAAAAAGTACGCGTTTGGTTTGACGGGTGGCCTACCATCGTATTTTCAGGATGGCCGGACATGTCTTACGGAACTTTTGGAGGTACCGTTGTAGCAATAGAAAACTTTATCAGTGATAATGGTAAATACAGAATCTTAATTGCTCCGGACCCGGATGAGACGAAATGGCCAAAACAACTAAGTATTGGATCGGGCGCTCAAACTATTGCCCTATTAGACACCGTGCCAATTTGGTTCGAAATCTGGAGAACCCTAAACGGATTCCCTCCTAATTATTATAAAAGTACCCAAAAAGTAACTAAAGAAAAAAAATAATGAAACCAATACTTATCGCTTTTCTTTTTCTGGGCTGTACTGTTTTTGGCCAGCAGCCCTTCTCAAAAGAACTCACCTACAATGAGTTTTTGGGGTATGTAAAAAAATACCATCCATTGGTTAAAAATGCCAATTTGGAAGTCAGCAAAGCACAGGCCAATCTGATGATGGCACGTGGTGGTTTTGACCCAAAAATTGAAGTTGATTTCAGTCAGAAAAAATTTAAAGACAAAGAATATTATTCGATTCTAAACAGCAGTTTTAAGATCCCAACCTGGTACGGAATTGAACTGAAAGCGGGATTCGACAATAACGAAGGAGTTTACCTGAATCCTGAAAACACTACTCCCAATCAGGGATTAACTTCTTTTGGTATCAGTGTTCCAATTGGACAAGGATTGTTCATCAACCAAAGAATGGCAGATGTGCGAAAAGCTAAAATTCAAATCAAACTAAGTCAGGCTGAAAGAAAACTTCAGGCAGTTGGCATTTTGTATGATGCATCACTGGCTTATTTCAACTGGAAGAAAAACTTCGAGGAAATGAAGCTTTATGAAATGTACAACAACAATGCTGAAATTCGTCTGAAAGGAATCAAATCGCTCATCGAACAGGGCGACAAACCGGCAATAGACAGTATTGAAGCCGGAATTATTGTCAGAAACAGAGCCTTAAGCCTGGAAGATTCTAAATTAAAATTAACCAAAGCCAAACTCGAATTATCGAATTATATGTGGCTGGAGAATAACATCCCATTGGAAATTTCAGACGAGTTAGTGCCGGAAACAGCGCTTGAATCAACTTTACAGGAAACGCTGAAAACAAACGATCTACTGCAAGGCGATACCAACTTAGAAACACATCCGAAATTGAATGCTCTGCAAAATAAAATAGACCTACTCAAGGTTGAAAAAGACCTGAAGCAAAACATGCTGCTGCCTAAAATAAACGTTGGGTATTCTTATTTATCTGATCCTAGATATATTGACAATTATAAATTTGACGATTACAAAGTTGGCTTAGAATTTTACTTTCCTTTGTTTCTTCGAAAAGAACGTGGAAGTCTGAAACTGGCCAAATACAAACTTCAGGAAAATGAATTTGCTCTTGCTTTGGAACGAACACAGCTGACCAACAAAATAAGTGCACAGAAAGTAGAAATCAATTCGCTGATCAGACAAAAGAAACTGGTAAAAAATTTAGTAGAAAATAATGCCGCGATGTTAACCTCAGAAGAACGATTGTTCTCTTTCGGAGAAAGCTCATTATTTCTGATCAATACACGTGAAAACAATCTGGTTAGCGCAAAACTAGCCGCAATTGCTCTCGACAACCGATTTTACATCTCGAATTCAGAATTGTTCAAAATCATGGCCAATCCGGATTAAAGTTTAAAATCTACTTTAACACATAGAGACATATTTCTTTTTGCGTTTTTTTGTGCATTCAATTTATGTCTCTATGTGTTAAATCTTTTTGCACGCAGATCTTGCAGATTTCATAATCTTTTTAATCCCCTAATCTGTGGCTATTATCTAGACTAATAGGTCTGATACTCCTAAAATAGACATTTCACTTTTTTAAATGTATAATCCTTCTGTGTGTTAAATCATTTTTTACTGATGGATTAGACCAAATAATGATACGTCCACTCGACGGCATAAATTACAAGTCCAATCAGACCTCCTACCAAAGTTCCGTTGATTCGGATGTACTGAAGATCTTTCCCTATTTCCAGTTCTAATTTTTCTGAAACCTCCTTCCCGTCCCAACTTTTCACGGTAGACGAAATCAAATCTCCAATCACTTTTTTATTGTTTAGCAGCATCGAAAGCAAATCGTTCTTGATGAAATTATTGATCTTATCGATCATAACAGCATCTTCTTTTAATCCATTTCCGAACCCCTGAATCAAACCCGAAATATTTTTCTTAATTGACGATTCCTCACCCTTTTCCAAATCAGCTGAAATCGATCTTTTTATTTCATCCCAAATTCCGTTGACATAATCCTGAACCTCTTTTTTTCCGGCAAAACCCAGTATCACAGTATTAATCTTCTCCCGCATCTCCTCTGAATGCTTTACTTTGTCCAGAAAATTATACACATACTCGTCTATCTTAATTCGGATTGCACTTCCGGGATGTTTTGCTTCGTTTAAAAAATCAGCAAGCCCATTAAAAACTCCCTCTGTAATGCTTTTATCCGCCAAACCAAAACTTAAAAATGGTGTCGATGCTTTCACTTTTTTCCGAATCAGGTCTTTATTATTAGCAAGCTCTGTACTCATCACATTCAGCACATTTGTCAGCAGCTCCTCTTTCACATTTCCTTTTTGCAAAGGCTCTAACGCCAGCGCTACCCAATCTCCAAAGTTGATTGCTTCCAGTTTTTCTTTGAACTGAACCTGAATGAATCGCTTTACATCTTCATCTTTTATCGTTTTTAAAACTCCGGGAATAATATTTAAAGCTACAACACTGGCAATTTTATTGGCATTTTCCTCCTGTGAAAGCCAATCAGCTGCTTTCGTAGCAAAATTAAATTCTTCGAGTTTTATTTCCAGTTTCTCCCGATTCAGAAATTCTTCCGAAACAAAACTCCCTAAATTTTCACCAATTTCATTTTTCTTAGTCGGAATAATGGCCGTATGCCAAATCGGAATTCCTAAAGGATGACGAAATAAGGCCACCACTGCAAACCAGTCGGCGATACCACCCACCATCGCCGCTTCACTAAAAGCCTGAAGCATCGGAATCTTAAAATAAACCGCTACTACAAACAAAAGCACTGCGATACCTAAGAGTCCCAATGCATTATTTTTCATCCGCTTCAGGGCTTTCTTCTTTACTATATTTTCATGATCTACAGACGTCTCCATAATTTAATTCATTTCAATGATTACTAATTTACGTTTTTTCTCTGAACTAATAATTCCTCTTCATTGTCCGTTCGCCACGACCCGAGCGATAGCGAACGGACGAAGTAATTCACGAATTACTATTGGCGAACTTTATGCATAAATAGTAATTCGTTATTTTTAAACGCCTGTCATTCCTTTTAATTCGTGAATTCGTGGCGAAAAACTTTTAAATAAAAAGATAATATTAAAATTTGTACTTTTGCGAACTGAAAATCCGAAATTATGATTATTGTAAAATCACGTGAAGAAATCGAATTAATGCGCGAAAGTGCTTTGATCGTATCTAAAACATTGGGAATGATTGCTTCTGAAATCAAAGAAGGAGTAACTACATTATATTTGGACAAACTGGCTGAGGAATTTATCCGTGATCACGGTGCAGTTCCAAGCTTCTTAGGACTGTATGATTTCCCGAATTCACTTTGTATGAGTCCAAACTCTCAGGTTGTACACGGAATTCCGAACAATACACCTTTGAAAAACGGTGACGTTATTTCGGTAGATTGTGGTGCATTCAAAAATGGGTATCACGGTGATCACGCCTATAGTTTCGAAATTGGAGAAGTTGCTCCTGAAGTTAAAAAACTTTTGAAAGTAACCAAAGAATCTCTTTACGTAGGAATCAGAGAATTTAAAGCCGGAAATCGCGTGGAAGATGTTGGAAATGCGATCCAGAAATATACAGAAGCTCACGGATACGGAGTGGTTCGCGAGTTGGTAGGACACGGATTAGGGCAGAAAATGCACGAAGAACCAGAAATGCCAAACTACGGAAAACGCGGTCGCGGAAAACTATTTGTGGAAGGAATGGTTGTAGCCATCGAGCCTATGATCAATCTTGGAACCCGAAACATCAAACAACACAAAGACGGCTGGACTATTACTACCGCAGACGGAAAAGCAAGTGCTCATTTCGAACACGACGTTGCTTTAGTGGATGGTAAACCAGAAATCTTATCGACTTTTCAATACATCTATAAAGCCCTCGGAATCGAAAGCAATGAGGAAGATGAATTCCGAAAAGTGCCGCTGGTATTATAACACAGATTTCACGAATTAGCACGAAATAATAAGTTACTTAAAATTTCACTGAAGGAAGATGATGAATGAGCTGTATTTAAAAGAAGAGTCTTATAAAATTATAGGAATCTGTATGGAAGTCCATAAAATTTTAGGAAAGGGACATAGTGAAAAGGTTTATGGTGATGCTTTAGAATATGAATTTCAAAAAAACAATATCCCGTACAAACGGGAATTAAGATATTATCGTTTATAAAGATATTATATTGCCAAGTTACTATTTTGCAGACTTTGTTATTTTTGACGAAATTATTCTAGAACTAAAAGCAATTACTGCTCTAACAACAAGTGAAATAAAACAAACATTAAATTACCTGGCCGCATCACAAAACAAACTGGGTCTACTAGTTAATTTTGGAGAAGACAGCCTTAAATATAAAAGAATAATACTTTAACCCAAATCAAGGTTCGTGAAATTTCACCACAACATTAATCCGTGTTAATTAGTGAAATTCGTGTTCAAATACATTTACCGTGAAGAAACTTTTTAAATTAGTACTTAATACAATACCCCGTCCAATATTAATTCGTTTAAGTTATGTGGCACGTCCTGTTTTAGCTTTATCATTAAGAGGAAGCAAATATACTGATCCGATTGACGGGAAAAGTTTTAGAAGTTTTTTACCTTATGGATACGGGAAACAACGTAACAATGTGCTTTCGCCAAGTACACTTTCGTTAGAGAGGCATCGTTTGCTGTGGCTGTATTTAAATGATCAGACTGATTTTTTTACAGCACCTAAAAAAGTATTGCATTTTGCTCCGGAACAGGCTTTTTACAAAAGATTCCGCAAACAGAAAAATCTGGATTACACGACAACCGATTTGTTCTCGCCTTTGGCAGATGTAAAAGCAGACATTTGTAATTTGCCTTTTAAAGACAATGAATACGATGTTATTTTATGCAACCACGTTTTAGAACATATTCCGGACGACACTAAGGCCATGCAGGAGTTATTTCGCGTTTTAAAACCAGGTGGAATGGCAATTCTTCAAATCCCGCAGGACTTATCAAGAGCGGTTACTTTTGCTGACGATACCATCACCGATCAAAAAGAACGTGCCAGAATATTTGGTCAGTACGACCACGTACGTATTTATGGCCGTGATTATTTTGACAAGTTAAGAAGCATCGGTTTTATCGTTATCGAAGAAGACTATACTCATAAAATTTCTCCGGAACTGGTAGAAAAATATTGTCTGGCAAAAGGCGAAATCATTCCGCTTTGCTTCAAACAGGAAAACTAATTCTTTCACCCTATAAGTGATACAAGTTCATTTAAAAAGAGTTTTCAAATTATTGATATTTTGAAAACTCTTTATTTTTTTGCCCAATCTCTAAATTATAAGCCAACCAAATCCCTAAATCTTGGAACCTACAAAATCATTTCAGTTCTGCTTTGACATCAGTTTTGAAAAAAACCTGAATACATATATCCCAACAGCTTATATCATTGAGAATACCGATGATATCAAATATCTGGACAAAAAAGCGAGTACAGATGTACTTGAAAGTTTTGGAGTTCTTTTTCAAAATTTAGATTCCAATACAAAAAAAATACTGACGGCTTGCGACGCTTTAAAACCTGATTTTATTTTCAAGAAATTCAGCACCAAAATCAAATCGGCTAAAACAATTGCCGATTTACAAAAAGACTCCAAAATTGAATTTGCCATTCGTCAGCATTTAAAATTTAACTTAGAATCCTTTTACAATCTAATTGTAAAAGAACAATTTCCATTCTCTGCTAATATGAGTGCGGAAAAGGATTTTTATCGTTGGAGAGTCGATACAAATCCGTTAGAATTTGAACCTCAGATTCAATTTGACAAACACGCCGAAGGCATTACTTATACTTTATCTTTAAAAGAAGGCGAAACCACATTTTTACCAATGGATAAAAGTGTGGATATTCTTTTGGACGAACCAAGCTGGTTGATCATCGACAAAAAACTTGGGCAATTAAAAGAACTTAATTCTAAAAAACTGCTGCCTTTTTTAAAGAAGAAATCAATCGAAATACCGTCAAAACTAGTTGACAATTACTTCAAGAATTTCATTCCGGAAATAGCCAAAAAAATCGACATCGAATCTACCGGCTTTGAAATTGAGCTTCGTGACACCATTATTTCCTGCACGATTCAGCCTGTTTTTGATTTCTTTAAAAACTGTTATTACCTCAACCTTTTTTTTGACTATAACGGCTATTCGTTTGATGCGGGTAAAACTAAAAAAACGCACTCTTTTGTTGATTTTAGTGTTGCAAACGAACCTAAAATTATTCAGTTTAAACGAAGCGCTAATGAGATTTCCTATACAGACAAATTACTCCGTCTGGGTTTAACAAAAATCAAAAATGAATTGTTTGGATTGAGTTCAGATGTTGAGACTTCTGATCCGTATGTCAATATTCAATTCATTATTGACCATAAAGAACCACTCGAAAGTCTGGGTTTTACCATTCAGAATCTCAAACTCGAAAGCAAAGAAATCATCACCGAAAGCAACACCATTTCAATTGCAAAAGAAACAAAAGCCGATTGGTTCGACATTAAAATAATCATCACAATTGGTCCTTATAAAATCAATTTCAGCGAAATCATTCCAAACATAAAAAGCAAAGAAAGACTCTTTATGTTGCCTGACGGAAATTACTTTTTGATTCCGCTGGAATGGTTTAGTAAATACGGTTCTCTGGCAAAATTGGCAAAGACAGAAAACGGAACTGTTTTGTTGCGTAAAAGTAATTTTACTGCTTTAGACGGAATTTCAGAAATCGCCAATGATCCGGATCAAATTCATAAAGCTGAATTTACAGCTTCCGATTTATTAAAAGCAACCTTGAGACCGTATCAGATTGATGGTGTAAAATGGCTTTTGGGTCACTTTAATGCCAATCTTGGCGCGTGTTTGGCCGATGATATGGGACTTGGAAAAACGCTGCAGACTTTAGCAGTTTTAGTTGCGGTACAGGAACAACTGGGCTTTACGACCAAAACGACCAATTTTGATTTATTCTCAAACGATACGACTATCGAAAGAGAACCACTGAAGGCCTTGATCGTTCTCCCTTCTTCTTTGGTTTTTAACTGGTACAATGAAGCAGGAAAGTTTACACCTCATTTTTCAAAAATGCAATACGTGGGCAATGACCGAAAATTACTGGCAAGTAGATTAGATTCGACCGATTTAATTTTTACGAGTTACAGCATTGTTCATCGGGATATTTCCATTTTAGAAAAATATGATTTCCGTTATTTGATTCTAGATGAAAGTCAATACATTAAAAACAAAGATTCTAAGATTTTCAAAGCCATCAATAAAATCAGCACGGGGCATAAAATTGCATTGAGTGGTACACCTATTGAAAATTCACTTGACGATTTATGGTCGCAGATGCAGTTTATAAATCCGGATATCTTGGGCAGTTATGCTTTTTTCATGGAAAATTTCAAAAATCCTATTGAGAAAAAACAGAACGAAGAAGTTTTAAATGAATTAAAAAACCTGATCCAGCCCTATATTTTAAGAAGAACTAAAGAACAGGTTTTAAAAGATTTACCTGAATTGACAGAGCAGGTTTATTACTGCAATATGGATACTGAACAGGAAAAACTATACGAAAAAGAGAAATCAAAAGCACGTAACTTTTTACTGAAAACGGATGGGTCAGGTCCTGATAAAATTAGCATTATCAACACTTTAATGAAGCTGAGACAGCTGAGCAATCATCCCAAAATGGTTGATCAGGATTCTGAAGTAGATTCCGGAAAATACATTGCCGTTACGAATTACCTGAAAAACTTAGTCAAGGGAAAACAAAAAATCATCATCTTTAGCTCCTTTGTGACCAATTTGAATTTTTATACGGATTGGTGTAAAGAAAACAAAATAGAATATTGTGAGATTACCGGCGAAACTCCGTCACCAAAAAGAGAACAGCAGGTAAAACGATTTCAGGAAAAAGAAACCCCTTTGTTATTCTTCATTTCCCTTAAGGCGGGTGGCGTTGGTCTCAACATTACCAAGGCTTCGTATGTCTTATTCCTTGATCCCTGGTGGAATCCTTTTGCAGAGAAACAAGGAGTGGGAAGAGCACATCGTATCGGACAATTGAACAAAGTAAACGTAGTTCGTTTCATTTCAAAAAACACAGTCGAAGAAAAAATCATCAAGTTACAGGAAAACAAAAAACTGCTCTCGGATTCGCTTTTGGAAGAAAGTCATATCAGCGACGAAATTGAAGCTAATCTCGAATACCTGCTGGGTTCCTGATCAATTGTTTTCAAAACCTGCAAAACGGCATCCTATTACGTTCTATAAAATTGTTATATTTACAATCTTACAACTTAATAAGATGCCAAAAAAATTGTTTAGAAATCTCCTTATATTTTTCATTTTTGCTTCGGCTACTGCTCAGGAAGTACAAACGGAAGTAAATCCGCCTTACAATATTAAAACCGTCTCTTTTGTTCAGAACGGTAGTAATGTGATTCCGATCTTCGAATTGGGGGAAGCCTTTCAATTTCAATTTGACGATTTATTTGGTAATGAAGCCAATTATTATTTTGAAGTGATACACTGCGATTACAACTGGAAACCGTCTGATATTCCGAAAACAGACTACATCAGCGGTTTTGACAATCAGCGAATTACTGATTATTTAAATTCGTTTAATACACTTCAAATCTATTCGCATTACAGACTTCCTTTCCCGAATCAGTTTACCAGTCAGCTGCGTATTTCCGGCAATTATATGCTTCGTATTTTAAATGAAGACAGAGAAGTTGTGCTATCCAGAAAATTTATCTTATACGAAAATCACTGTACTGTAGCGACTCAGGTAAAAAGAAGCCGGGATTTGTCTAACATAGAACACAAACAAAATCTGGATTTTAACATCAGCTCTAATGATATTGTTTTTCAGACTCCGCTGCAAAATGTAAAAGTGCTGCTGCTACAGAATGGCAACTTTAACACTTCTATTAAAAATATTGTGCCGCAATACACCATTGGGAATCAGCTGGTGTACAAATACGATAAAGAAACTCAGTTTTGGGGCGGTAATGAGTTTTTGTATTTTGAAAACAAAGACATACGTGCGGCTAGCACCAATGTAGCCAAGGTAGGAAGCAGCGGCGACATTTATAACTCTTATTTGTTTACCAATCTGGCAAGAGCCAATCAGATTTACTCGAACAATCAGGATGTAAACGGAAATTTCGTAGTGAAGAATATCAATGCTTCCAACAATGAAATCGAAGCTGACTATGCCTGGGTATATTTCAGTCTGTCGGCCCCAACTTTCAGAGCCTCGAATAAGGACATTTACATCAGCGGGATGTTCAACAATTACAGCCTGTCTCCGGAATACAAAATGGATTACAATTCCGATAAAGGTATATTTGAAAAAGCCGTAATGATCAAACAGGGTTTTACCGCTTTTCAATACACGGTTGCCGATAAAAAAGGAGTGATTGATTATGAAAATGCCATAGACGGTAACTTTTATCAGACTGAAAATGAATACACCATCCTGGTGTATTACAGAGAAAGTACAGATCGATACCAGAGAGTGATTGGCAAAGGAAATGCAAGCTCGATAAACATCATAAATTAAAACATTGTTAAGGATTTAGGCAGAAAGATTTTTTTTCGTAGCTTTGCACCTATAACGCACACATATATACTACTTTAGTATGGTTTCTCAGATAACAAGAGGCATAAAAATATCTGTTTTGACTAGTTTTGAAGGCACTTACTTCAAGAACTATAAGATTCACTTTGCTTTTAGCTATGTCGTTACAATCGAAAATCACAGCAAAGATTCTGTTCAGTTAACTTCTCGTCACTGGGAAATTTTTGACTCTTTGAACGACCTTGAGATTGTTGACGGTGAAGGTGTTATTGGGAAAAAACCGGTTTTAAAACCCGGCGAAAATCACACTTATAGTTCAGGCTGTTTATTGTCATCTCCTTATGGTGCAATGAAAGGTCATTTTAATATGATCAACTTTACCACTACCAAAACATTCAAAGTAATTGTTCCAACTTTCAGAATGTGTGCTCCTTTTGCTTTAAACTAAAAATTAGGTTTAAAACTCCCTTTTTTATCGTTATCTTAATCACAAATTTGTCAAATTATTAATTTATCCTTTGTACTTTTGTGCAGCGTTAGATTATTCGTAACAATCAAATCGTCTAATTCTTAAATTGTCTAATTATCTAATTTTAAATAACATGCTAAAAGGATTCTTTCACGTACCAAAAGCGGTAAACGAACCGGTAAAAGGATACGCACCTAATTCACCAGAAAAAGCAGCAGTTCAGGCAGCTTACACTACTTTATGGAACTCTAAAATCGACGTGCCGTTATACATCGGAAGCGAAGAAATCAGAACTGGAAATACAAGAACAATATCAGCTCCTCACGATCACAAACATATCGTAGGAACCTACCATTTAGCTGAAAAACAACATATCGAAAAAGCGATTGCCAACGCTCTTGAATCAAGAAAAGCATGGGCAAATATGGCATGGGAACAACGTGCTGCTATTTTCTTAAAAGCTGCTGAGCTTATTGCAGGACCATACAGAGCCCGCATTAATGCAGCAACAATGATCGGTCAGTCTAAAAATATTCATCAGGCAGAAATTGATGCTGCTTGTGAGCTAATCGACTTTTTACGTTACAATGTAGAATTCATGACTCAGATTTACGGAGATCAGCCAAAATCAGATTCTTCTACGTGGAACCGTTTAGAATACAGACCTCTTGAAGGTTTCGTTTACGCGATTACTCCTTTCAACTTTACTGCTATCGCTGCTAATCTTCCTGCAAGTGCTGCTATGATGGGTAATGTTGTGGTTTGGAAACCAAGCGACAGTCAGGTTTTCTCTGCAAAAATCATTATCGATATTTTCAAAGAAGCAGGTGTTCCTGATGGAGTAATCAATGTTGTTTTTGGTGATGCCTTAATGATTACAGATACTGTTTTAGCAAGCCGTGATTTTGCAGGAGTTCACTTTACAGGATCAACTCATGTATTTAAAGACATCTGGGCTAAAATTGGTGCTAACATTCACCACTACAAAACTTACCCAAGAATCGTTGGAGAAACTGGTGGTAAAGATTTTATCATTGCACACCCAAGCGCTAACGTAAAACAAGTGGCTACAGGAATTGCCCGTGGTGCATTTGAATTTCAGGGACAAAAATGTTCTGCAGCTTCAAGAGCTTATATTCCACAAAGTTTATGGCCAGCAGTTAAAGAACAATTAGTTGCCGATGTAAAATCAATGAAAATGGGTTCTCCGGAAGATTTCGGAAACTTTATTACAGCGGTTATCCACGAAGGTTCTTTTGATAAATTGGCGAGCTTCATCGACCAGGCTAAAAAAGACGCTGATGCTGAAATCATCGTTGGTGGAAACTACGATAAATCAGTTGGTTACTTTATTGAGCCAACAGTTATCGTAACTACAAACCCAAAATATACTACAATGGAAACCGAATTATTCGGACCTGTAATCACTATTTATGTTTACGAAGATGCTAAATGGGAAGAAACTTTAGAATTAGTAGATACTACTTCTGAGTACGCTTTAACAGGAGCGGTATTTAGCCAGGATCGTTATGCAATTGAAGTAGCTACAGTAAAATTACAAAATGCTGCAGGTAACTTCTACATCAACGATAAACCAACAGGAGCTGTTGTAGGAATGCAACCTTTTGGTGGAGCAAGAGCTTCAGGAACTAACGATAAAGCAGGTTCTGCATTGAACTTATTGCGTTGGGCATCTCCTAGAACCATCAAAGAAACCTTTGTAACTCCTGAAGATTACAGATATCCTTTCTTAGGATAGTCTTAAAGCTGGAAAGTCAAAAGTCTTAAAGTCAATACCAAAAAGCCAAATCTAAAAATTTAGATTTGGCTTTTGCTTTGTTTAAACTATTGTTTTTTATTTCTGAACAGGATTTATAATTTAAAACTGGAAATAGTATGAAAACGATCTGCTTCTTTGTTTTTTTCTCCTTCAAAAGTATCATAGTTCACAACTAACAGTTTTCCTTTATAAACAATAGTCTCACAAGGATTATCCAATTGCCCGTCAGAACCGTCAGCATTATCATTTTCCCAAATTAAAGAAATAGTATTTGTATCTAAATTTAATTCGTGTACACTATTGTTTTCATAATTGGCAATGAAAATAGAGTTTCGCTTTTTATCATAAAAAAAACCATCGCAACATTTTAATTTATCCGAATCAAAAACAACTTTTTTAGATTTTACTTTTCCATCGCTGTAGAATTCTATTTTAGTAATTACTCCATCACCAAAATTTCCTGCATATAGATTTCCCTTTTTATCGAAAGCAATTCCATCAATCCCAATTGTTCTCTTGGTAACTTCAGGTTTTAAGATAAAAGTTGCAATCCGATAATTTTTCTTATTTGATGAATCCAGGACAATCTTTTTCTTATTTAATTCCTCTAACGAAAAACTATAAATTCCGCTTTCTCTTCTGTTTTCAAACAAAGCATCTGTAATATAAATTCGGTTTTTAAACCATCTTATGGCTTCTCCAAAATTAAATCCTTCGGCCAAAACCTCAGCATTTATTGGTTTTCCGTCTTTTACTATAATTCTAATTAATCTCGAGAAATTCTCTTTTCCAGCAAAAAACTGATTGTCCATAATATATAGATTCCCATCAGGGCCAAACTCCATTCCCATCGGATGTACTTTTTGTGTAACAGGATGCAATGGTAATTTGTCGAACCAGGTTATCGGTTTATCATTTTTATCGAAAGTTAAAATTTTACTGCCGTACTTTTCAAATGAAATTGCATTTGTAATCGAAAGAAATAAATTTCCTTTCTTATCAAGAGCCATCCCGTCCGGAGTTTGGCAAGTTTCGCCTAAGTCTGCAAACAAAGTAGGCCTGATTGCTCTGGAAGCCTCGTTGTATTTAATTTCTTGTTTTTTTTCTTGCGAAAATAAGTTTAAAGAACTTATTAAAATCAGAATACCAATTGTGTGTTTAATCATTTTTTTCATTTCGTTTTAGGTCCGTTTATTATTTTAAGGCGATTTTACTTCAGCATGTCACTCAGAAATAGAATCAATACAAGGATAAATTTGATCCTAATTATTTTTAAGCGAATATAATTGGAAGAACTTCTGATCATTACAGGCGCAACTGAAAAGGTAGTTTTAGCAATCAAATAATGAATAATTCAATTCTGTTGTATTCGTATGCCGAACTGCTATTATTGAAGGCAAAATCTTATTATTTATAGTCCTAAACAAAGCTTATTTCTATATTTTGTTATCTTGCTCCTATTTAAAATATCCTATGAATTTCATCAAACAAATTGATTTAAAAAGAGCAGCTCTTCATTGTTTCTACTGGATTTTCTTTTTATTTTTTTATTTTTCGAATAAATCTGACAACGAAAATTCTTATGCTTTTCTATTTATATATTCCTGGAAAATTGGAGCACAGGCAGCTGTTGGGTATGGTCTGATTTATTGGATTATTCCCCACACACTAAATAAAAAGAAATATTTACTTTTTACAATTTCCGCATTGGGCTGGCTCTATTTCATTTTTGCCCTTTTAATGATTTTAAAATTTTATTATCTCGAACCAAAATTCCCAGGTTTCTTTGATGATTGGCTTGGGCATAAAATGACCGTTATCGAAAGATTAACTTCGGTTAAATTGATGCTAAGAGAATTCTCGTTCCTTACCTATCCTGTTATTATTTTAGGTTTTATAAGTTTTAACCGTAAACAACAACGGCTTTTAAAATTAGAAGAAGAGAAAAAATCAATGGAACTGAAGATTCTAAAAAATCAACTGAATCCACATTTCCTTTTCAATACATTAAATAATCTATATACTTTAACACTAAAAAAAGATGATAAAGCACCGGAAGTTATTGCAAAATTATCTGAAATTTTAGATTTTGTTCTCTATCGCTGCAACGAAGATTATGTATCGATCGAAAAAGAAATTGCGTTAATTGAAAATTATATTGGTCTGGAAAAATTACGCTACAGCGAAAACAGATTGACTATTTCATTTACTAAAAACATCGAAGTAAGCAACAAGATATCTCCTCTAATTCTATTAACTTTTATCGAAAACGCCTTTAAACATGGGGTAATTAACGAAACCGAAAAAGCAATGATTTTTTTGCATTTAGAAAGCAACAAACAACAAATCATTTTTAGCATTGACAACACAAAACCTAAAAACGATTTTAATAAAATCTCGGATAAATCTAAAATTGGCTTAGAAAATGTTCGAAAACAATTGGATTTATTATATCCCCAAAAACATCAATTAGAAATTGAAGAAACGGAAATTACTTATGCCGTTAAACTTTACCTCAACATTTAATTTTAAGATCACAAAATGAAAACTCCTAAGATTTTTTAGAGCTATAACCAAAACTGACTCAAAACCCTTAACTTAGATTTTCTAAAAAATATTCTTTTTTTGAATGAAATACAAATGCATCATCATTGACGACGAACCTTTGGCAAGAGAATTAATTGCTTCTCATTTAGTGAATTTTGAAAATTTCGAACTTATCGATTCTTTCGAAAATGCACTTAAAGCTTATACTTTTTTAGAAACAAACACAGTCGATTTAATTTTTCTGGATATAGAAATGCCACTCTTAAAAGGCAATGAATTTTTAAAGAAATTAAAAAATCCGCCTAAGGTAATTTTCACGACTGCTTATCGGGAATATGCCATAGAAGGTTATGAACTTAATGTCATTGATTATCTCTTAAAACCTATAACTTTTGACCGTTTTTTTGTCTCGATAGAAAAATTCAAACAAGTACAGCCTTTGAAAAAGGAAACAAAATCAGACTCTGAAAATCATATTTTTGTAACCAGCGGAAGCAGAAATATTAAAATTATATTTGATGATATCTTATTTGTTGAAAGCCTAAAAGATTATATTACCATTCATCTCGAAAACGGAAAATCACATCATATTAAGCAGAATATTTCTGTTTTTGAGAAACAATTAGATGCTAATTTTGTCCGTGTTCACCGCTCTTATATCATTCAGATCAAAAAACTAACCGCTTATTCTAAGAATGAAGTTGAAATAAATACGGTCGAAATACCAATAGGAAATAGCTATAAAGAAAACTGGTTACATCATTTAGATACCGCTTTACTGAAATAAAAAAACCAATCTTAAAATGAATAAGATTGGAATTTTTAGTTTTATTTCCAAACCGGAATTTTTACAAAACTATCATTGTACCATTTGATTTTCAGAGGCACTTTAGCATCTTTAATAGTCTCGCTGCTGACCTCCTTCCCCGTTCCATAATTCAATTCCGAAAATGAGTTTTTGTTTACATTCAAAGTAATCAACAATCTACTTCCTTTACTCAGTTGTTTGCTCACCACACGAGTATTTGAAAAAGGAATACTTTCTATTTTATTGGGCTGAAGCAAATTTCTTTTTGTAATATCCTTCGCATAACTTGCCCTGCCTATAAAATAAGACAGCTCAAAATATTTCCCATCTGGCGTTACTTCAAACAAGGTAACTCCAATATCCATATCTTTTTTATTGATACTCGCTTTTATCTCCCCAAAAAATGCCCCATTTACCACTATCGGCTGACTAAAAGGTTCGCTTATAAAAACATAACCATTGGACGTGTCTACTTCGTTATCAATAATAGGATCGGGATAATAATCGTTATTAATGGTTTGTCGGTCTGCAAAATCAACTTCCTGCGGCAAATAACTTTTCTTAACCGGTTTTGTGGCATTCAACGAGTAAAATTTTCCTTTCTCTACCGGATCATTAGCAAGATACAACGTTAACACACTATTACTCATTTTAGCAATAGACGGAGCGCTTCTCCATTCATTAGCCCCCATTACCTCATAATTGACTCTGTCTTTTAAGATTGCCGGTTTGGGTTTGCCTTTCAAAATATAATCAAACCATTGATAGGTTATTTTATAGGTATTGATTAGAGCCACCTCATCTACTTTGTAACCGTTCAGAACAGCATCACCTCCTACTTGCGCACCAAAATGACCATACGGACCAATGATTAAATAAGTGTTAGCTTTAGGATTGTATTTCTCCAATTCTCTCAAATAATACAACCCTGAATTTTGAGAATCATTATAGTAACCGTCAATGGCTAAAACCGGAATATTGATCTGCGCAAAATCTTTTTCGTACGGTGCCATTTTCTGCCAGTATTCGTCAAATGACGGGTGTTTGATCCACTTTTGAAAGGACTGGTTCGGACTACCGTCAATGCTATCCATTTTTTTGTAAGCCACACCGGTTTCCCACCACTTAAACTGCATATTCCTGAAGCGCTGTCTGTCATTTCCCGCAACCGTATCCAGATATTTGTTATTTCCAACATAAAACGTCCATTCGTAATTAGGATTTATAAAAACGTTATTTTCCATAGGCAAACCCATTCCCGGTCTGGAAGCAACATACGGAACTATCGTTTTAAGTGCAGGATGCATTTTTTTACACGCTGCCCATTGCGTAAACCCGTTATAACTTCCGCCATACATCCCGACGCTTCCGTTGCACCACTCCTGTTTACTAATCCAGTCGATAACATCATAAGTATCATTAGTCTCGTTTTCATAAGGCATTATTTCGTCAGGACTAAATCGTTTCCCGCGTGAATACGACATGACTCCTATATAATCCTTATCTGCCGCTGTTTTTAAAGATTTGAGATCTCTGCCTTTTTCTCTGGCATAAATGGTATGCTGATAGATAACCGGCTTGGGAGTTAAATCTCCCTTTTTCCAAACAACGATTGCTGATATTAAAGCACCGTCTCTGGTTTTAATCATCACACTATCCTGAATGTCATAAGCGCTTTCCTGATCTTTTGATCTCGTCGCCATAGTCTGCTGCGAAAATGTCTGGATTACCGAACAGACAAAAAATACAAAACTTAGAATTAATTTCATTGTGTTATTTTGTTTAAATGGTTTTATTAAAATTTTAAAATGATTGAAAAAAGAAGTAATCATGCGGTATCTGAATTTATTTTCCGGAGCTTTATTCCAAATACAACACACTGCGTCCGACTGTTTTTAATAAATTTAAAAACGGCCTGATTTTTTATGACTTCTTCTTTTTGTTAAAGCGATTTAAAAAGAACGGACATCTCTTTTTAAACCCGTTCGGTGTAATTAATAAATTAAATCATTTAACACATAAAAACATGTTTCTTACACATAGGCTACCTCTGTGTGTTTTAAATAAGTGAAACGCCTTTTTTGAGAATGTTACTTTTATGTTTCTATGTGTTAAAAAATAATTACATCCAACAGTTTTTTTAAGTTAAATCCCATTAAGATTTTTAAATTTCACGGCCTGACGGTTTGAAACTTCTAAGAGTTCTCCCGTTTTTAACTTTACTTCCAGTTTGCCGCTAACGGTTCTGTTAACTTCCCGAATGTGATTAAGGTTGATAATTTCGGTTCTGTTTATTCTAAAAAAAACATTCGCATCCAGCATTTCTTCCCATTGGCGGAGGGAACGTCTTTGAAGAGCTTTTTTATCCTGAAAAAAAAGTCTGGTGTAATTTTCAAGAGATTCGATCCGATAAATTTCATCCAACTGAATAAAGAATCTTTTCTCTCCATCTTTAATGAAAATCTTACGGTCTTTTACTGCAACATCTCCCAAAGAATACTTTCCGGATAAAGTATTTCTTATTTTATCGATTGCTTTTGCAAAACGTTCTTCCCTAATCGGTTTCATTAAATAATCTAAAGCATTTACTTCAAAAGCCCGCACAGCATATTCATTATAAGCTGTTGTAAAAAGTACTGCCGGTGCATTATCGAGAGATTCCAGTAAATCGAAACCGGATTTTTCAGGCATCTGAATGTCCAAAAAGATCAGATCCGGCATTTTGGCTTCAATCAGACTTTTGGCTTCATCAGCATTTCCTGCTTCTCCTACAAGAACAAAATCTTCATGCGGTTTTAGTGCCCTTTTTAGTTCTTCTCTGGACAAACGTTCATCGTCTACTATTATAACTTTTATCTTTCTCATTCTGATGGGAATAAAATAGTTGCCAAAACAGTTTCGTCTTGCATTTCTTTAATTTCAAAAGAAGCTCTTCCTTTGTATTGCAACAGCAATCTCTCTTTCAGATTACCCAATCCAATACCTGAAAAATCTTTAATCTCTTTATGAAGCTTCCCCGAATTTTGAACACTGATTTTTATAAAATTGCCCGCCTGCTCTATTTTTACGGTAACAGCTCCTCCTTCTTTTCTTTTTTCAATTCCATGTTTTATCGCATTCTCCACCAGTGTCTGAATACTTAAAGGTAAAACTAAATGATCAGACAGCTTTTGATCTACTTCAATTTCCACCTGTAGACGTTCTTCAAATCGAATTTTTTCCAGCTCCAAATAATCCCTAACCAGACTGATTTCATCGTTTAAGGCTACTAAATTTCCTATATTATTGTTTAAAGAATTCCGAAGCAGATCAGATAAAAGGTCAATCGCCCGTCGCGCTGAATGCGGATCTTCTAACACCAAAAACTTAATACTGTTCAGTGAATTAAAAAAGAAATGCGGATTAAGCTGTGTACTCAGATTATTCAATTGTGCTTCTTTTAATATAATAGACAATCTGGCATTTTCTTTTACGGTTTCAATCTCTAATCTTGAATAATGATACAGATGATAGGCCAGCACCCAAATAGACATTAGTCTGGTACCTGTAATAAAAACCTGCAACTGCGTGGATTGTAAAAACGAAATAAATGAAATTGATGTGCTTTTTAAAACAAATAGCCGAACAAGGTAAAGTTTCCCCACAATCAAAAGCATGTACAACACAGAAAGTATAAGAACACTCAACACTATTCTTGGAACCAATTTTTTCAGACTGAACTTATTCCAACCTCTTATCAAAGCAAAATTTCTGTAAAGATGCGTTAATGAAATACCGATAAACACATCTAACACAAAATCAGCTATCCCAATTGTCCACATAAAACTGCTTCCAAAAAAAGCTGAAATCCCCCAATACAAGGAGGTTACCATCCATCCAATGAGCTGAATTTTCCAATATGCAGATAATTTTACCATCATTCTCAAGTCAAAAACTGTTATGCTGTAGTAAAGATATTCCACTAACGGAGATTGAGCAAATAAAAGTACATAAGCGAAAGATAACTGCGGACGAATGACGTTCTTTCCTGAATTAACACATAAAACAGACTAAAACCGGATCTTAAATCAACCCTAGTTGTATCTGTCTTTTAAAACCTTATAAAAATAGATGTTTTTACCTACAAAAACAATCAATGATTAATGACGAAAATACGTTTCTTCCTTCATTCATATTTAGAATCATTCCAAATTACAACTTTGTCTTATCATGTTATTTATATATCCTATCGTTACATTAAAAGAGAAAAAACCAATATAAATTTGCAGTATAACCCCAAGAAAAAACATAAATTTTAACCTCAAAAAAACGAGAAATAAACTTCATAAACAATTACTATACAATCCAGTTTCAACAAAGGAATCAACTAAAAAATCAACAATTGACTTATGAAAAGCTTGAAAAATGCTCCGCAGATTATTCTAAACTCAAAACACATTGGGCATCCAATTGATTTCAAATGGAATAAAAAGAAGATGGAAAAGTTCTTAGATCCTCTGGATGAATACAAAGAACTCGAAACTGCATTGTTAAATATTAATCATAAAGCAACGGTAGGACTTAGCGCTGCTTTACTGGAATGGATCTACTGGCGTTTTATAGGCCATAATACAAGTATCACTGATACCGAAAAACGCATCGAAGCACTTTGGTGTTCAATTAAAGATCCGGAGTTATCAAGTCCTTTATTATTTGACCCTAATTTTGACATTCCGGCTTCAGGGCCTATAGATGGGCCATTATGGGTGGCACATATGACCGTGAGAATGATCGATGTAAGATATAGAAAAGGGTCTTACTTTTTACAAAATGAAATTACAGGACTGGTACTGCTTGCCCGTCATATAACGCCTAAGAGAAAAAAATTTGACAATTGGTTCAACAATATTCTTATACAATTAACTTATCTGTATCCGTGTCCGTATACAAATGAAGATCTTGATGAAACGGATGAAAAGGTATACGATTCCCATAACGAATCAGTAATCTGCCGAGATTTTTTCTTTAATCCTAAATTTCGCTATACCATCATGGCATCAGAAAAAGCGGTGAATAAATACATCCAAAATTCAGATCAAAAAAGTAATCCGTTCCTGCAACTATCACAAAAAGTTTCCTAATTATGATTTACTAATACTATTTTAAATGCAAAACCCAATAATGCTCTGAAAACAGACAAGCATTATTGGGTTTTATTTTATAGCTTCTAAACAGTGAACTTTAAAGGCAAATGGACTACCTTTTTAGTTTCAAAGAACTCGTCTTCAAAAATAGTCGACAAATCATATAAAGTAGCTTTTGGAAAAGCTGCCAATTCTTCTGTTAAGTCTCCTCCCTTTAAATATAGAATTCCATTTTTCAAAGTGTGCTTATGCTGCTTCTTTATTTTACCTTTTACCCAAGAAACAAAATCCGGCATATTGGTTACTGCGCGACTTACAATAAAATCAAAATCACCTTTCACCAATTCAGCACGCTTTTGTTCTGCTTTAACATTTTTCAATTCTAACGCATCTACAACTCCCTGAACCACCTTAATTTTTTTTGCTATCACATCGATCAGATAAAAACGGGTTTCAGGAAAAAGAATGGCCAACGGAATTCCGGGAAACCCACCTCCGGTACCCACATCCAAAACCGTTGCCCCCGGTTCAAACTTCATAATTTTAGCAATTCCAAGCGAGTGCAAAATGTGTTTTGTATATAAAGCATCAATATCTTTTCTTGAAATAACATTGATTTTTTCATTCCAATCGTGGTATAAAAAGTCTAACTTTTGAAATTGCTGGATTTGAAGTTCAGTCAAATCCGGAAAATATTTCAATATCTCATCCATTGCTCTAATTTTTTTAACAAAAGTAGTACTTTACGATTGAAATATTTAACTCAATTTTGCAAATTGAAAATTTATAATAATTACCTTTGAAACCTATTTAAATTAATTATGAATAACACTGCGCCTACATTTGCGAAGCAAGACAATCTGAAGTTCTTCAGAACGCTTAACTCACGAGTAAACAATTACTTCAAAGAGAACAATATTCAGAAAACAGGAAACTGGAAGCTGCATTTAAAAGCCATTATTCTTTTCGCTGTTTTCTTAACACCATACTTCTTAATATTAACGCTTAACATGCCTTTCTGGGCACAATTACTCCTAAATATCCTTATGGGAGTTGGTATGGCCGGAATTGGTATGAATGTCATGCATGATGGAAATCACGGGTCGTACTCTTCTAAATCATGGATCAACAAAATCATGGGGGGAAGTATTTACGTATTAGCCGGAAACGTTCACAACTGGCAGGTACAACATAATGTACTTCACCATACCTATACGAACATTCACGGTCATGATGAAGATCTTGATGCCGGAAGAATCATTCGTTTTACCCAAAATGCAGAATGGCACCGTTTTCACAAATTCCAACATTACTATTCTTTTTTCTTATACGGACTTTTGACTTTTAATTGGGCTCTAACAACCGATTTCAAGCAAATGAAAAATTACCTGAAAAGAAAATTATCCTACGGAGCACCACAAAGTCCAACTAAATTATGGACCGTTCTTGTAATCACAAAAATCATCTATGTTTTAATCTGGATGGCTTTACCAATGATTTTAGGTGTAATATGGTGGAAAGTTGTGATCGGATTTTTCGTTATGCATTATACTGCCGGATTAATTTTAAGTATCGTTTTTCAATTGGCACACGTAGTAGAAGAAACTTCAAATCCGGTTCCGAATGAAGAAGGGGAAATGGAAAACACCTGGGCCATTCACCAATTGTATACCACTGCTAATTTTGCACCAAAAAACAAAATAATCAACTGGTTCACAGGAGGTTTAAACCATCAAATTGAACACCACATTTTTCCAAATATCAGTCATATCCACTACGGAAAAATTGCCGAAATTGTAAAACAAACTGCCATCGAATGCAACTTGCCTTATCATGAATTCAAAACGATGAGAGGAGCTGTATTAGCACATTACAGACACTTAAGAGATCTTGGAATAAAACCCGAGCTAGCATAAAATAAGAAACTATTAATCATTAACCGTCTTTAATTAAAGTTGAAATTAAAGACATTCAAAAATTTTATAATGAATCATATTCTTTCAGACAGAATCAACAACTTAGCGACATCACAAACTTTAGCAATGGCTGCTTTAGCACGCGAATTAAAAGCACAGGGAAAAGACATTATCAGTTTAAGTTTAGGAGAACCGGATTTCAATACGCCGGATTTCATTAAAGAAGCAGTTAAAAAAGCAGTAGACGAAAACTACAGTACTTATTCTCCGGTAGAAGGTTATTTAGAATTGAGAGAAGCAATCTGCAAAAAATTTAAAAGAGACAATGCATTAGAATACAAACCATCTCAAATTGTGGTTTCTACAGGTGCAAAACAATCTTTATACAATATTGCCCAAGTAATGTTAAACGATGGTGACGAGGTTATTTTACCGGCACCTTACTGGGTTTCTTACTTTGAAATCGTAAAACTTTCAGGCGGAGTTCCGGTTGAAGTTCCTACTTCTGTAGATACGGATTTCAAAATGACGCCTGAGCAATTAGAAGCTGCCATCACACCAAAAACAAAAATGATGTGGTTCTCTTCTCCTTGCAACCCATCCGGATCTGTATACAGCAGAGAAGAATTGACAGCGCTTGCAAAAGTGTTGGAAAAACATCCAAATATTTATGTAGTTTCAGACGAAATTTATGAGCACATCAATTTCTCAGGGACTTTCTGCAGCATCGGATCAATTCCGGGAATGTTAGAAAAAACGATCACTGTAAACGGAGTTGCAAAAGCATTTGCTATGACAGGATACAGAATTGGTTATATCGGAGCTCCTGAATTCATCGCAAAAGCGTGTGTAAAAATCCAGGGACAAGTAACTTCCGGAGCAAATTCTGTAGCACAACGTGCCACAATTACAGCTGTAGAAGCCGATCCGAGTGTATTAAACCACATGGTTCAGGCTTTCCATACTCGCAGAGATTTAGTTGTTGGATTACTTAAAGAAATTCCTGGTGTAAAAATCAACGTTCCGGAAGGAGCTTTTTATGTTTTCCCTGACGTTTCTTCTTTCTTCGGAAAAACATTAAGAGGAACTGAAATTAAAGATGCAAACGATCTTTCGATGTATCTTTTAGGAGAGGCCAACGTAGCAACGGTAACTGGTGATGCCTTTGGAAACCCAAATTGTATCCGTTTCTCTTATGCTACAAGCGACGATATCTTAAAAGAAGCATTACGCAGAATCAAAGAAGCTTTGACTGTGTAACGACTTACAAACAATAACCAAAAGGGTGTTTTCTTTCGAAAACACCCTTTTTTTATCTAATCGATTAAAAGCGAAGCAATCTCTTTTGTAATTCCAGTCGGCGAATTACAATCGCAATTACTTAATCCTACTACATAAACCTGTTCTGTCGGTTCATAAACCCCCATCGATTTAAAGCCAAAAATACTTCCCCCATGCTCGCGAACAATTTTATCCTTTACTTTTTCTAAATGCCAGCCATATCCATAATCAATATTTGTTCCATCATTTAGCTTATAATTTACAAATGCTTTCTTTGTAGAAGCGGGATTTAATAAGGTATTCGCATTTATTGCATATTGCCATTTCAACAGATCATCAACATTTGATAGTATCGAACCCGAAGCATACGGAATAGAGAAGCTGATATAATTGGCATTAATAAAACCATCCCTCTCTCGATAACCCGAAACCCTGTTTTTAATCATTTTATCATGGCTCGCGTAATAGGTATTTTCCATTCTGGTTTTCTTAAAAATATGCTGTGTTATAAAGGCTTCATAAGTCTGTCCGGAAACCATTTCAATGATATACCCCAAAAGCACATATCCCGAATTACAATATTTATATTTTTCACCCGGCTTAAAATCGATGGGTTCATTTTTAAAAAAATCTACCAGTTCTTTTGGAGACAAATCTTGTCTGGCAATATCTTTTATAGCTTTCATACTCGTAAAATCTTTAATTCCTGAAGTATGCGTTAGTAAATGATGTACCGTAATCTTATTCCCACTTGTTGGATAATCTGGAATAAACTTCGTGATTTCATCATCAAGTTTAAGCTTCCCCTGCTCTGCCAGCATCAAAACAGCAACTGCCGTAAATTGTTTGGTCATGGATCCGATTTCAAAAACAGACTCGGGTTTCATTTGAACATTCATTTCTAAATTGGCCATTCCAAAAGCTTTTCGATACACTACTTTTCCTTTCTTAACCGCCAGAAAAACAGCCCCGGGATTTTCAGGTTGAAACTTTGAGGCAATTAAATTATCTATTTGGGTTTCTAAACTCTGAGCCGACAGTCCCGAACAGATAATTAGAAACAGAACAATAAACGATTTTAAGAAGGCTTTCATTTTGTGATTATTTAGTCTGATTGATAAAAGCTTTGACGACTTCTATCTGCTAAAGGTTACAGAAAGTATATTTTTAGAATTTACGGGGGATTTCGCCGCGGCGAACCGGGCTATTCGCTGTATCTTTTGCTTTTTAAAGAAAAAAGCAAAAGGATATCGCTCCTATCCCTAACCCAAAAAATAAGCTGCAGCAGAACAAATTACATTTTAGCACTCCCCTAACAACCCCATATTTTTAAATCATTTTATTAGTATTTTTAACAAATCAATAAAAAAATTATTGAATCTGTTTTTTACAAGGTTCTCCTTAAAAACAATAAACATGAAAAATATAATTGCTACAATCGTATTATTGCTCACAATAGGAATGTTCATAACATCCTGTACTGTAACCAAAAAAATAACCATAACCGAATCAAAACCCTATACACCGATATCTAAAGAACTATTTGATACCATTGTAAAAATGGACGGAGTTGTTTTTGAAGCTGCTAACAAAGGTGATTTAGAAAAATTAAAAACTTTATTCGCAGAAGACCTTGAATTCTTTCATGATACGGGAGGACTAGACGACTATACAAAAACAATGGAAAACTTCCGACGAATTTTCACCAATTACGGATACACAAGAAGAGTTCTGGTAGAAGGAAGCATTGAAGTTTACCCCATTAAAGATTATGGAGCCATACAAACCGGATTGCATAAATTCTGCCGACTTGAAAAGGGAGAGCTCATCAACTGTGGTACCTATAAATTTACTCATATCTGGAAAAACACCCCTATAGGCTGGAAAATTACCCGAGTCATTAGCTATGGGCATTAAAAAAGATAAAACTAATTAAGTACTTATAACTAACTACTAGCAAAAGTACTTTGACTACAATTAAAGCAAAAAAATTATCTTAATATTTGAAACTTCCCTTTCGAGAAAGAAAACCACTTAGTCAGTAAACCAAGTAGTTCTTGGTTTATCAGAATTTAAAAATATTTTATTATTTTCGCGCCAACCAAAAAATATTTTATGAATCTAACATTACGCAATTCTTTCTTAATTACAATCCTTAGTTTATTTTTTAACAATGAGGCAAAATCCCAAGCAACAGGTAATGCCATTAAAGGTTCTATAGGCTTTGCCTCAAGCAGCTCTTATTATATTGAAAACTATGGTAATCAAGAGGAAGTCGATGTTATGGGAGGAGGTTTTTATTTACAGGGAGAATATATCATTGGAGTAAAATCATGGTTTAGTATACGTCCATATGCAGGAGCTATATTTACATCAGTTGATAAAAATCAGAATTTACAAAATCAACCGCAATACAAAGTAACAACCAATGCTTTTTTAGTCGGAACAAAAGTACGTCTGTGTGCACCAATTCCTTGGGTAGCCCCTTTTATTGAAGGGGGAATTGGTACTTCGATAGGTAAATTTGAAACCTTTACACCAGGGGTTAATTTCAACAAAAGCGACATGTTATTACACATTCCCTTTAGTCTTGGATTAGCCATTGGCCGAAAAAATAATTTTGAAATTGCAATTTCGGGATACTTTCACCCAGCAGCTAAGCAATCGTCTGCGATATTAGGCTTAGGATATACTTTCCCTTTAGATTAATAAATCAAAAAGTATCTTAGTTCAAAAGGTTACTTATTAAAAACCATCCGGTGATTTTTTTTAGTTCCAAACAAGTAATGAACAGATTAAAATCATCTGAAAACAAATAAAAACAACAACCTTAATCATCATCATTCCATATAAGTTAACAATTCCAAAAAAAACACCTCAGCATTAGCAAACTCGAAATATTTATAAGAACTTTGCAAACTTTTTTGCGTGAATACCACAAAAGCCTAAAGTACTTAAAATGAAGAAGAAGATTGAAATATTAGCTCCTGCCAGGGATTTAATTGGAGGAATGGCCGCCATAAACAGTGGTGCCGATGCTGTTTATATTGGTGCACCGCAATTTGGAGCACGCTCAAATGCCAACAATTCTATCGAAGATGTAGCAGCATTGGTACAATATGCACACCTTTTTAATGCACAGGTTTTTGTAGTTATGAATACCATTTTGTACGATAACGAACTCGAAACCTGTCGCAAAATGATTTGGGAATTGTACGACATTGGTGTTGATGCCCTGATTATTCAGGACATGGCGATCATGGAAATGGACTTACCTCCTATCGTACTTCATGCCAGTACACAAGCCAATAATCGTGATGCCGATAAAATTAAATTCCTTAAAGATGCTGGAATCAAACGTGTGGTTTTAGCCCGCGAATTGAACTTACATCAAATTAAAACGATATACGACGAAGCTGATGTTGAATTAGAATTTTTCGTAACCGGTGCATTATGTGTATCCTTTAGCGGAAACTGTTACATGAGTGTAGCCAACGGAGAACGCAGTGCCAATCGCGGTTCCTGCGCACAAAACTGCCGTTTACCCTACAACTTAATTGACGGAAACGGAGAAACCCTAATCAGAAACAGTCACTTGCTTTCGATCAAAGATTTAGACATTTCAGATCAGATTCCGAATCTAATTGAAGCCGGAATCGTTTCTTTCAAAATCGAAGGCCGTTTAAAAGATGTGGTTTACGTTAAAAACAACGTTTCTTATTTACGTCAAAAACTAGACAGCTATTTAGAAGGCGTAGGAAGTGATAAGTACATGAAAGCCTCTTCAGGAACATGTACCTATACTTTTGATTCTTCTTTAAGCAGAACTTTCAACCGTGGTTATACGGATTATTTCGTAAACGAAAGACACAGTTCCATTGGTTCCTGGGAAAGCCCAAAATCAAAAGGCCAATATATCGGTAAATTAATCCGAACAGTTGGAAACGCTTACGAAATCGAAAACGGCGAATTACTAAACAACGGTGACGGACTTTGTTTCATCAACGAAAACAATGAAGCTGACGGAATCTATGTAAACAAAGCCGAAAACGGGAAAATTTATCCAAACGTTTTAAAAGAAGTAAAAGACGGAACTTTTATTTACCGTAACAACGATGCCGCTTTCATCAAAATTGTTGAGAGAGAGGATAGTGCTGTTCGTAAATTGAGCACTACTTTATTACTTACAGAAACCGCAACAGGTTTCGAATTAATCGCTACTGATGAAGACGGTAATGTAAGCACTGTTAGCTTGGAACATGCGAAAGAGCAAACTAAAACGGGTGAATCTATCGAAGAAAACATTAAAACTCAATTGGCTAAAACAGGTTTTACGCCTTACACCGCCGATGAAATCAATATTATGTTTTCTCAAAACTGGTTCCTTCCTATTTCAAAAATCAATGAAATGAGAAGAACTGTTTACGATCAGTTGACTGAAATTCGTCTGGCCAATTACAAACGTGAAGAACACCAACTCGTTAAAACATCTCATCCGTATCCGGAAACTAAATTGGATTTCATGTATAATGTTTCCAACAAAACGGCCCGTAAATTCTACGAGCGCCATGGTGTTACCGAAATTGAAAAAGCATTCGAACTACAATGGGATCCGGGAAAATCACGTGTGATGACCACTAAATATTGCATCAAATACGAATTGAAAAAATGTCCGATACACCAAAAAGATATCGCAGGTGTTAAGGTAAAAGAACCCCTGGTTTTAAAACAAGGCGAATTAGAATACAAACTGAAATTCAACTGCAAACCTTGTGAAATGGAAATCTGGGAAAAAGATGCAGAATTCGAAATAGAAGAAGATCATTTTCATTAGAATTTTAACCGCAAAGAACGCAAAGATATACACTAAGGTTCGCAAAGATTCATTAATCTTTGCGAACCTTTTCTTTTTACTGAATATCAAAAGCTTTGCGTTCTTAGCGTAATTCCCTGCGGATTTTATGGTTAAATTCACCCCGTTATTTCTCCGTTTTATCATTTAGACATAAGGAGAAATCACACAAGAAACTCAAACCCAATTGTCGTCAATCTTTATCAAATTACGAGTGTGATTTTTCCCTTGGATCGAAATGACAAACTACACGGTTGCTTTATCTAAAAGACAAAAACTTAGCGCTCTTTGCGTAATTCTTTGCGAACTTTGCGGTTAAACTCTTTTTTCGCTACTTTTACTTCTCCAACAACACAATTAATCCAAAATGAAAATACTACTCCTTGGTTCGGGTGAACTGGGCAAAGAATTTGTCATTGCCGCTCAACGAATCGGACAAACTGTAATTGCTGTCGATAATTACGAAAATGCTCCTGCTATGCAGGTAGCACACAGCTTTGAAGTCATCAACATGCTCGACGGCGAAGCACTGGACCGAATCGTAGCCAAACACCAGCCCGACTTTATCGTTCCTGAAATAGAAGCTATCCGAACAGAACGTTTTTACGATTACGAAAAACAAGGCATTACCGTTGTTCCATCTGCGAAAGCAGCCAACTTTACCATGAATCGAAAAGCGATTCGGGACCTGGCATCAAAAGAACTGGGATTAAAAACCGCAAAATACCAATATGCAACTTCGGCAGAAGAACTTCAAAAAGCCGTTCAGGAAGTTGGAATTCCCTGCGTAGTAAAACCTTTAATGTCTTCTTCCGGAAAAGGACAATCTACAATCAAAACGGAAGGCGATATTGAAAAAGCCTGGCAATATGCCGTTGCAGGCTCACGTGGTGATGTCATCGAAGTTATCGTGGAAGCTTTTGTAGATTTCAATTCTGAGATTACACTTTTAACCATTACTCAAAATAACAATCCAACACTTTTTTGCGCTCCAATCGGACACCGCCAGGAACGCGGTGATTACCAGGAGAGCTGGCAGCCTGCAAAAATTTCTGATGCCGATCTATACGAAGCGCAGGACATGGCCGAAAAAATTACCGAAGCCCTGGGAGGAGCAGGCCTTTTTGGTGTTGAATTTTTCTTAACCAACGAGGGTGTTTATTTCTCAGAACTCTCCCCACGCCCACACGATACCGGAATGGTAACTCTTGCCGGAACACAAAATTTTAATGAATTCGAATTGCATTTACGAGCTATTTTAAGCTTGCCAATCTTCGAAATTACTCTTGAAAAAGCCGGTGCAAGTGCCGTGATTCTGGCCTCACAAGACTCGACAAATCCAACTTTTACCGGAATTGAAAAAGTAGCCGCTTTACCTAAAACTGATTTCAGAATTTTCGGAAAGCCAACTTCAAGACCTTACCGCCGAATGGGAGTTGTTTTAAGTCATGACTCTCTCACAACGCCAATCGACGAAATCACAGAACGTGCCAAAACAACTTCAAAACTAATAACCGTAAACTCTTAAAAAATGAAAAACGCATTATTTGCACTGTTCCTGCTTGCCGGAATTTCAACTCAGGCTCAGGATAAGAAAACAAATGAAAAACCTGTAATCGTAGAAACCGCTTGTGGCGAATGTCAATTTGGAATGAAAGGCAAAAGCTGTGATTTAGCCGTTCGCATTGACGGCAAGACTTATTTTGTAGACGGAACAACAATTGACGAACATGGTGATGCACATGCCGAAGATGGTTTCTGTAATGCTGTTCGCAAAGCTTCAGTTGTCGGAAAAATAGAGAATGATCGCTTTAAAGCAAACTCTTTCAAGCTGATAAAAGAAAAATAATGGCATTAATTCTTGAAAATATAGCCAAACACATTTCATTGACTCCTGAAGAGCAGGCTCATTTTTTATCCAAAACGGAAACCCATTTTTACAAGACAAAAACCATTTTACTGAATGCCGGCGAAGTTTGCACCCATTCGTATTTTGTAAATTCGGGAATTCTAAGAAGCTTCAACATCAATGATAATATTGTCGAGCATGTTCTGGCATTTGCTTGTCAGGGCTGGTGGATGAGTGACATGTACAGCTATTTTTCACAGAAACCGGGAGAACTTTTTATAGAAGTTTTAGAAGAGGCAGAAGTCGTTTCTTTATCCAAAGAAAATCAGGAGCAATTGTATCTCGACATTCCTAAATTAGAACGTTTTTTCAGAATTTTAATTGAAAATTCTCTGGTTGCCAACCAACAACGCTTAATGGATAATTTAAGTCTGACGGCAGAAGAACGCTTTGAAAAATTTTGTGCTAAATACGGCACATTGGTTCATAAAGTCCCTCAAAAGCAAATTGCTTCTTTTATTGGTGTAACACCTGAATTTTTCAGCAAAATGAAAGCCAGGCTTTTAAAAAAGTAAAATTAAACCATTAAGATATTAAGATACATTAAGCTAGACTTAATCTTTCTTATTTTTTTAAGAACATAAAGCTTAACTTTCTTAATATCTTAATGGTAAAAACAAAGAATTAAAACTGCTCAACCTCTGTTGAATGTTTCATTGCTGTAGTGGAAGACCTTCCTATCGTTACCGTATTTTGAACCGCATCAAAATAAGAAGTCCCAACAAAAGCCTGATGTTTTACTGCTCTGAATCCGTTTTGTTGCAAAGCAAATTCTCTTTCCTGCAATTCAGAATATCCTGCCATACCACGTTCTTTATAGGCTTTAGACAATTCGAACATACTGGTATTTAAAGCATGGAATCCTGCCAAGGTAATGAACTGAAATTTATACCCCATAGCCGCCAGATCTTCTCTGAAAGTTTCCATTTCTGCTACTGATAATTTAGCAGCCCAGTTGAAAGACGGAGAACAATTATATGCCAGCATTTTACCCGGAAACTCTTTTTTCATTGCATCCGCAAACTTCTTCGCATAAACCAAATCAGGATTACTGGTTTCCATCCAAATCAAATCAGCATAAGGCGCATAACTTAATCCTCTTGCAATTCCCTGATCGATTCCGCTGTTTACATAGAAAAAACCCTCATTGGTCTTTTCTCCGGTAATAAATTTTGCATCTCTCGGATCAGCATCACTGGTTAGCAAATTAGCTGCATCCGCATCTGTTCTGGCTACAATTAATGTCGAAACGCCCATAACATCAGCAGCCAAACGAGCTGCGATCAATTTGTTAATCGCTTCCTGAGTAGGCACCAAAACTTTTCCGCCTAAATGTCCGCATTTTTTAGCAGAACTCAACTGATCTTCAAAATGAACACCAGAAGCACCCGCTTCAATCATCGATTTCATCAATTCGAAAGCGTTTAAATTTCCGCCAAAACCGGCTTCTGCATCGGCTACAATCGGAACCAAATAATCTTTTTTATCTTCAACCTGGTTTACCACCTGAATCTGATCAGCTCTCAACAAGGCACTATTAATTTTTTTTACCACCATCGGCACGCTATTCACCGGATAAAGCGATTGGTCAGGATACATTTCTCCTGCCAGATTTGCATCGGCAGCCACTTGCCAGCCACTCAAATAAATCGCTTCTAAACCAGCATCGACTTCCTGAATCGCCTGATTTCCTGTTAAAGCACCTAAACCAGCAACATAATCCTGACTTTTTAACTTTCTCCATAATTTCTCCGCCCCCATTTTAGCAATAGAATGCTCAATATGATAAGAGCCCTGAAGCGTCACCACCTCAGTAGCAGTATACGGACGTTCAACACCTTTCCATCTTGGGTTTGTGATCCAATCGTTAATCAATTCCTGAATTCTGTCTTCTGTTGTTTTCATAAAAATATAAGTTAAGTTGGTTAGTAAGTAAATAGTTTGCAGTCGCAGTTCACAGTTCTGACTGTGACTTGTAAAAGGTTTATTTTTCACGCCGATTTTTAATGATCAGCGCAACGTTTTTTATAAATATTTGTAACATGGAAGGGTTAAAAAATCAACGAAATCGGGATTTACAACCAGTCTTTCCAAAACTTTCTCCGCTAACGGGAATTGACGGTTTTCGTAATTTTCCTCTCCCAGCTCGTCTTTAATTTTTTTGAATTCCTCTAAAGCCAACTCATGATAATACGCCAGATTCAGTATTTGTCCGTTATCCAAAGTCACCTTATTCTGAAGCCACTGCCACAATTGCGATCTTGAAATCTCGGCCGTAGCAGCATCCTCCATCAGATTGTGCAAGGCTGCGGCACCTTGTCCGTTTAGCCATGAAGCCAAATACAAAACCCCAACATTAATGTTTTTGCGAACCCCATTTTCTGTTATAATTCCAATTGGCGGCTCTATCAAATCGGCTTCTGTTATTTTGCGATATTCTTTTTTAACATGAATTTGATTGGGAGTTGGCATTCCGGCATCGAAAACATTTTTAGCCAGAGCAACCAAATCCGGATGCGCTACCCACGTTCCATCGTGACCATTCTTTACTTCACGTTCTTTATCGGTTTTTACCTTTGCGAAAGCAATTGCATTTGCCTCCTCATTATTTTTAATCGGAATTTGAGCAGCCATCCCTCCGATAGCATGAATACCTCGTTTATGACACCTTTGAATTACCAGATTCGAGTAAGCGTTCATAAAAGGCGAAGTCATATTGACCTGATCGCGGTCCGGAACAATAAACTTTGAATGCTTGCGGAATTTTTTAATGTAAGAGAAAATATAATCCCAACGCCCGCAGTTCAATCCAACAATATGATCCTTCAATTCAAAAATAATTTCGTCCAGCTGAAAACTTGCTGTTATAGTTTCAATTAAAACAGTAACCTTTATCGTTCCTCTTTCTAACTTCAAATAATCTTCGGTAAAATCAATTACAGTATTCCACCAGCGCGCTTCCAGATAATGTTCCAATTTTGGAATATAAAAATAAGGTCCTGAGTTATTTTCTAAAAGTCTCTTATGATTATGAAAAACATACAAACCAAAGTCTACCAAAGAACCTGAAACCGCATTTCCATCAATCGAAAGATGTTTTTCTGGTAAATGCAATCCACGTGGACGCACGATTAATGTCGCAATCTTTTCATTCAGGTGATACGATTTATGCTTAATCAAATCGGTATAAGAAATCGTCTTGTTAACCGCATCAATCAAATTCACTTGTCCGTCCATTAAATTTTGCCAGGTCGGAGAAGTACTGTCTTCAAAATCTGCCATAAAAGTTTTCGCTCCTGAATTCAACGCATTGATAATCATTTTGCGATCAACCGGTCCCGTAATCTCAACTCTACGATCCTGTAAATCTTTTGGAGTTTCTCCTGCCACCCAATTACTTTCTCTGACGGTTTTTGTTTCGGAAGGAAAAGACGGCATGACGCCCTGATCAAAAGCGGTTTGTTTTTGTTCGCGTTGCAGTAACAATAATTTTCGTTGTGAATCGAATTTTCGATGCAGTTCGGTTATAAAAACAATTGCCTCTTCTGTCCAGATCTTTGGATAAGAAAGCTTCTTTTCGGCCAAAAACTCCATAGCCGTCTCGGTAATCTCTAATTGGTTTTTCATCGTTGTTGCTTTTGATTAGTTCTCCATTATTCGTCATTTTTTGCTAATAAAAGATCTTTTCTCCTATAACAATCTGACCGTTAATATTTTCTACACCACAATATTAGAAAAAAGTTTTTTACAAAACAAGCGAACGTTCGCTAAATTTACAAAAAACTTTTTTGGCGATTATTTTTAGATTACTTACATTTGATATTATGGATATCGAAAAAGACTATATAAAGCTGATTTTTGGGCTAAAACTCAAGCAGGTTCGCACTCAGAAAAACCTCTCTCTTTTTGGTTTGGCTAAACTGACCAATCTTTCAAAATCGTATTTGAACGAGATTGAAAAAGGAAAGAAATATCCAAAAACAGATAAAATTTTGCTTTTATGCGAACATTTGGATGTTACGTACGACCAAATGGTTTCTTTAAAACTGGACAACAACCTCGCTCCGATTGGAGAAATCTTAAAATCAGGAATTTTAAAAGAGATTCCTCTGGAGCTTTTTGGCATTCAGGAAGCGGACCTAATCGACATTATTGCCAATGCCCCCGCCAAAGTCAATGCGTTTATCAGCACCATTATTGAAATTGCCCAGCATTACAATCTGAGCAGGGAGAGTTTTTTCCTCGCCGCCTTACGATCGTATCAGGAAGCACACAGTAATTATTTTGAAGATCTGGAAGATAAAGTAATTGCTTTTTCTAAGTCCTTTCAGATTAATTTAGATTCAAAAATCACTATTAAGGAACTCGAAGCCATTCTAAAAGAGGAATTTGACTACACTATCAAAGAAATTGCCTTCACGGATCAGGAAGCCTTAGAAGATCTGCGCTCTATCTATGTCCCAAAAAGCAAAACCCTCTTACTTTCAACAGAAATCGACGATCCGCAGAAAGCTTTCATTCTGGCCAAAGAAATTGCTTACAATTACCTCAATCTATCCGATCGCTTACTGACGTTCAGCTGGATCAAGTTTGAAAACTTTGACCAGGTATTGCATAATTTCTATGCTTCTTACTTTGCAGGCGCTTTATTATTACCGAGACAATTGATCGTAGGTAAAATCAATGACTTTTTAAATAACGAAAAGCCAAATCCGGAAGAATTTGTAACGCTGATCGAAAGTTTTGAAGTTTCGCCGGAATCTTTTTATCAAAGATTAACTAATTTACTCCCTAAAGATTTCCATCTGAAGAACTTATTCTTTTTAAGAATGTCACATAAAATTGGTTCTGACGTTTATCAAATCAAGAAAGAACTGCACATCACCAATCAGCAGGAACCACATGCAAACGAAACCAACGAGCACTATTGCAGAAGATGGGTTTCGGTAAAAACCATAGACGAAGCAATCAAACAGAACAAACCACATTTTTTTGATGCTCAGACCTCAAGTTATGTCCATAGTGGAAATGAATACCTGGTTTTTTCATCAGCCACAAAAGATCCTTTCATCAAAGACAACATAAGAAGTATTTCGGTTGGTATTTTAATCAATCCAACCATGAAAAAGAAATTCAAGTTCATTGAAGGAAAACCGCTTGTCAAACGAATTGTAGGGGTCACCTGCGAAACCTGCGACGTAAAAGACTGCCTTGAAAGAGCCGCTCCGCCTATCGCATTGGAAAAGAAAAAACGCCACGAGAATACGGATACTGTTGTGCAACAGTTTATTGCGCAATACAGCTAGTCTTTTTTAGATTGTTAGACTTCTTAGATCGTTAGACTTCTTAGATCTTTGGATTATTAGATTATTAGATTATTGGATTGCTGGATTATTGAATTATTAGACTGTTTAGATTGTTAGACTTCTTAGATCTTTGGATTGTTAGATTATTGGATTGCTGGATTATTGGATTGCTGGATTATTGGATTGCTGGATTATTGGATTGCTGGATTGCTGGATTATTGGATTATTAGACTGTTTAGATTGTTAGACTTCTTAGATCTTTGGATTGCTGGATTATTGGATTATTAGATTGCTTAGATCGTAAACATGAAATCCAGCCCATCTCAATCGCTGCAAAAGCCTCTGTACCTTTGCAACTCTGAGCCTTTGCACCTAAAAACCTCAGCAACTCAGAACCTCAGCCCCTTTTTCTTAATCTACATTAAGTGCTTTTCAGGCATGTTGATCGTAAATTTGTACTATAAAAAATAACAAAACAATTATCATCATGGAAAATATAGTAATACACAAAGCAGAAACAAGAGGAAACGCAAATCACGGATGGCTTAATGCCTATCACAGTTTTAGCTTTGCGAGCTGGTACAATCCGGAAAGAATTCAGTTTGGAGCGCTTCGAGTTCTAAATGACGATACTATTGCGGGCGGAATGGGTTTTGGAACTCATCCTCACGATAATATGGAAATCATTACCATTCCGTTAGAAGGTGATTTAGCACACAAAGACAGTATGGGGAATACCGAAATCATTAAAAATGGTGACATTCAGGTGATGAGTGCCGGAACCGGAATCCAACATAGTGAGTTTAACCCAAATGCCGATCAGCAAACGAAGCTGTTACAAATCTGGTTGTTTCCTAACCAAAGAAATGTAACGCCGCGTTACCAACAAATCACTTTAGATGTTGCCGACAGACACAACAAACTGTCTCAGGTTTTATCTCCAAATGCTGATGATGAAGGAGTTTGGATCCATCAGGACGCCTGGTTTCATATGGGGAATTTCGATTCCGGCATCGCTACAACCTATAAATTAAAAAAAGAAGGAAACGGAGTCTACGTTTTTATCTTAAAAGGAAATGTAACGATAAACGGTCAGGAATTGAACACTCGTGATGCTATGGGAATCTCTGATTTTGAAACTTTAAACATCAAAGCCAACACTGAGGCCGAATTCCTGCTAATGGAAGTTCCTATGAATTATTAATTTGTAAGACACTTCACATACATTTCAAAAGAAGCGATAATTATACTGAATCACAGTACGTTATCGTTTCTTTTTTTTTCTCAAAGCACAAAAAAACCAAAAAGAAGTATTAAATTTATTAATAGAAAATTGGTCTGAATTTAAAACTAAAATTAACCGCAAAAATTTTCAATCATGAATCCAAATGACCTTACGAAAGAATATAGCAATGGAGAAGTAACCATTGTATGGCAGTCCCGGAAATGCATTCATTCTGCCAATTGTGTAAAAAACAATCCCGATGTTTTTCACCCAAAAGAAAAACCATGGATCATTCCTGAACGCTCTACAACAGAAAAAATTATTTCAACCATTCACAAATGCCCGTCAGGAGCATTAAGCTTTTACATGAATGACAAAAGCTAATTTTCTTGCCACAGATGAAAGAAATTTTTTCTGAATTGAAATATATTAATCCATGAAAATCATTTAATGCGTAGCAAAAAACTAAGACTCTTCCCTCTAACCGGGGGACTCTCAGAGCAACAATAAAAGATGCGATACTCCAAAAGTCATCGCATTTTTTATTTCTTAATCTAGGTTAAGTCCCTTACGCTCACTACCACCGTAACTTTGTCCTATCAAAATGAAATTAATTATTTAAAAGATAAAATTATGGCAACTACAAAATGGTCAATAGACCCAACACATTCAGAAATTGGTTTTAAAGTTAAACATATGATGTTTACAAATGTTTCAGGTAAATTTGGTACTTACGATGCAACAATCAATACAGACGGAGACAATTTCGAGAATGCTGCAATCGAATTTTCAGGAGACATTACTTCTATTGACACTGCAAATACAGACAGAGACAATCACTTAAGAAGTGGCGATTTCTTTGATGCTGAGAATCATCCAAAACTAACTTTCAAAGGTTCTTCTTTCAAAAAAATAAATGAAGGGAGCTATGAATTAACCGGAGATCTAAACATCAAAGGTATCTCAAAATCAGTAACTTTTCCGGTAGAATTTAGTGGAACTATGACTGATCCGTGGGGAAATACAAAAGTCGGATTAAATATCGAAGGAAAAATAAACCGTAAAGATTGGGGTCTAAACTGGAACTCAGCTCTTGAAACCGGTGGTGTTCTGGTTGGAGAAGAAGTAAAATTAAACATTGAATTACAGTTTGCAAAACAAGCGTAATCCGATTTTAAATTAAATTTAATTGGTGGCTAAAAGGGCTTCGACTTCACTCAGCCGGACATTTGATAACTTTAAAGCTCAAGTGCCGGGCTGAGCGAAGCCGAAGCCCAACTCTTTTTTACTTCTTATTCCTAAATTCCGTTGGCGATAATCCCGTTTGTTTTTTAAAGAATCTGGAGAAATACGAATAATCTTCGTAGCCTACTTTAAACGCTACTTCGTTAACCGCTAAATGCTTGTCAATCAACATTCTTTTTATCTCCAAAATCACACGATCCGTAATCACTTCTGTGGCCGTTTTTTGCAAAATTTCATTGCAGATGCGGTTCAAATGTTTTAAAGTAATACTTAACTTTTCGGCATAAAAAGACGGTAATTTTTCTTGTTTGAAATAGTGCTCCAAAAGCATTTCGAACTTGTCAATTTTAATATTATACGAATGCGCCTGATGTGAATAGGTTTCGTTGTATTTGCGGGCTATTTCAATATGAATACAATCCAGCAAATTCAACATTTTATCCAGTTGATATCGCCCCTCCTGAATACTTTCCTGAATTAATAAATCAAAATAAGGTCGGATTTTAGTGATTCCTTTTTCTTCAAAAACCATTTCCGGCCGATTGTGAATCGAATGGTAAAAATTATATTCGTTAATATTCTTCTGTCCGAAATATAAATTATACAACTCCTGTGAAAAAATAATCACAAAACCCTCAATATCTTCGGATAAGCTCCAATGATGCATTTGTCCCGGCTGTAGCACAAACAGGCTTCCCTTTTTAATTTCAAACTGATCAAAATCAATTTCGTGCTGTCCCGAACCTTTCGTAAAAAACACCATCAAATACGAATCATGCCGGTGTGGTTCTTCTACAAAACTGTGACTTTTTAAATGCTCTTTGAAGGTATTGACATAAAAATCACGATGAATATCATTACAGCTAAAATTCTGAACACTGTAAACCGGGTATTTTTTCATATCTGTAGAATTTATTTTTTATTGGTCACATATGCGATTGCCCAATCCTCTTTTTCGTTTACAAATTCGTTTAAGGCAGGCGATTTTACAATAAATGTCTTTATTGTGCTATAAGTAGCGAAGATATAAAAAAGACTTTAATCCTGTTCTGAATTACCTTTGTATAAATAAAAAACAACAAGATCATGTCAAGTGCATTAACTCATATTTTAAGCAACGAATGTCCTATTTGTCATAAAGGAAAGGTTTTTACAGATAAAAATATTTTTTTCACTTTTGGCCTTCCAAAGATGAACGAATTTTGCAGTCACTGTAATTATAAGTTTCAAAAAGAGCCTGGTTATTTCTTTGGTGCTATGTATGTAAACTACGGATTAACAGTCGCTCAGGGAATTGCAACATACTGTATTGCACAATTTTTCTTCGAAAAGAATTTCGATTTAAGGATTATTCCAATTATCGCTGTCGTCATTACCCTACTCACTTCTTTCAATCTTCGATTTTCGAGATTAGCATGGATTTACATGTTTAAGGATTATACGAAGTAAAAAAATGCTACTTTTGCCTTTCAATTGAAACTAATTTTCAATTCAAAAAAATTCAATCTTTAAATTAGACAAATGAAAGCATACGTATTTCCGGGTCAGGGCGCACAATTTACAGGAATGGGCAAGGACTTATATGAAACATCGGCTTTAGCCAAAGAATTATTCGAAAAAGCTAATGAAATTTTAGGTTTTAGAATTACAGATATCATGTTCGAAGGTACTGCCGAAGAACTAAAAGAAACTAAAGTTACACAGCCTGCAGTATTTTTACACTCTGTTATTTTAGCTAAAACTTTAGGAGACGATTTTAAACCAGAAATGGTTGCAGGACATTCTTTAGGAGAATTTTCAGCCTTGGTTGCCAACGGAACTTTGTCTTTTGAAGACGGTCTTAAATTAGTTTCTCAACGTGCTTTAGCTATGCAAAAAGCTTGTGAAATCACCCCATCAACAATGGCTGCGGTTTTAGGTTTAGCTGATAATACTGTAGAAGAAGTTTGCGCTTCTATTGACGGAATAGTTGTTGCGGCAAATTACAACTGTCCTGGACAATTGGTAATTTCAGGAGAAACTTCGGCTGTTGAAAAAGCTTGTGAAGCTATGAAAGCTGCCGGTGCAAAACGTGCTTTAATTTTACCTGTTGGAGGAGCATTCCACTCTCCGATGATGGAACCAGCAAGAGAGGAATTAGCTGCTGCAATTGAAGCCACTACATTCTCAACTCCTGTTTGTCCGGTTTACCAAAACGTAACCGCAAATGCTGTTTCGGATGCAAACGAAATCAAAAAGAACTTAATCATACAATTGACTGCTCCGGTAAAATGGACACAATCTGTTCAGCAAATGATCGCTGACGGCGCTACTTTATTCACTGAAGTGGGTCCGGGTAAAGTGTTAGCAGGTTTGATCAACAAAATTGACAAAGAAGCGGTTACTGCGAATGCATAATTAGTATTCAGTCTCAGTAACAGTTTTCAGTTACTCACTACATAAAAAAAAATCCTCATGAACAAGATTGTTTATGAGGATTTTTTTTTTATAACCCTTTTGCTTCTGCACAATAATTATTTATAATTCTTGCAATGAGGTAATTTTGATCTTTTTCATCAAAGAAGATATACCAGGTTGTCCTGACATTCGGTTTGTAAAAAACATAGTTTGAACCTAAATATTGAAGTGATTTTGAAGCTTTCTTATGGGAACAATTTTTTATTCTTTCGGGAACTGCTCGATAAATATTAGAAACATATTGTTCTGCAGATGCTATAAAACCAAAGTATTCATTTTTATACAATGTCATAACTAAATCATCAAGATACACAATCACCGAGAGTGTAAAAACAACTTCTATTTTCCCCACCATTCTCTAATCCTTCTGATTGATTCTGCTTTTGCTTCTTCCAGCGTTAATCCTTTTGCAAACTCGGCATCAAAATCAAAAGTTTCCCGATCGATTCCTTTAAAGTTAGATTTTTGAACTTCATATTCTACAGCAGGCTCTTCCACCTTGCTAGCTCTAGCTTCTTCTTTTTTCTTTTTCATAATTCCTACAATTTATTCTTACAAATTTATAAAAATAAATTAAGCCAAAAATAAAAATCCCAAATAATCTAAATAGATCATTTGGGATTTTTATCGCTTACTTTTCAAAAGGATTTGTTTTTACAGCTCTTTTGCTTCTGCACAATAATTATTTATAATTCCTGTAATCAAATAATTTTGATCTTTTTTATCAAAGAAGATATACCAGGTTGTCCTGCCATTGGCTTTATAAAAAACATAGTACGAACCTAAATAATGAAGTGATTTTGGTGTTTTCTTATGTGGAAAACTTGAAATACCTGAAATAACAAAATCAACTATTTTGCCTACATAATTCTGAGAGGACTCCAGATAACCAAAATACTCCTCTTTAAAAAGTGCAAAAACTAAATCTTCAAAGGAATTAAGAACTTCTTTTTCAAATATTATTTTTTCCACGAATAAGCCTCTATTCTTTTAAAAATTTCGGCTTTAAATTCTTCCGGCGTTAATCCTTTTGCAAACTCGGTATCAAAATCAAAAGTTTTTCGGTCTATTCCTTTAAAGTTAGATTTTTGAACTTCATATTCTACAGCAGGCTCTTCCACCTTACTAACTCTGGGTTTTTCATTTTTCTTTTTCATAATTCCTACATTTTATTCTTACAAATTTACAAAATAAAGTAAACCAATAAATAAAAATCCCAAATAATTTTTAGTTTATTTGGGATTTTTCTTATGTTTTTATTTTCGTCTGAAAAAAATTAAGAACGAACTTTCTGTTCCCATTTCCAGGCACTTGCCATGGCTTCGTCTAAACTTAATTGGGCTTTCCAGCCTAAAACATTATTTGCTTTATCTGTATTTGCGTAAGCTTCTGTAATATCACCTTCACGACGTGGCATAATCTTATAAGGTAATTTTTTATCGCTTACTTTTTCGAAACTGTGAATTACTTCTAAAACCGAGCTTCCTTTTCCGGTTCCTAGATTGAAAGTTTCAACTTTTTGTAAATTCTTTTTAGCCAACAAACGTTGTAAGGCAATTACGTGCGCTTTTGCCAAATCTACTACGTGAATATAATCACGAACTGCTGTACCATCAGGAGTTGGATAATCATCTCCAAAAACCGATAATTCCTGACGCAATCCTACGCCAGTTTGTGTAATGAAAGGTACTAAATTTTGAGGAACACCAATTGGTAATTCGCCAATCTCAGTCGTTGCATGAGCTCCAACCGGGTTAAAATAACGCAATAAAATTGCACTGATATTGGTTACTTTAGCTGTATCAGTAATAATTTCTTCACCTATCTGTTTCGTGTTTCCGTAAGGCGAAATCGCCACCTGTACCGGAGCATCTTCAGTAATTGGCATTTTTTCAGCCTGACCATAAACGGTACAAGACGAGCTAAAAATAAAACTCGCTTCAGGTTTTTGCTGCAATTCCTGCAATAAATACACTAATGAAGCAATGTTGTTTTCGTAATACAACAATGGATTTTCAACACTTTCACCAACTGCCTTTGAAGCTGCAAAATGAATTACTCCGGTAACATCGTTATGCTTTTTAAAAAACTCCCGCACCGACGCTTTTTCTCTTAAATCCAATTTTTCGAACAAAGGTGTTTTTCCTGTAATGGTCGTAATCCCTTTTAAAACGTCTTCTGTAGAATTCGAAAGGTTATCAATAATGACTACTTCAAAACCTTCATTTTGCAATTCTACAACGGTGTGAGAACCAATAAATCCTAATCCTCCTGTTACTAATACTTTCATTTTGCGGTTATTTTGTGCTGTTGTTTATTTGGTTTAATCTTTATTATTTATTCAAAAATTCCAAAACAGAATCGGTTATAAATTTGATTTGCTCATCATCCAGTTCTGTATGCATTGGCAAAGCAATTACTTCTTTTACCAATTGGTTGGTCACTGGAAACTGCTCTTCTTTGTAACGAGAATCAGCATAAGCTTTTTGTGAATGCAACGGAATCGGGTAATAAATCGCACACGGAATTCCTTTATCCAATAAATGCTGCATCAAAGCATTACGATCTGCATCAATAATTCTCAATACATATTGATGAAAAACATGATCATTTTGACTTGCATCAAATTCCGGCGTAATAATATGTGTATTTCCGGCAAAAGCTGCATTGTATTTTGTTGCCGCTAAACGACGTGCTGCATTGTACTCATCCAATAATGGCAATTTTGCATTTAGAACTCCGGCCTGAATACTATCCAAACGTGAATTCACTCCTACAACATCATGGTGGTAACGCTCATACATTCCGTGATTTACGATCCCGCGAATGATATGCGCTAATTTATCGTCGTTGGTAAAAATTGCTCCTCCATCTCCATAACAGCCTAAGTTTTTAGACGGAAAAAATGAAGTTGCCGCTACATGACCAATTACCCCTACTTTGCTTTTTGCTCCTGATTTAGAAATATAATCTGCTCCAATTGCCTGTGCATTGTCTTCAATTACATATAAATTATGTTCGGCAGCAATTTCCATAATAGCATCCATATTTGCTGCACGTCCAAATAAATGTACCGGAACAATTGCTTTTGTTTTTGGTGTAATCGCTTTTTTTAGCGCTTCAATATCGATGTTCATATTTACGACATCAACATCCACTAAAACCGGCGTTAATTGTAACAAAGCAATTACCTCAACCGTAGCTGCAAAAGTAAAATCGGCAGTAATTACCTCATCGCCCGGTTTCAAATCCAATCCCATCATGGCAATTTGCAAAGCATCGGTTCCGTTTGCACATGGAATCACATGTTTTGCCCCCAGATAATCTTCCAGATTTTTTTGAAACTGGTGTACTAAAGGACCGTTTATGTAAGTATTGGTATCCAAAACCTCCTGAATAGAGGCATCAACTGTAGTTTTTATTTTTTCGTATTGACTTTTTAGGTCAACCATTTGAATTTTTTTCATTTTCAATATATTTTAAAATTAAAGACTTGCATTTCATTCAGCGTCTCTAAAAGGAGGAACAAAAATAGTTATTTAATACCTTCAAACCAATGAAAATAATCGAAAGAACCGTAATTTAGCCACAAAAACAAACAGATGCTTTTTCTCTATAATTTAGTTATTTCTATTGCTGGCTTTTTTCTGAAAATTGTAGCACTTTTTAGTCCGAAAATTAAGCTTTTTGTCGAAGGTCGTAAAAATGTTTTCACGATTCTTGAAGAAAAGATAAGGCCTTCAGATAAAACCATCTGGTTTCATTCGGCCTCGCTTGGCGAATACGAACAAGGCCTGCCAGTAATCGAAAAAATCAAAGAAAAATATCCTTCCCACAAAATCATCGTTACTTTTTTCTCTCCTTCAGGTTATGAAGTACGCAAAAACAATACTGTTGCAGCTGTTACGCTGTACCTTCCATTGGACACTAAAAGCAATGCCAAGAAATTCTTAAAGCTAGCTCACCCTGAGTTGGCATTTTTCATAAAATATGAATTTTGGCTGAATTACTTAAATGAATTAGAGAAAAGTCAAATACCGACCTATTTAATTTCCGGAATTTTCAGAGACAATCAGATGTTTTTTAAATGGTACGGCGGTTTTTACAGAAAAGCATTAAAAGCATTCACTTACTTTTTTGTTCAAAACGAAAATTCAAAAGAAAAAATAAAGAGTATCGGCTTTGACAATGTGATTGTTTCAGGAGACACTCGTTTTGATCGTGTAAATGCTATTTTAGAAAGAGACAATACTTTGGATTTTATCGAAAAATTCAAAAACAATACCCCAACCATCATTATAGGCAGCTCTTGGCCTAAAGATGAAGCATTAGTAGCAGAATACATCAACCAGGCATCCGAAGATGTAAAATTCATCATTGCACCTCACAACATTAAGAGTGATCAGATCGCAAGCCTGAAAGCGCAAATTACTAAATCAACAATATTATTCTCCGAAAAAGAAAATGCCGACTTATCTAATTACAATGTCTTTATTATAGATACTATTGGATTGCTGACTAAAATTTACAGTTACGGGACAATTGCTTATGTTGGCGGCGGATTTGGAAATCCCGGAATCCACAATATATTAGAACCGGCTACTTTTGGAATTCCAATTGTAATTGGTCCCAACTACTCGAATTTCGCCGAAGCAATTGAACTGGTAGCCCTCAAGGGATGCCTTGTAATCTCGAACAATCAGGAATTAAAGCAAAATCTTGATCGTTTGCTTCAGGACAAAGCGTTTTTAGAAGAAAAGAGTCAAATTTGCAAATCGTATATTCAGAACAATAAAGGAGCTACAAACAGCATCATGAATATCGTCGCGTAACCTTTTTATACGAATCGTACGTGATTCAGAAACAACATTACTCACAAAAGGGCTCATTTAAGCTCTTTTGTTTTTTTTCAGCACCACCTAATATTCTAAAAAAGATAAAACAAACTGCAACCAAGAGGATAAAAACCCCCAATTCTCTTATTGAATCTTCAATAAAAAATAATTTAGACAAAACATACCGTAATTTAACATATTTTTATTAATTTGGCACATTATTTGATAAATAAGATAATCGTGAGCAATGAAAATATTTTAAAAAAAAAATAAAAAAATATTTTACATATTAAAAAATTTATATCTTTGCCACGAATTAATAATTAACCTTTTATAATAAAGTAAGATGAAAAAAGTATTTTTAAGTTTAGCTGTTGTTGCTGTTTTAACTGTTGTATCTTGTAAAAAAGCTGACGCTGCAGCTACTGAAGCTGTAGATTCTACTGCTGTTGCTGTTGATTCTGCTGCTGCTGTAGTTGATTCTGCTGCTGCAACTGTTGATTCTGCTGCTGCAAAAGTTGACTCTGCTGCTGCAAAAGTTGAAGAAGCTGCTGCTCCTGCTAAAAAGTAATTCTAAATTACTCAAAAAAATAAAAAGCTATCTCTCTGTAGATAGCTTTTTTTATGCCCTATACCCAACAAAACCACAACACCTTCCCTAACCATAACACACGTTATAAAAAAAAAAAAAAAAAAAAAAAAAAAAAAAAAAAAAAAAAAAAAAAAAAAAAAAAAAAAAAAACTGATAAGTCTTCAAAACTCACCAGGCTCTCATACAATTACCAAAACTCACAGAAAACAAAAGACACTCTTTTATTTCCTAATCCTCTACTTCTACTTCCTCACCCACAACTTCATCTTCAAAAATAGATTCACTTGAGGAAAAATCCAAAATCTCAGCTCTCGAAGCATAAGTCACAATTTCCTTGATTCCTTTCTGCAAAAGCAATTCCGTCGTATATTTTCGACTTGTAGCGAAATGAAGCTCTCCCAACATCAATTTAAAAAAATACCTTCCCCCAGCCCCTTTAAATTTTAAAAACCGAGCCATCTCTATATTTACCTTAAACTTCTCGATATCCTCTTCGCACTCAAACCTCAATTCATAACTAAGACTCGTAAATATCACCTTGCCCTTTCTCGAAGTAAATACGAATTTATATTCATCATTAAAACGCTTACTAATTACAAAGGCACCCATATTATTATTTTAGATTTTAGATTGTTGATTTTAGATTGTTGATTTTTGATCTTAGATTCTTAGATTCTTAGATTCTTAGATTCTCTAAAACAAATCTGCTTCGCAGATTTATTTTAGAACTCCTGGATTTACACCATAAAAAAAGCCTCTTCAAAAGAAGAGGCTTTAGTACTCAGAGCGGGACTTGAACCCGCACGAACATTGCTGTTCACTGGATTTTAAGTCCAGCGTGTCTACCAATTTCACCATCCGAGCATTAGATGATATAGAGCGAAAAACGGGGCTCGAACCCGCGACCTCGACCTTGGCAAGGTCGCGCTCTACCAACTGAGCTATTTTCGCATTTCAAATTCTAATTAAGAACTGCAACACTTGATTTGTTCTGTATTGCGAGTGCAAATTTAGGACATTTATTCAATTACACAAGCGTTTTTCGAAAAAAAAATCCACTTATTTTATAACTTTCTGATAACCTAAACTTTAAATATGAAATTTATTTTCGTACCAACATTCTTTTAATCTCATTAAGTTTCATCAACGCTTCAACTGGTGTGATCGCATTAATATCAAGCCCCAGAATTTCTTCTTTTATCTCTTCCAGCAAAGGATCATCTAAATTAAAGAAGCTCATCTGCATTTCATCATTCTCAGACTTCACACCATTTAACGCTTCACTTGAGTGGTTTTTCTCCAGTTTTTTCAACATCTTTTGCGCCTTCAAAATTACAATCTGAGGCATTCCGGCCATTTTTGCTACATGAATTCCAAAACTATGAGCACTTCCTCCTTTTACCAGTTTACGAATGAAAAGCACATTGTCTTTTAACTCTTTTACCGCAACATTATAATTCTGAATTCTTGGCAACGATTCTGTCATTTCATTCAATTCATGATAATGCGTTGCAAACAAGGTTTTAGGTCTTCCCGGGTGTTCGTGTAAAAATTCGGCAATCGCCCAGGCAATCGAAATCCCGTCATATGTGCTGGTTCCTCTTCCAATTTCATCCAGAAGCACCAAACTGCGATCTGAGATATTATTCAAAATAGAAGCGGTCTCATTCATCTCTACCATAAAAGTAGACTCTCCCATCGAAATATTATCCGAAGCACCTACTCTGGTAAAAATCTTATCTACAATCCCCATTCTCACACTATCAGCAGGAACAAAACTTCCCATTTGAGCCAACAATACAATTAAAGCCGTTTGTCTCAAAATAGCAGACTTACCCGACATGTTAGGACCGGTAATCATAATCAACTGCTGCGTCTCTCTGTCTAAATAAACATCATTAGCAATATAAGGCGTTCCAACCGGCAATTGCTTTTCAATAACAGGATGACGTCCGTTTTTGATCTCTAACTCAAACGTTTCATCAATTTCGGGACACACATATTGATTTTCTATAGCCAATTGTGTAAACGAACACAAACAGTCCAGCTGCGCCACCAAATTAGCATTCATCTGTACCGGCTTGATATAAGTTCCAATCCAGATCACCAATTGCTCAAAAAGCTCTGTTTCTATCTTGTAAATCTTCTCTTCTGCTCCCAGAATTTTAGTTTCATATTCTTTTAATTCCTCAGTAATATATCGCTCTGCATTAACCAATGTCTGCTTGCGAATCCACTCTTCAGGAACTTTATCTTTGTGCGTGTTTCTAACTTCAATATAGTAACCAAAAACATTATTAAACGAGATCTTAAGCGAAGAGATTCCGGTACGCTCCGATTCTCTTTTTTCAATTCCCTCCAGATATTCTTTTCCGGAAGTAGAAATAGCACGCAAATCGTCCAATTCCTCACTGATTCCTTTTGCAATAGCATTTCCTTTAGCCACCGCAACAGGCGCATCCTGATTTAAAGTATTTTTAATTTTTTCTCTTAACAAATCACAGGCATGCAGACTGTCTCCGATCACCTTCACCGCTTCCTGCGGACTTTCAAGTGCCAGGGTTTTAATTGGAATAATTGCATCCAACGATTCTTTCAGATATACAATCTCACGTGGCGAAACTTTTCCCGTTGCTATTTTAGAAATCAAACGTTCTAAATCTGAAATTTGCTTGATCTGATACTGAATACTTTGTAAAACTTCCGAATTGTTTTTTAAATAAGAAACTACATCATGACGACTTTTTATCCTGGCACTGTCTTTCAAAGGCAAAGCCAGCCAACGCTTCAACAAACGTCCTCCCATTGGCGAAAGCGTTCTGTCAATCACATCCAAAAGGGTTACCGCATTTGGATTGTAGCTGTGGTACAATTCCAAATTCCTGATGGTAAAACGATCCATCCAGACATAAGCATCTTCGGCAATACGCTGAATCGCCGTGATGTGCTGCACACGATTATGCTGCGTTTCCGACAGGTAATACAAAATTGCTCCGGAAGCAATAATTCCTTCTTTTAACTCTTCTACTCCAAAACCTTTTAAGGAAACCGTCTGAAAATGTTTCGTCAGCGTTTCCAAAGCATAATCTTCCTTATAAATCCAGTCTTCTAAATAAAAGCTATGAAAATCATCTCCAAAAGCATCCTTAAAGTCACTTTTATTTTGTTTCGGAACCAAAACCTCACTCGGATTGAAGTTTTGCAGCAATTTGTCGATGTACTCTGCATTTCCCTGAGCCGTTAAAAACTCTCCTGTAGAAACATCCAGAAAGGAAACTCCGATATTTTTGTTAGCAAAATAAACCGATGCTAAAAAGTTATTTGATTTGGATTGTAAAACTTCATCGTTTAAAGAAACTCCGGGAGTTACTAATTCAGTTACCCCGCGTTTCACAATCGTTTTAGTCATTTTTGGGTCCTCTAGCTGATCACAGATAGCCACACGAAGTCCGGCTTTGACTAATTTTGGCAAATAGGTATTGACAGAGTGATGCGGAAAACCGGCCAAAGCAGTTTCTGTATCAGAACCGGCGCCTCTTTTGGTTAATGTTATTCCCAGAATTTTTGAGGCTCTAATAGCATCTTCTCCAAAGGTTTCATAAAAGTCTCCTACTCTAAAAAGCAAACAGGCATCAGGATATTTTCTCTTGATTTCATTGTATTGTTTCATTAAAGGTGTCTCTTTAACCACTTTCTCTTTCGCTGCCAAATTATTGTATTTTAAATGAAAAAATTAAGACAGCGAATTTATGACATTTTGGAGGAATATCTAGGTGGTGCAAAAATTAAAATATTTTAAGCTTTTTTTAAGTTGAGATATAAGAATTTTACATAGATTTGTGTTAATTAAAAAAGACTCTAAAAAAGATGAAAAAAATAATTTTAATCGCTATGTTAGCTGTAGTTGGAATTACAGCTTCTAATGCTCAAAGCACTAAAAAAGGTAAAATTGCCAAAGTTGAAGGTGCAGGAATGGCTTTCGAAACAGAAACCATTGATTATGGAACTATTGCTCATAATGCAGATGGGAAACGTGAGTTTGTTTTTGTAAACAATGGAACTAAACCTCTTATCATCACAAACACAACCGGATCTTGCGGTTGTACAGTACCAACAACTCCAAAAGAGCCAATCGCTCCTGGTGCTAAAGGTATTATTGGTGTAAAATATGCTACTGACAGAGTTGGTGCTTTTACAAAAACTGTAACTGTAACTTCTAATGCTGAAGGACAACCAACAAAAGTGCTTACTATTAAAGGTACTGTTTTACCAGATCCGGTAAAAAGCTAATCTGAAAAGTAAAATAGAATAATTCAAAAAGCTTCCTTAACTTTGGAAGCTTTTTTTATGACCTGAATAAACCTATGAGAAAACTTGAAAATAGCGAACTGGACCGTAAATCGATAGAGGATTTTAAAAAATCAGACAAAACTCCTTTAATTTTAGTCTTAGATGATATCCGCAGTCTGCACAATATTGGATCTGTGTTCAGGACCGCTGATGCTTTTTTAATTGAAAAAATAATCCTGTGCGGTATTACCGCCACTCCACCCAATAAAGAAATCCACAAAACGGCTCTTGGCGCTACTGAGACTGTGGCCTGGGAACATCACGAAAATATATTGGAAGTAATCGAAAATCTTAAAAAAGAAAATATCCTGACGCTTGCCATCGAACAAGTTGAAAGTTCTATTTTCCTTCAGGATTTTAAAACGGAGAAAAATCAGAAGTATGCATTGGTTTTTGGCAATGAGGTTTACGGAGTTGCTCAGGAAGCAGTTGCTCTTTGCGACGGCTGTATTGAAATCCCGCAATTAGGCACCAAACACTCTTTAAATATTGCGGTAAGCGCCGGAATTGTGGTTTGGGATTTATTTCAGAAATTAAACTGGCCAAAATAGGCAATGTGGCAATTTGATAATTAGATAATGTGATAATTGTCTAATTATCTAATTATCTAATTAAAAATCTTCTTCTGGATTTCGTCCAAGATAAAAAGGTAATCTTTATGGTTTTTCACGAAATCACGATCGGAAACATCAATAATCAGCACGTTTAAATCAGTTTGGGATTTAATATATTCTAAATAGCCATTATTAATTTTATCAAGATAACCCGCCTCAATATTCTGCTCATAGTTGCGTCCGCGTTTTTTGATGTTTTGCAGCAGCCTTTCAGAATTCTGATACAAATAAACATACAAATCAGGTTTTGGCATTTCTTTATAGATAATATCAAACAAATTTCGATACAATCGATACTCGTCTTCGGCAAGGGTAATTTTAGCAAAAATCAAGGATTTAAAGATATGATAATCGGCTACAATAAAATCTTTAAACAAATCAAATTGTGCCAGATCATCTGATAACTGCTGATAACGGTCTGCCAGAAAAGACATTTCCAACGGAAAAGCATACCTGTTCTGATCTTTGTAAAATTTTGGCAAAAAAGGATTGTCAGCAAAACGTTCTAAAACCATTTTTGCATTAAAATCCTCCGCTATTTTTTGCACCAAAGTGGTTTTCCCTGCCCCGATATTTCCTTCGAAAGCAATGTAGTTGAAGTTCTCCAATGCAATTTCGCGTATCGGATTTTTCAATTCCTGAACTACTTCACAAACACTATCGTCAGGCGAGATTGCAATTAATTCTGTAATGGATTTTTGAAAAACAGGATGTTCCCAGTCTAAACCTAAATCCTGCATAGGAAGCAAAACAAACTTTCTGTTTTGCATTAACGGATGTGGAATCTGCAATTTTTCGGACTCGATAGTTTCATCATCGTAAGTAATCAGATCAATGTCGATAATTCGGGACTGATACCCTTGTTGCTCAGATCTGATTCGGCCTAATTTTTTTTCTACTTTTAGAACCTGACTTAATACTTTTTGCGCCGATAAATAGGTATGCAAAACCAATGCGCAATTATAAAAAGCATCACTTTCAAACCCCCAGGCAGGAGTTTCATACAGTTTTGAAACCCTGATTACAGTCCCCACTTCTTTATGTATCAAATCGATACACGTTTCGATGTTTGTTAACCTGTTTCCCTGATTGCTGCCTATTGATAAAACGATTTGATGCTGTGACTTCATAATTAATGCAAATTAACTAAAACTATTTTAGAATTAACTACATTATTTGATTCAAGACTTAGAAGTTTCCAACTATTTCAAACTCTTTCTTGTTCTCTTTGTTTTCTGAAACCCTCTTCAAAAATGCACTTAAATTGCTTGTTAAAGGTAGTTGGTTCTGGCTTTTCCAAAATTGTTCTGAGTAAGGAAATTTCACTTTAAAAATATCCTTATCCATCGACAAATTCGACTTTGCTTTTTCAGCAATAAAACTATTGGTTACAAAAAAATTGGTACTGTAATCATAAAAAGCTTTTATATTTTTTTCACTTACAAGTAATTCTACCCTAACATCCGATTTTGCGTTATTCAAATAATATTTATTGGTGCTGGCACTCTTCTTATAATTTGAAGTGGTTTTAAAACTCGTGGTTCGATATTCTACTTTGTCCTTTTTTTGAAATGGTACTTTTTCTCCATTATCATAAAGATCAAAATAGGTTTCTACAATAGCATAGTCATTCTTATTAATTATAAAATAGCCACTGGTTTTTTGTTCAATTGTATTTTCTGACTTTTTGATAAAACTAATTTTAAAAAAATCACCTGCTACATTTTTTTCCTTAGTAAGTTCGAAATCTTCCGTTTTGATAGAGATCATAGCATTTATATCAAATAATTTTTCGAAACTCTGAAATTCGAAATACACAAAATCAGCCTTATCTTTTATCCCAACTTTCCTCATATTCAAAATCTCAACTTCACATTTATTGTCAGGTTGTGTTTTGGTTTTAAAGATGCTTTTTCTCGATACTTTACCATAAATATCCTGTAATCTTTCTAATTCATCATTTCGTTTCAAGACACATCGCAAGAAGAAGTTTTCATTGTAAGGTTCGAATATGTAATTCTCTTTCATTTTGGCATATACTTTTTTCATTATAGCCATTTCTTCTCCCACTACTACTTCATCAAGTTCAATGGTTTTACTTTGCAAAAAGATCGTATCCTGTTTGTTTATTTCGGCAAAGCTGAGTTTCAGATTTTCATATCCAATCAAACTAAAATTCAATTCATCCTGATCGGAAATAAAAGAAAAAACACCTTCCTCATTCGTTAGTGAATTGTCCTTTTGATTGTAAATATTTACTTTTTCCAGAGGAAGCTTTGTCAATTTATCGACTACCACTTTTTTAGTTTGGATTTTTTGAGCCCCGGCATAAAAGCCAAAGAGAAAAAAACTCCACAGAATTACTTTATCTTTCATATTTAAGTATTTGGTTTCCTCAAATATAAATTATTCCGGACTCAAACTATATTTATCTTACAAAATATCTTATCTTTAGTTTAATGCACTAAAAATGCAGAGGCTACAACCATTTCATCCGATCTGATATTCGAATTAATTTGTTTTTAGATTACTTTTGTAACAAACCAACCTTTTTAGATACTTATTAAAAAAATATACTTATGAAGTTTTTAGGAAATGTAATTGCCACTGTTATTGGTATTTTTGTATTTATTATCCTCTTCTTTTTTGGGGTCATTCTTATTGGAGCAATTTTTGGAGGAGACGATGCTGTTTCCGTGAAAAGTGATTCTGTTATTGAATTAAATTTAAAACAAATTCAAAACGATTATGCCGGAAAATACAAAGACCCGTGGGTAACTGTTTTTTCGGATAAAAAAGGCATCGGCTTAACAGATGTAATCAATGCTATTGAAGCGGCGAAAACCGATGATAACATTAAAGGAATCTCTATTTTAAATGATGAGTCTTCTTTAGGTCTGGCACAATACAAAGATTTGAGAAATGCACTTGAAAGTTTCAAAAAATCAGGAAAGTTTGTATGGGCATATGCCAATACGTACTCGCAAAAAGAATATTATCTGAATTCTGTAGCCAATACTATTTATTTGAATCCTGCCGGAGATTTAGATTTCAAAGGTCTTTCGTCTGAGGTGATGTTCTTCAAAGATTTTCAGGAAAAATCGGGCATTCACATGGAAGTGATTCGTCACGGAAAATACAAAAGTGCTGTTGAACCTTTTCTGGAAAATAAAATGAGTGATGCCAACAGAGAACAGGTTACTGCTCTTTTAAACTCCATCTGGACTACGGTTACGACTGATATTTCAAAAAGCAGAAATATTCCGCTACCGAAACTAAATGAAATCGCCAATGGATTACTGGCCAGAACTCCGGAAATGGCAAAAGCACAAAATCTGATAGATGTTATTGCCTATGAAGATGTGTACCATAACGCGATCAAAAAAGCGCTAAAAGTAACGGGTGATGACGATTACAATAAAATTTCGATTTTAGATTATACTCAAAACAACATTACAACTGCCCTGACCAATACTGCTACTGACCAAATTGCTATTATTTATGCACAGGGTGAAATACAAGGCGGCGAAGGAGATGTTACCGTAATTGGTGAAGGTTCTATGCGACGTTCTTTACAGGAGGCACGCAAAAATGAAGACGTAAAAGCAATCGTGCTAAGAATAGACAGTCCGGGAGGAAGTGCTTTGACTTCTGACCTGATCTGGAGAGAAATCGAGATAACCAAAAAAGTAAAACCGGTTGTGGTTTCTATGGGGAATTATGCCGCATCGGGCGGTTACTACATTGCCTGCAACGCCAACAAAATTTTTGCAGAAAGCAATACGATTACAGGTTCTATAGGTGTTTTTGGAGTACTGCCTAACTTCACTCCCTTAGCCCACAAATTAGGAATCAACACAGAGCAGGTAAAAACACATGAAAACTCTGCAAATTACAGTCCGTTTGTACCTGTTGACGAAAAATTTAAAGCCTTTACTTTAGAAGGAGTTGAGCATATTTACAAAACCTTTGTAACACATGTTGCGGAAGGCCGAAAAATGACTTTTGCACAGGTGGATTCGATCGCACAAGGAAGAGTCTGGTCAGGAAGCGAAGCTTTAAAAATTGGATTAGTAGATCAGATTGGAGGTTTGAATGACGCTATTGCTGAAGCTGCAAAAATTGCAAAAATCAAAACGTACAGCACACAAAACTATCCTGAATACCAGAAAACATTCAATGACCTTCTTTCCAATCTGCCATTTGCGCAATCAAAAGAAGCATTTATCAAGGAAGAAATTGGCGAAGAAAATTATATGCTTATTGAGCAGGTTAAAAGACTTCAAAAACAAAAAGGAGTTCAGGCCATGCTTCCATTTGGAATAAACATTAAATAGTTTCCTTTTAAAAATGAAGAATTTATTTGTCCTCGCTGCTATTCTGTTGCTGAGTTTTGTGAATGCTCAGAATAAAACTGAAGTTGCTTTTACAGAAACTCCTATTGTTTTAAAAATTAACATCGATCAGCTTTTTGGTACGTTGACCACTCCGAATTTAGAAAAAAGATACCCGGTAGCTTTACTCATTTCAGGTTCGGGGCCTACGGATCGTAACGGCAATAATCCGATGATGAAAAACAATTCTCTGAAAATGCTGGCGGAAGCACTGGCAAAAAACGGAATTGCATCATTACGATACGACAAAAGAGGAATTGCAGAAAGTAAACCGGCTGCTATCTCCGAACAAACTCTTGTATTTGAGAATTACACCGAAGATGCCAAAAGCTGGATCAATCTGTTAAAACAAGACAGACGCTTCTCTGAAGTAGTTGTAATTGGTCACAGCGAAGGTTCTCTGATTGGAATGATTGCCGGAGCCAAAGCCAATAAGTTTATCTCAATTGCAGGTGCAGGAGAATCTGCCGACCAATTGATCAAATCGCAAATTGCTTCTAAATCAAACAAACAAGTAGAGGAATTAACCTTCCCGATTATTGATAGTCTGAAAAGCGGATTCACGGTAAAGAAAGTAGACCCAATGCTTAATGCTCTTTTCAGACCAAGCATTCAGCCTTATTTAATTTCCTGGTTCAAATACAATCCGCAAAACGAAATCAAAAAACTAAATGTTCCTATTTTGATCGTTCAGGGAAATCAGGATTTACAAGTGACCGTAAAAGATGCTGAACTCTTATCGAAGGCCAATAAAAATGCCGAACTCCTGATCGTTGATAAAATGAATCACGTCATGAAAATCATCGACGGAGATCATCAGGCCAATCTGGAAAGTTATAAAAATGAGAATCTGCCCCTCTCAGAAATCATGGTCAATAAGATTATTTCTTTCATTAAAAAATAATCGGCAATCATAAAAACTCTAAAAATCCGTTTGAACTTATATTCAGGCGGATTTTTATTTGGAACAAACAGAAGTATATTCTTAGGTTTAACAAAAACTTTATTTATGAACTCCATCAAAAAAAACTATTTTTGCAACAATCAGTTAGCAATTTAACCCCTCAAATTTATTTATATGGTAAAGAAAATTTTAAAAATAACAGCTATAGTTCTTGTAGTCCTTGTAGCGGCCTTATTTGCCATTCCGTATTTCTTTAAAGATCAAATAAAAGCTAAAATCTCAGAAGCGATCAACAAAAGTGTTGATGCGAAGGTAAGTTTTACAGATGCCGATCTAAGTTTGTTTAAAAACTTTCCAAATGCCACTGTGGGAATCGAAAAACTGGTGATCATCAATAAAGCTCCATTTGAAGGAGATACTTTGGTTTCATTAGGCGAGCTGAATTTAAAAATGAGTATTAAGGAACTTTTCAAGGGAAAAGAAGAACCTTTAAACATACAGGGAATCAGCTCTACCAATGGTCTGGTGAATATTATTTTCAACAAAGACGGTGTTGGTAATTTTGACATTGCACTAAAAGACAAAGAAAAGGACGTGAAAGACGACAAAAGCAAACCGCTTTCACTGAAAATTCAAAATTATAAAATCGAAAATTTCACTTTCAGATACATCGATCAGGGATCTAAAATAAAAATGGTCATAGACAGTTTGAACCATGAAGGAACGGGCGATTTTACCAATTCAAAATTAGATTTAACAACAAAATCTGTTGCTAATGTTTCATTGGATATGGATAAGATCAATTACATGAAAAATGTAAAACTAACTTTAGACGCTGTATTGGGAATTGACCTTGAAAAAAGCAAATATACTTTTAAGGAGAATAAAGCTTTAATCAATCAATTGCCTTTAGAATTTGACGGGTTTATTCAGATGGTGGATGCCGGACAAATTTATGATCTGAAGTTTAAGACTCCCACTTCATCCTTTACGAATTTCTTAGGACTGATTCCTTCTGCTTACGCTTCAAGTCTGGACGGTGTAAAAACAACCGGAGATTTTACTGTAGCCGGTTTTGCTAAAGGTGAATTAACCGAAACTACTGTTCCTAAATTTAATGTGGCAATTGTTTCTAACAATGCTTCGTTTCAATATCCAAACCTTCCAAAATCGGTTCAGAATATTGTAATTGACACGAAAATCATCAACGAAACGGGAATCCTGAACGATACTTATGTTAATTTGGATAAACTTTCCTTCCGAATCGATCAGGATGTTTTTAACGCCAAAGCTAATATCAAAAACATCACGCAAAACCCTATCGTGAACGCGGCCTTGAAAGGAACCATCAATCTGGCGAATCTTTCTAAAGCTTATCCAATTAAAATGGACAAACCTCTTGCCGGTGTTTTAAAAGCTGATGTGACTACACAATTTGATATGGCTTCTGTTGAAAAAAGTCAATACCAGAATATCAAAAATGCCGGAACCATGAGTTTGTCCGGATTTAAATATACGGACGAAAACAATAAATCGATGAACATCAGTACGGCATTGGTCGAGTTCAATCCGAGTACCATCAACCTGAAAAAATTTGACGCCACAACCGGAAAAAGTGATTTAAGCATTAACGGAGTGCTGGAAAATTTCTATGGTTTCATGTTCAAAAAACAAGAACTAAGAGGAAACTTTAATATGAGTTCAAATCAGCTGGCAGTGAATGATTTTATGACTTCAGGAACTCCTGCTACAGAAAAAGCAGCTGCAAAACCTACTGAAGCGATGAAAATTCCGGCGTTTTTAAATTGTACTTTAAATGCTAAAGCCACTACCGTTTTATACGACAATCTGAAACTAAAAGACGTTTCGGGACGATTAATCGTTAAGGACGAAAAAGCTACCTTAGAAAACTTTAAAACCTCTATTTTTGGAGGAACAATTGGTCTTAACGGAGCTGTTTCTACCAAAACAAAAGTGCCAACTTTTGACATGAATTTAGGTTTCAATCAGGTGGATATTGCGCAGACTTTTACGCAATTAGACATGATGAAAAAAATTGCTCCTTTGGCAGGAATTATCAATGGAAAATTAAATTCGACTATAAAATTAAACGGAAACTTAGACGATAAAGAGTTGACTCCGGATCTAAAATCAATCTCGGGAGATCTTTTGGGACAGCTGCTTTCAACTACTGTAAATTCTAAAAACTCAACCGTTATCAATGCCTTAACTTCTAACCTGAAATTTATTGATCCTAATAAAATAAACCTGAATGATATTAAAGCGGCTCTAACATTTGATAACGGAAAAGTGAGCGTAAAACCATTTGACATCAAATATCAGGACATTAAAATTACAATTGGCGGAACTCATGGTTTCGATCAAACGATGAACTATAATTTAAAATTAGATGTTCCGGCAAAATACTTAGGAAATGAAGCCAATGCCTTCCTTGCTAAAATGTCTCCTGCAGATGCTGCAAAACTGCAAAACATTCCAATAAATGCTGTGCTTACAGGTAATTTTTCGCATCCAAAAGTATCAACGGATATGAAAAGTGCTGTGACCAGTCTGGCTACGCAGGTTGCGAATCTGCAAAGAGACAAACTGACTCAAAAAGGAACTTCGGCTCTTAACGATTTTATCAATAAAAACACTAAAGCTAAAGATACCACTAAAGCTGCCGCTACCGAAAAAGAGCAAAAAACTCAAGAGGTTACTAAAAAAGCCAGTGACTTAATCAATGGCTTGTTTAAGAAGAAAAACTAAACAAAAAAAGGCATCTACGGATGCCTTTTTTTTGTTTCTTATAATTTTAAATTGCTTGTCCTATAGTATTAAGTTTTCCATTGTTCAGGATGGAGTTTATGATTTTTACATAATCCTTTTTAGTCTGCAAATTAATATCTATTCCGATGCTGCAATTGTCGTAAGGTTCATATTTTTTAAGGTTTGAGACCGAGAAAAGCCCAATCGTCGGAGTCTGAACGGCACTGGCTAAATGCATGATTCCGCTATCAGCTCCAATAAACAAATCAGTATTGGCAATTACCGACCCTATTTCGCGAATATCTTTACTGTAAAATGTAGGTGCCTGAAATGCAATTTGCGAAACATTTTCTACAGGCAGGATCTCGATAATATTATAGTCTTTATATTCCTCTTTAAGTTGCCCGTAAAAGTTCTCCCACCACTCTTCCGACAAGCATTTTGCTCCTGTCGCATACGTAAAAATACAGATGGTTCTTTTAGAATCAGGCACTAAGTCATTCAAAATTTTCTTTCCGTTAGCAATTTCGGCAGAAGATAGTTTAAGGTCAATCGGGGCTATTATTTTGTTGCTTTTTGCTAATCCAAGTTTCGTTAAATAATTTCGGAAGTTATAAACGGGATATTTCGCAATATGATCGTAGTCTTTTTTTACAAGTTGAGATTCATCATTTAAATCTCCGTAAAATTTATATTTAGCATTAGAGAATTGGACTGCTAAACGTCCTGAAGAAGAGTTTTGATCTACGTTGATCGCAACATCGTATTTTTGTGTTTTTATTGAAATCCAGACATTCAGATATTCCAATAAGCTTTTGAACGGTTTTTTAGGCAAACCAATAACCTTATTGATGTTTTGATAATTTCCAAAAATGACCAGAGCTAAAGCTCCCTTAACAAACAAATCGACTTTACAATTTGGAAACATATCGTTGACTTCCTGAACAAGCGGCGTAATCAATAATAAGTTTCCGAGTCTGGCATTTGGCCTGCAGATCAGGACCCGCCTAATTTCTGTTTTATCCACTAAAACAATATGCTGCTCTGACCTTGGCTTTCCGATGTTCTTAGTGAGACGGTGCATTACGCTGCGCCTGACCACATTTATTCGTTTTAAAACACTCATCTTTATAATCCATTTATTAATTAAATATTTGTCCTTGGAAATTCAAAAAAAAACTTTCATTTCGCTTTTTGCTAAACTAGGTTCTCTTTAGATTTAAAATTAAAATCTTCTAATAAATAATTATTATAAAATTGTAATCAAATGTTTCAACATTCAAATTACAATTTTACTAAAACAGTATTATAAATATACTAAAACACTAACAAACAATTCCTTATAAAGTGTTTTTCTTTCTTTAAATGTTAAACGGCAATACTAACCACATAACCTTCCGAACCTCTGACATTAAAAACAGTTCCGTTCTCAAAGATTAAATATTGTCCTTTGATTCCGGTTAATTTCCCCTGAAAAGTTGGGGTTTTATCCAGATTCAGACTGGTTACTTTAGTCGGATAATTTAAAACGGGATACTGCAATTCATACAGATCATTTTTTTGGGTATAAAAATATTCCTGTACTTCTGCCGGAATCAAACTTTCTACTTTTGCCTTTTCAGCCAGCAGGTCGAAACTTTCACCTGTATTTTGAAGCATCTTTCTCCAGTTTGTTTTATCAGTATAATGGTCTTTTAATGCCACCTCAGTAATTCCGGCTAAATATCGGTTTGGAACCTCAACAATCGCAATAGCCTGCGTGGCTCCCTGATCGATCCAGCGTGTTGGAACTTGAGTTTTACGCGTTACTCCAACTTTTACCTCACTTGCCAAAGCCAGATATACCACATGAGGCTGAAGCTGTACTTTTTGTTCGTACTCCAAATCACGGTCTGCAATTCCTAAGTGTGCGGTACTGAGTTCCGGTCGCATAATCCAATCTCCAACAGCAGGGCTTGAGTAAAAACACTCATAACAAAATCCCTGACGGTAGATCTTTTTCTTCTTGTGGCAATTCAGACATTCAAACCCGACGAAATTAATCTCAATTTCTTTGTTCAGTAATTGATTCATGTTTAAAAAACTGTCTTCAAATACCAAATAATACTGAATTGGAGCCCCCATTTCAGTTTGCATTTTTGTAAGTACGCCTTGATATGTCATTAGAATTTAGATTGCTGATTGTAGATTTTAGATTTGTCGGTCTGAATTCTGAATTTTAAGAGTTAAAATTCAGCCGAACCGGAATGTTTAATAAAAATAGCATGTTATTTTTTACAAAAAAACACTATTTTTGATACAACGGCAAAGTTACTATTTGTCTTTCGATATTCAAATTTTAAGGTTCCTGATTTTACGCGAATCTAAAAATCTAAAATCTAAAATCAGAAATCTAAAATATAAATTTCACCCATGCCCTTATCAATAATCAACTCTTTCGCTTCGTGGGTCCTAAAACAAAGGATACATCAAATAGAACTTTTTCTAAAATATCCGAATGAAGTTCAGGAAGAACTGTTGCACAATTTGCTGACCGCTTCAGAAAATACTATTATAGGGAAACAGTATGATTTTGAATCGATTAATTCTTATCAGACTTTTGCTGAAAGAGTACCGATTGCTACTTATGAGGAGCTTCAGCCATTGATTGAACGTACGCGTCAGGGGGAACAGAATGTATTTTGGGAAACGCCAATAAAATGGTTTGCTAAATCGAGCGGAACTACGAATGCCAAAAGTAAATTTATTCCTGTGAGTAATGAAGCTCTCGAGGATTGTCATTATAAAGGAAGTAAAGATTTGCTTTGTTTGTACCTCAACAACAATGAGGATTCGGAATTGTTCCTGGGTAAAAGTCTTCGTCTGGGCGGAAGTTCTCAGATCTACGAGAACAACAATACGTTCTTTGGAGATTTATCCGCTATTCTGATTGAAAACATGCCAATCTGGGCCGAGTTTAGCAGTACTCCGAGCAGTAAAACTTCGCTGATGAGCGAATGGGAATCTAAAATTGCTGCCATTATAAATGAAACAAAAAACGAAAATGTAACCAGTTTTGCGGGCGTACCGTCATGGATGCTGGTTTTAATGAATAAAGTTTTAGAAAATACAGGAAAAGAAAGTCTCTTAGATCTCTGGCCTAATCTGGAAGTTTATTTCCATGGAGGTGTAAGCTTCTCTCCTTATAAAGAGCAATACAAAAATATTTTACCAAGCAAAGATTTCAGGTACTACGAAATATACAATGCTTCTGAAGGCTTTTTTGCCATTCAGGATTTAAACAATTCGAGTGATTTATTGCTGATGCTGGATTATGGCATTTTCTATGAATTCATATCGATGGATACGTTTGGAACTCCAAATCAAAAAGTAATTCGTCTGGCTGATGTTGAACTAAATAAGAACTATGCAATTGTCATTACGACGAATTCCGGTTTATGGCGTTATTTGATTGGGGATACGGTTCGTTTTACTTCTCTAAATCCATACAGAATCAGAGTAACAGGCAGAACGAAACATCATATTAATGTTTTCGGCGAAGAATTAATGGTCGAAAATACCGATCAGGCCATTGCCAAAGCCTGTCAACTGACTCACACCGAAGTGATCGATTACACCGTTGCGCCAATTTTTATGCAGGACAAGGAAAAAGGGGCCCACGAATGGATGATTGAGTTCAAGAAAAAACCTGCCGATGTGGGGCTTTTCCAAAAAGTGCTGGATGAAACACTACAAACTTTAAATTCGGATTACGAAGCCAAACGTCATAACAATATGACTTTAAATCCTCTGGTGATTAATGTGGCACGTGAGAACCTGTTTTACGACTGGCTAAAAGAGCGGGACAAATTAGGCGGACAACATAAAATTCCTAGACTTTCGAATCAGAGGGATTATTTGGAACAGCTGAAAGAGATGTAAAAATGCCTACCATAAATTTTCACGAACAAATTATGACAGAAGTAGATTTATTGCAAAAGAGAGGAATTAACTCTCGAAAATATATATTGAAGGATAACAAAATAATTGTAGATGTAAAGTCACTTCGGAAAAATGATAAATACGAAGTAAAACTAGATCAATTGGGATTTGATATACACTATAGATCAGATAATACTATTCCTGGAAAACTTTTTTTTTGCGTTTGCATTACTCTTATAATTGCTTTGACAATTTTATATATTTTCACTACTCAAGTTAATCAAGGAACCTTAATATTCAATTATATAATCTGGGGGACAATAGCTTCAATAGCATATTTTAAACAACATCAAGACGACATATATTTAACCGGAGGACAAACAACTCTTGTTTTCTACCGAGATATACCTCAGGAGAAAAATGTTTTAGAGTTTATTGAAAAGATTAAAACAAATACAAGAATTTATCTTAAGGAAAAATATACAAATTTTGATAATATCTTTTCAGAACATGATTTTTATAATCGGATTAATTGGTTAAAAGACATGAAAATCATTAACTCTTCTGAATATGCGGAGTATAAATCAAATTTTGAAATAAATAGACTATTGTAATTAAAAAGCTAATAGAATTACCCAATCTCGATTGACACAAGCTTTAGATAGTGGTACAAAACATATCTAAACTTGGCTTTAGCCAAATTCTACTTTGCTAAACATATTTGGCTAAAGTCTCAACTTGTTTCAATCTTTATTTCTCCAACTAAAGCAGGAGGCTAGTCAAAACAAAACGACTTATAAAAGAAGAACCTCAATCAAAAACCGCGTTAATTCGAATGGAATCAATAGAAAAAATCCAGAATTCACTTCCAATAGGTTATCTGTTTCTTGTCGTGCTGGGAATTTTAAAAGAATGCGTTTTCTTTTTCCAATTGAAAATAAACATTCTGAAATATTCAACCATTATGGATATTCTTGTCAGCCCCATTGCTGATCTAACAGCGAATCCAATTATCATTTTAAGTCTAATTGTTTTTGCTGTTTTTATCATACTTTTTATCAGCTTATGCTACAAGCATCGCAACAAAAGCTGGGCAAAAAAAATAATCGGCACCAAACCGGATGGCAATAAATTCTCAGACATAGAGATCAAGAGCAAGCTGAAACATTTTTTTTTAATTTCGATTGGAATTGGACTGTTAAGTTTTTTCCTTGGTTTAGGAATTGGTGAAGGGTACAAAATCGCAGAAAAAATTAAGTCGAATAAACTGCAATACGAACAAAAACTCACCTTTAACACAGGAGAAACAGAAACCATTTTTTTGATCGATGTTAATAGTGCTTACTATTTTTATCTTACTCCAAAAAACAATGCCATCAAAGTTGCCCCTCTGGGAGCCATTAAGAATATTGAATTAACGTGCTTAGAATCTACAAAATGAAAAATGCCATTCTGATTCTACTTTTTATTTTTATTTCTTGTACCAATACAAAAGAGCAGCATCAAAAAATAATCGTTATTCAACCTTTAGGAGATTTCAAAATTGAACAGGCAAAAAGTGTCTTCAATAAAATCAAAACGATTAACCCTAATGTTATTTTAAGAGCCAATATTCCCTTCCCGAAAAATGCATTTTACCAAGCCCGAAACAGGTATCGTGCCGACACTATTATTAAAACCATCAAAGAGAATGTGGGCAAAGATTCTGTAATTGTGGGCTTATCCAACAGCGACATTAGCGTTACCAAAGGTAAAAACAAGGATTGGGGCGTTATGGGACTGGGGTATCATCCGGGAAAATCCTGCGTCGTTTCTGATTTTAGGCTCAGCAAAAGAAATAAAGAAGTACAATTTTACAAAGTTGTTTTGCACGAATTAGGTCATACCGAAGGTCTGCCTCATTGTCCTGTAAAAACATGTTTAATGAGAGATGCTGAAGGAAAAAATCATTTAGATGAAGAAACCAATTTTTGCTTAAAATGTAAAAACTATTTAATAGGAAAGGGGTGGAAACTAAACCATCCTGCGACCTAAAATCTCAAAATACGCTATTCAATTAACCCAAAACCAACATAAAATGAGCAACAAAAAATTTAGTAAAATGACTACTGAAGAGTTACGTAAAAGCGAAAAAGTATCAAAATCAGCCGCGTATGCATTTGCCGTAATTTTTCTTTTATTAATTATCGCTAACATCTACCTTGTATTTTTAAAAGGATTTAGCGCTGTTCAAATTGTTCCTATTGCCTTGCTACCGCTACTTCTTTTAATTTTTAAGACTTCAAAAGACATTAAAACTGAATTGAAATCCAGAGAGAAATAAGAAACTGTAATTCCAATGCAACCCATGAGGGATAGAAGAGAAAATCCTTTTGTGTCCGCCGCGACGGACACAAAAGATTACTTCGCTTGTGCGCAATGGATAGCCCGACCTACTTTTTCAGTGGGGCATGCCCATAGCTTCGACTTCGCTCAGCCTGACCAAAATGAGCAAGATCAAAGCTCTTTTTGGCATTAAAGGCCTTTGGCTTTGCTCAGCACGACAATAGATTTACATCATATCAATATACCTGTCATGGTAGCCTAATAAATACAAAACTCCGTCAAGACCCAAACTTGAAATTGACGTTGCTGCATTTTCTTTTACTTTGGGTTTGGCATGAAAAGCGATTCCCAAACCTGCTAAATTGATCATTGGCAAATCATTGGCACCATCTCCAACCGCAATGGTCTGGTTGATGTGAATTCCTTCTTTGTCGGCGATTGCTTTAAGGTATTCGGCCTTCTTTTGACCGTCTACAATATCGCCTATATATTTTCCGGTAAGTTTACCGTCTTTTATCTCTAATTTATTGGCATGAACATAATCGATGCCCAATTCTTTTTGAAGATACTCACCAAAATAGGTAAATCCTCCGGACAAAATTGCGGTTTTGTATCCATAATATTTCAGGGCTTTCATTAAGCGGTGCGCTCCTTTTGTAATTGGTAAATTGAGGGCTACATTCTGCAAAACATCTTCGCTCAATCCTTCGAGCAATGCCATACGCTGTTTGAAACTTTCGTTGAAGTCAATCTCGCCATTCATTGCTGATTCTGTGATAGCTCTAACCTGATCTCCCACTCCGTTCAGCTCAGCCAGTTCGTCGATTACTTCGGTCTGAATTAAAGTCGAATCCATATCGAAGCAAACTAAACGCCTGTTTCGTCTGTAAATATTGTCTTCCTGAAAGGAAATATCCACATTTAACGTTCTGGAAATTTCCATAAAACTTGCTGTCATGTCAATCTTATTTACGATCTCTCCGGTCACGGACAATTGTATGCAGGAACGAGGATATTCTTCCAGATCTACAATAGAAGTTCTTCCTGTTAATCTTATGATAGAATCAATGTTCAGATTTTGGGCCGACATTATTTTGGTTACGGCAGCCAATTGAGAAGCAGCCAGTTTTTCGCCCAAAATATTGATAATATAACGTTGTTTAGATTGTGATTTCACCCACTTTTCGTAATCCTCGATAGAAATTGGAATAAATTTTACTTTAATTTCTAATTCATAAGCTTTGAACAATAAATCTTTTAAAACGGGGCCGGAAGAGGAACCTGCCTGAATTTCGAATAAAATTCCCAGAGAAAGTGTATCATGAATATCAGCCTGACCAATATCTAAAATATTTGCATCATAAGTTGCCAATACAGCGGTTAAACCTGCTGTTACTCCTATTTTATCATGTCCTGAAACTTTTAATAAAATAATCTCTTTATCTTCTGTTGCCATTTTATGTTTATTGATTTTACGAAGCGACAAAAATCGGCAATCTAATGTTGATAAAAAAGGATATTGCTTGTTTTTTAAAAACAAAAAACACCTAATACTGTGCTTTTTGGAGTAATTTAACAATAATGTTCAGGGATTGGAATAACCTAACTTTTTCGATCTCTGAATTGTTTTTTTATCACAGATTTCAAGGATTAAAATGGTGAATCCCTGAAATCTTTTGTATAGTGATAAAATATAAGAAGTTGTTTTTAACCTGCCTGGTTTTCATCAAAGTTAACCATCCAGCTTACATCAAACTTATCTTTGAACATTCCAAAATAAGCTCCCCAAAAGGTTTTTGCCATCGGCATATAAACAGTCCCTCCTGCCGAAAGTCCGTTAAAAATACGATCTCCTTCTGCTGCACTGTCCACATTTATGGAAATGGAGAAATTGCCTCCAAAGGTTACATCTCCGGATTGCTCACTGCTGTCGCTTCCCATCAGGATGGTGTTTCCAATTGGCAATGAGACGTGCATGATTCGGTTAGCATCTTTTTCAGATACCGGAGCACCACATCCTTCCTCGCCTTCCGGCATTTCATTAAATCTTCCGATATACGGAAATTCTCCTCCAAAAACGGATTGATAAAACAGAAATGCTTCTTCGCAATTTCCGTTAAAAATTAAATAAGGGTTTACTGCTGTTGCCATGATATTTGTTTTTTTGTTTGTTGTTTGTTTTTTATTTTTCTGAGAGTTCTTTAGCGGTCTCCAGTCCCTTTGGAAATGCTTCCTTAAAATAATCGATGTATTTTTCGACTACATCTACCTGAGCTACCAAATCAGTAAATTCGTCATCGGCTGTCAATCGATACGTTTCCATAGCACCTGTCCATTTTTTGGTTTCTTCGTCAAGAGGCAATTCTTTAAAGTCTTTAATTTCGCCTATATGTTTAAAAGCCATATACTCATTTGGAATTTTCGTTTCAATGACACTGTTCATTCCTTCTCCATTTGGAGACAAGAAATGTATTTTATCGCCCTGATTCCATTTACTTATGGCATATGAACCTTCGCAAAAAGATCCTGTCCACTTCTTATACGTTTCCTCGTCCCATAAAACTGCCCAAACTTTTTCTATCGGGGCTTTAATTCTAATTTTAAATTCTAATGTTTCCATACTCATGATAGTTTACTAAAATCCATAAATAAAACATTCCATCGATGACCGTCTAAATCTGCAAAACCGCAGCCGTACATCCATCCCTGGCTTTCTGACGGTGGAGCAAAAACAGTTCCTCCGGCTTGTTTAACTTTCCTTGCCAGTTCATCTACTTCAGCAGTACTTTCAGCATCAATCGAGATCAGAACTTCTGTACTTGTTTTAGTATCTGTTAGTTGATTATGAGAAAAACTGGTAAACAATTTTTCTTCAAAAAGCATTACTACAAATTTTCCTTCTCCAATCACCATACAAGTTGACTTTGGTGTGTCGTGTTCTTCATTAAAAGAGAATCCTATTTCCGAAAAAAAAGCCTTTGATTTTGCCACCTCTTTTACTGGCAAATTCAGCCAAATTTGTTTTGTCATTGTAACTCTTTTTAAAATTAAATTCTATCTCTGTGGTGTCAATCAGTGCCTTTGTCACTTTGCTTCTTTGAACCTTTGAGCCTAAAAAAACTAATTACTTTCGGTATAACTTTTAAAATTATCCATGATGGCTTGCCAGCCTCCACGCTGCATTTCTTCAGAGTTTTCTGTTTCGGGATCAAATTTTTCAATTACCTCAACTCCGCTCGGTGTTTCTTTAAAAGTAATTTCAACTTTTCTTCCATCTTCTAAAATGTATTCAATAGCTTTATTCTGCTCTACTACAGTATACTCTCCTCCAAAATCAAAACTCATACTACCATCCTTTGCCGCCATAGTCGATGTAAATTTTCCTCCAACTCTCAGATCATTTTCAGCATGAGGTGTATGCCAATCCGGAGAAGCAAAATTCCATTTTGTAATATGTTCCGGTGCTGTCCAAAATTCCCAAACTTTGTCTACTGATGCATTAATCGTGTTTTGTACTGTTATCATTTTGTTTCTTTTTTTTAAATTATATTTTTAAAATTGGTTCTTGTTTCGTTTTTTATTTAGTTATTCTCAACATACTCTTTAAAACAGTCAATCACAGCCTGACACCATTGCTGCTGCATGTTTTCAGGGTTTTCTGTTTCAGGTTGAAATACTTCTGTGAGAATTACTTTTTCATCACTTTCTTTAAAATGAACACTTCCGGTTCTGTTATCGGATAGTTTATACTCTATTAATACAAAAGTTTCTACCCGGATATAAACTCCTTCAAAATCAAAAGTGGCAGTTCCGTCTTTCGCAGCCATCGTATATTTGAATTTACCTCCAGCCTTCAAATCATTTTCGGCATGAGGGGTATACCAGTCCGGAGAACCAAAACTCCATTTTACAATATGTTCCGGCGCTGTCCAAAATTTCCAGACTTTGTTTACAGCTGCGTTAATCGTGTTTTGTACGGTTATCATTGTTTATTTATTAAAATCAAAGATCTTTCTTTATAAAATTACAAATTATTTAAAGCAAATTTAGTTTTTTAGCATTAGCTTTAAGTTACATTAAAAGTCATTTTTAGGGTCATTTAAGACAAAATACTTACTTTTGTAACCTCTCATTTTTCCAAAAACCAATGCAATCATGACTAAGAAAGTAGGATTAATTGTTCCGCACGACTATAAATTACTAAGTATAGCGGCCATTTTAGAAGTTTTTGAAACTGCCAACAAACTTGCTAAAGAAGACGAAAAGCCTTTTGAGATTATGGTATTTCAATTGACAGAACAGATCAAAGAAGCAAATTTGTTTGGCTATAAAGTAAATCCGATTGAAGGTTCTGCAACTATCCTTGAACTTATTCTAATTCCGGCTTTTACTACGGATAATATGAGCGAAATGATCACAAAAAACAAAAACTTTATTCCATGGCTCAAAAAGCACCATCAGTCCGGTGCCGAGTTGGCCAGTTTTTGTACGGGTGCCTTTTTGTTTGCCGCATCCGGTTTGCTTAACGAAAAGTTGGCCACAACTCATGTCGATGCCTGCAGTGCTTTTACCAAAGCGTTCCCACTCGTAAAATTGAAGCCCGAAGAAACTTTAACGGCCGACGGTAGTTTGTATACCAGCGGAGGCTCTACCTCAACATTTCACCTGTTGATTCTTTTGGTTCAGAAATATTGTGGAAATGAGATTGCAGTTCAGATTGCAAAGATTTTTTCGATCGACCTAAACCGATACAAGCAGAGTTATTTCAGTACTTTTAGACCCAACCATTTGCACAATGATGCTTTAGTTGCCATGCTGCAGCAAAAAATAGAAAGTCAGTACCATACGATCGAAAAACTGGAAGAAATCACCAAAGACATTCCTACCAGCACCCGAAATATGACGCGACGCTTCAAACAGGTTACCGGCATCCCGCCTATTGAATACCTGCAAAATATAAGAGTCGAAAGTTCAAAGAAATATCTAGAACAAACGCAACTTTCGATTTCTGAAATTATTGAAAAAACCGGCTATAATGACCCTAAAGCCTTTAGGAAAGTTTTTTATAAAATGGTAGGCATGAAACCTATTGAGTATCGGGAGAAGTTTAGGGTGCAGTAATGATTGTTTTCTACTGTATTATAACTTTACTGCTAATCTTTTTAGCCAGTAAATCAGTTATCATTAATGGTAAATACAATTATTTCAAATTTGTTTTCGAAAGTTTTCCTGGCATATAATTATCCCAATCATAAACCTGATTCTTAAATGAAGAATCAATTCTTGCTGTAGGCTGATACAGTTCCAACCAAAATTTTTCTTTGTCAACAACAATAAATTTCTCCATTTTTTCCTTTTCTTTCTTTTTCATTAAAAGCCAATGACTGACCAACATCGGAAGCCCCAAAACAATTAGAACAATGGCAAATTTTTTAATATCCTTCACACAAATCCATTTTTGCAAATGTAGGAAAAAAATTATAATAAATAAATTAACTTAGAAAGTTCTTTTCTTCACCAAAAAACCTGTTCGAATTAACAAACAGGTTAAGAAACTTATAAATAAGAGTTTAATATGTTATAAACCCCCCCTCATCTCCTTTAAGAATATAATCAAAAGAGAGTATTCTGCCGTCTATTAAATAGAAATATTCAACTGGTTTATTTTTACTTATTAAAATAAAAATTTTATCGGTATCTCTAGAAAAAAAAACTTTATCATGCTTATAGTCTTTATAGCCTACCACATAAAAATCTTCTGAATTTAAGAGCACTTTTTTATCTTCTTTTATCTTTTTCAAATGTTTACTAAGTATCTCTATTCGGTCATCTAAAGAATACTTTACATCAGAGTTTACTGTTTCAAAACAGATAAAATTATCTGCAATAAATCTCGTCGATCTCTCTTCAAAAAAAACAGATTTCACAAAATTAGTTACCATGTCAGTCTCATTTATTTTATTCTGACATGCAATAGTCGGTGTTTTTAATAGTAATACGACAACTAAAAACATACATTTATTAATTTTCATTTAGCAACCTCCTTTCTTTTTTGACGAAATTCTCTTTCTACAATATTACATTACTAAAAAACTATAAAAGTATAATCTTCGGAACCAGCTTTTTGGAACCCAAAAAAAGATACTATTTTATCTTTTTCGATTAAAAAATACTGAGGAGCACCATTCCTTAGATCAACTTTATAAATCTCCTTCCTTTTGTCTCCTGCTAGATTTTTGAATTTAATTTTATCAGTCTCAGGAAAAGAATTATAAGAAGAGATAAAAAAATTATTCTCCATTATATCTTTTTTTAATAAAAAGAAATTTCCCTTTTCTTCATTAGCCAGATTACGAAAGTCCATCACCATATATGCACCTTTTTTACATTGATCTGCATCAGAACATTTAATATATCTAGCAACTATTTCTTCTGGATCAATATCATTAATATATAATGCTTTATAAAAATCTCTTATCAGCTTTATTTCATTATTCTCTTGACCATATGAATCTACCGAATAACCAAGAATCAGAACTAGTACTAAACTTAGACATTTCATTTGTTATAATTTAAATTATCAATTACAATATCCTTTTCTCTGTGGAGCATTGCTTTTAGTTGTCGTTTTTGTCGTATTTAGAAAATTACCATTTCTAACATCATCGCCTAAATTCCCTGGAGATGTACCATTAAAAGTAAAACTGGAGGCCTTTGTTGAAGGAAGATTAATCCCTCCTAATTTACCAACAGCAATACCAAAATCAGTACAAGCATATCTATTTTGCATAATCTTTATCGCTACTTAAAAATATTAACTTTAAGTAATTGGAAAGTTCAGATATCAAGCCCATTTATTACTTACTTTCTTACAAACTATTACTGTAGTAGCACCCCATCCATCATAATTGCAGGGGTTACTGAAAAAAATAAAAACCACTTTTTTGTCTTTGGAATAGATTGGAGGTGAGACACTAAACCTAATAGCTTCATAAGGTGTCGATTCACTATATTTTATAAAAGGATATTTGAATTTAGTTAAATTCCAATTTACTTCTTCTCTCTTTTGATTGGCTAAATATTCAAAGTTCATTGATTTAATTAGCTTTTTTATTTTTACAGAATCTATCGGTGTATAAAAATACTCTTCAAAAGCTTTTTTAGTGAAGAATCTTTTTTGATCTTTAAATACTAGACTCTTTTCATAAAGAGCTACAGCTGTATCGTTATCCTTTACATATAACTGTTTTCTACCCTCTATTAAACTATTTGTTATTTGGTTTATTACCTCATAATCTTCGTTATCAACTTTGCTGCTTGTTTGACCAATAGCAACATTAACTAATAAAGAAAAAAACAAAAAAATGAAGTGCGCTCTCATATTTTTTAATTTACGTTTTTTACTTTCTCTTCTTTTTTATAAACTTTATCAAATAATATACACACCCTAATACAAACACTAATAAAACAGGGAAAAAATAGCTTACAAGATAAAATGTATTGGAAATACAAAAATTAAAATTGTACTCGAAGAAGTAAAGAAGAATTAACAATAATCCGGTAATTGCCAGAAATATTAAAAAATCACTTTTCATTTTCTTTGATAATCACATTATTAAAAAAAGCAATAAACATCGTAAAACAGCCAAACTCTGTATCTTGAAAACTAATATCTTCAACAACTGAATTAAGTATTTCTTTTGGAAATTTTTTGTATAAAAATTTATCCTCAACTACTGCTTCAATATCCATAACTAATTCATTTATAGTTCTTATTTCTATATTTTTTTCTTCTAAATTAGTTACTTCTGATTTGGAGAAATACAAGTCAATTATATTTTTTTGAACTTTAATTACATAATATGGTACTA
>NZ_CAGKLC010000006.1:83154-95595 GCF_903469665.1 Flavobacterium sp. UGB4466 | reverse complement strand
TTTATCCACTCAATTAACATATTATTTAATTCTAAAATTAAAAATTATTCCAATAAATAAGGTTGATTACCTTTGCACAATAGTCTTTTCTTGTCTAATTTCAATCCTACTAGTATTAGTCACCAATGTATATTTATTATGGAAATTCAAAAAATCTCAACTTATTGGCTGGGCAGTAGATAAAAATGGTGATGAACTGGAAAAACTTTTTAAAAAATCAGTAAACGAAGCTTCTTTTATTCAAGTAACATTGAAAAATGATAAGGTATATATTGGATATTCAGAAATAATTCCAATTCCTCAAAAAACAAATTATCTTACTCTTACTCCAATACTAAGTGGCTATAGAGATGATAAAAAACAACTTCATATTACTACAGATTATTTCTCAGTAATCGATGAGTTTTTAAAAGGCTTAGATAATAACGAAGAATCCATTACTTTAAATACCGATGTGATAATAAAACAAGACGAAATTCTAACAGCTGGTATTTATGAGCAAGTTATTTTTGACAAATTCAACACTCCTAAAACAAAACCTCAAAAAGCTAAAAAAGTACAAAAACAAATCAAATAATAAATACCTATTAAAATATATAAATTACATTCAAACTAAAATAAATAAAACGTATTTTTGCATTCGAAACAACGAAATCTACTCTTGAAGAAGTTATTTACCATATTTCTTTCCTGTATGCTCTTAGTGCCCTCATTCGGCAGTTTTGTTGTTTATACCTCTTTCAAATTAAATCAGGACGAGATCGTAAAAACGATTTGTGTGCAGCGTAAATTAATTTTTAACACCTGTAACGGTCGATGCGAACTTCAGAAAAGTTTAAAAAAATACGCTGACAACGAAAAGAAAATGCAAAACAACCTGAAAGAAAAATCAGAGATCGTTTACATTCAAAATACAACCACAGCCGATTTTAAATTAGTAGCACCTATAGAATCTAAAGCAAAAATTTATGCTTCTTTAGACGAAAAACCTATTTCGGTTTCTATTACTACTTTTCATCCTCCCTCCTATTTTATATAATTTTTTATGACTATTCGTGACTAATACCAAGCTGGTAATATTAGCCACAGATTAAAATGATTTCCACAGATTTCTTTATTAATTGTGTATAAAATCTATGTAAATCTGCAAAATCAGTGGCGAAAAAGTACTCTTGGTGTACATTGAGGACAGTCATATAATTTTTTAAATCCCGTTTCATTATCAATTGAAATGATTTTTTATTGTACCTAAAAAACAATGAAAAATGTGCTTGCTCGCACCCAAAAATTTAAAATTACAATTATATAAAATTCTTAAAATGAAAAATACTTTATACAAAGCCCTTGCTATTGTAGCACTATCTATATCTTTATTTTCCTGTTCAAACGACGACAATAACGAAACTGTTTCAGGAAATGGAAACATCACTTTAAAATTCGACAATGCTTATGGTACAAACGATCTTATTTTAAACACACAGGGTAATATAACTTCAAACAACGAAGTACTAAAAGTCAACCTTGTGAAGTATATCGTGAGCAATGTTGTTTTCACAAAAGCAGACGGAACGACTTTTACCTATCCCAAAAGCAAAAGCTACTTTATTGCTGACGAATCTACCGCTGCCGGTCAGCAATTTAAACTAACAGATGTTCCAGCAGGTGATTATGTGAAAGTAAAATTCGGAATCGGAGTTGACGAAGCGCAATGGAAACTGGGTGCTGCGGGTCAGGGAGATTTTCTTGCACAGGCAGACGCTGCCGGTATGATGTGGTCATGGGCTGCCGGATATAAATTTCTTGCTTTCGAAGGTACTTTTACCTCATCGACTGTTACAACTGCTACGCCATTTATGATCCATACCGGAAAAACAGGAACAGATTACAACTATACTGAAGTAACTGTCGATTTTCCAACAAAAGCTTTGGTTCGTTCTAACATTACTCCTGCTGTTCATATTATAACAGATCTTTCTAAAATAATTGACGGTCAGAACAAAATCAAACTTTCCGATAATAATATGGGTGGTATGGGTGCCATGATTATGGGTGGCGCAAAACTGCCATTAATCACTCAAAACATTTCAACAATGTTTAGAATTGACCACGTACACAACGATTAATTTATTTTTTAAGAAGTACAAACCTTTAGGCAAAACCTAAACAATCCACTATACCGTATCTTTTGTGTCCGCTAAAATGGACACAAGAGCATATTGGTAACGGAAAAAAACACAGATACTTCTGCAAATCAAAGAGTAATCCCGGTAATTTTTAGTTTGTTCTACTTTGTGCTAACTCACGCAGGTAGTAATAAAAAATGCTCTTTACTCTTTTTACACCCAAAATATCATGCTGAAAATAAAATACTTTCTTTGGCTATTGATTCCGCTAATATGGAGCTGTTCGAATGAAGAGGAAGAATATGTAAATATTCCTTTAGAATTTAAAGTCCCTTCTAATTTCCCCGCTTTAGCGTACAATATTGCTCAGAATCCTCCAACAGTAAAAGGATTTGAACTGGGCAAAAAACTATTCTATGACGGACGTTTAGCGTCAGACGGAGTTGTTTCCTGTGGCTTTTGTCACATACAGGCTAATGCCTTCACTCATCACGGACACACGGTTAGTCATGGTGTAAACGATGCTCAGGGAACACGAAATACTCCTCCAATTCAAAATCTGGCTTACCAGTCTGTGTTTATGTACGATGGTTCTGCGGATCATTTAGACCTGCAGCCTATAATTCCGTTGACGAGTATTATAGAAATGAATGGGAATCTGAATGCTATTCTAAAAATGATGAAAGCCGACAAAGAATACCAAAAATTATTTGGACAGGCTTTTACTGACAAAGAAATCTCAACCGAAAACATGCTGAAAGCGCTTTCGCAGTTTATGGTTATGGTTACTTCTTCTAATTCAAAATTTGACAAATACAGACGTAAGGAGGCCGGCGGAACTTTAACTGCAGACGAATTGGCAGGATATGATTTGTTCCAATCAAAATGTGCTTCCTGCCATGCTACTGATTTACAAACCGACAATTCGTTTCGAAACAATGGTCTGGCTGTAAACCCAATGGTGAATGATGTCGGAAGATACAAAGTCACCGAACTGGCGAGCGATTACTACAAATTTAAAGTGCCCAGTTTACGGAATGTAGAAGTCTCCGGACCTTATATGCACGACGGGCGATTCGGAACTCTGGAAGGTGTTCTGGATCACTATGCAAGAGGAATAGAATCCTCACCAACTCTGGATCCGATATTAAAACAAAACGGAAAATTTGGAATCACACTTTCCGAAACCGATAAAAAGCAAATCATAGCTTTCCTGAAAACATTAACTGATACAAGCTATCTAACCGACAAACGTTTTTCGGAATTTTAAAAAACAATTTATTATAAAAACTTATAGAATGACAAAACTTAAAAACATAACCTTAATTCTTATTTCTTTAATAGCTCTTAGCGCATGCTCTAGTGACGATGCACAGGCACCTGATGTTAGTGGAAATACACAAATCACTTTTGATTCAAAAATAGGAACCACAGATTTTGCCCTAAACACACCATTTACCATTGCCGGACAATCTTACAAATTTGAACGTTTACGTTATTGGGTAAGTGATATGAAATTGGTAAGCGATCAAAACAAAACCTATTCGTTAGCAAATTCTTTCTTTTTGATGGAAGAAACAAATGAAATTTTAATTCAGGAAAAATACAAATATGCAGCGGCCAAAAGAGAAACGATAGACTTAGCAAATGTACCGTCGGGTTCCTATACAAAACTTATTTTCTCTGTTGGTGTTGACGCAACTCATAATGATAATATGAGTATTCAGAATGGTGAATTATCTCAACTTAACGGAATGACGAATGTTTCATGGATGTGGCATACAAGTTATATTTTCTCTAGTTTGATTGGTAAAAATGTAACACCAACTACACCCGTAGCCATTTCTGTAGAAACAGGCCTGAATACAAATTACAAAACAGTAGAAATTACTTTACCAACTGCTTTAGTAGTAAGCGCAAGCAAAACAGCTAAATTGAACTTAAATGTTGATGTTGAGAAAATTGTTAAGGACATTGATTTAGTTACCAATCCAAAAGTGTCTGCCAATAAGCCTGAATTAATGGCTAAAGCAGCCGATAATTACAAAAACAATGTTTTTACATTTAAAAGCATCGAATAATTAATGACAAACAGAAGCATTAAAATTGGGAGCATTATGGGATTGGTTTTTCTAAGCCTTTCCTGTAATGATCTTGATGATTCTTATCAGGAACTACAACCATTGGTTACGATTCCTGCTAATTTCCCTGAATTTATTGATTCTAAAACAAATCCTCTCAGTGCAGACGGAATTGCATTAGGAAAAAAATTGTTCTTTGATAAAAGACTTTCTGGAAACAATCAGATTTCATGTGCAACTTGTCATCAACAAAATTTAGCCTTTTCTGATGGTTTTGCCTTAACTAATAATGGTATTTCCGGAAAAAAATTAGAGCGAAATTCCCCTGCGTTAATGAATTTAGCCTGGGCTACTAATGGGCTATTTTGGGATGGAGGTTCTACGAATTTAGAATCTCAAGCTTTTGCACCACTAGCTCACGAAGATGAAATGCATCAGAATTTAGGAGAGTTAATAGAGGAATTAAATGAGGATGCTCATTACCCTGCAATGTTTCAAAAAGCATTTGGAAAAGCGATTAATCAAGCTGATATTGTAAAGGCAATAGCGCAATTTGAGCGAACTATGATTTCTGGAAACTCAAGATATGACAAATATGTCCGTGGAGAAACCGGGGGCCATTTAGATGAAAATGAATTAAAAGGACTCCAACTTGCGGAACAATTTTGCTTCTCTTGTCATAAGACTCCTTTATTAACTGACAATTTGTATCACAACAACGGGATTGACAGCAATTTTACTGATGACACTGAGCTTATGATCAAAAAAGGGAGAGCCAGGGTTACAAATTTAGCGGATGATTTGGGCAAGTTCAAAACGCCCACTTTACGCAATGTTGAAAAGACGGGGCCATACATGCATGATGGAAGATTTGCAACTTTAGATGAAGTACTTAATCATTATTCTGAAGGAGTTAAAGATTCCCCTAGTTTAGATGTAATCCTAAAACAAAACGGAAAGTTTGGAATCACACTTTCCGAAACGGATAAAAAACAAATCATAGCTTTCCTAAAAACGTTAACGGATACAGCATTTTTAACTGATAAACGTTTTGCGGAATTTTAAAAATACGGCCGCAGATTATTGTTCTGTAGAAATATATAAGCTGTAATAAAAAACATAATGAAAACCGAAGTCCCAGCCCCGATAGAGGCGGTATCCTTTTTGGGTGATTTTTCTTCACCCAAAAAGATAAAGCCGAAAGCGGGATTAGCTTCTAAAAATAATTAAGATGAAAAAAATAATAGTAATGTTCGCCCTTTTGACTGGTTCATCAGTCTTTAGTTTTACTTCGAAAGATAGTATTTCCGCCTTCACTTTTCAGCGTATGGCTTTGATCGAGGATTTCGATTGTGACGCCTGTGGTTGTTCGGCAAGTGGAGGGAGTATGGGATTTAGCTCTATGCTGAACAACAATTTTGTAGGTCTGAGATATTTCAAACAAAGTTATACCAGCCGCGACGGAATCTTTGCGAACTCTCCGTGGATTGACGAAAATTTCAATACTGTTCAGGCATGGGCACGTATACCAGTTACAGAAAAAGTACAAATTTCAGCATTGATTCCGTATCATTTTCATGAAAGACAATTAACTGCAGGAACCGAAAATATTGCCGGTTTGGGCGATATTACGGTAATGGCTTTGTACACGGTTTTTGAAACTCAAAAAGACAGTACCATATTTACACATAAAGTAAGCCTCGGCGGTGGTGTTAAAATTCCAACCGGAAAATTTACGGAAGCCAATAATATAGGAAGTATCAACCAAAGTTTTCAATTGGGGACCGGAAGCTGGGACTTTCCGTTGGCCACTGAGTATGTGGTAAAACGCAAAAATCTGGGACTAAATACTACTCTGAATTATATTTTTAAAACCCAAAACAGCAAAAATTATCAGTACGGTGATCAGTTTAATTATGCTGCCACTTTCTTTTATTTATTTAATACAAAATCAATTCAAATTGTTCCGCAAGCCGGATTGGCAGGTGAACTTTATCAAACCAATAAACAGCATAATCTGAATTTACCCAATACAGCCGGCGATATTTTGTTTGGGAAATTTGGTCTTGAAGCCGGAAAAGATAAATTCTCGATTGGTGTAAATGCAATGCTGCCAATTACTCAGAACCTTTCAAATGGAAACATGGAAGCCAATTACAGATGGAGTATTAATTTGAATTATACTTTGTAAGAGGTTCTAAGTCTCTAAGATTCTAAGCGGTAAAGGCTCACAGGTACAAAGGTACAAAGCTGCAAAGGTTCAAAGGAGCAAAGTTTTTTAGCCACGACCCAAGCGATAGCGAACAGGCGAAGCAATTCACGAATACTTTTAAAAATTCGTGAATACGGGACTATTTTTTCTATCAGCTATTATCTTCAAAAGGTTCAAAGCGGCAAAGGCTCAGAGGAACAAAGTTTTTTTACTGTGAATTCAAGAATACATTTTTACTAAAATTCGTGAATTCGTGGCTATTTTTTTCTATCTGCTATTATCTTCAAAAGGTTCAAAGCTGCAAAGGTTTTTAGCCACGTATTCACGAATGCTTTTAAAAATTCGTGAATACGGGACTATTTTTTCTATCAGCTATTATCTTCAAAAGGTTCAAAGCGGCAAAGGTTTTTAGCCACGTATTCACGAATGCTTTTAAAAATTCGTGAATACGGGACTATTTTTTTCAATCTGCTATTATCTTCAAAAGGTTCAAAGCTGCAAAGGTTCAGAGACGCAAAGGTTTTTTACTGTGAATTCAAGAATGCATTTTTTACTAAAATTCGTGAATTCGGAACTATTTTTTTTGGAAATTTTGAAAATAGCTAACGTCAACCGCTTTTACAATTAGGGATTTTTTATATTTGAAAACTAATAAATCCTTTACAAAAAAAAATTGAAAAAGAATATTCGATTTTCATTGCAATTAATTGGGACTTTCCTTTTTAGTTACTTCTATGTTTTAATGTTACAGCTCACGTTACAATATGTTCCACTGAAAAAAAACATTGCTTTTCTTCAAATCAAACAGACTGAAGTTTCCGAAATTCCATTTTACATTACTTTCTTTTACATACATGTATATACTGCAATTTTTGTTTTGCTCGCCGGATTTTTCCAATTCAGTGATATTCTCTTAAAAAAACATCCTGCAACTCATCGAAATATTGGAAAATTTTATGTTTTTACAGTGCTCCTTTTTAGTGCTCCGTCGGGATTATTTATTGGTCTTTTCGCTAACGGTGGACTTTTCGCCAAGATCTCTTTTGTTGCCTTGTCAATTTATTGGTTTTACTTCACTCTTAAAGGTTTTACGGCTATAAAAAACAAAAACATTCTGAAACATAAAGCATTTATGCTACGAAGTTTTGCCCTAACCTTTTCTGCCGTAACACTACGTTTTTGGAAGGTTATTCTTGTATATTTGTTTCATCCCGCACCAATGGATTTGTATCAGATTATTGCATGGTTGGGCTGGATTCCCAATTTGTTAATCGTTGAGTATTATCTTTATAACCAATTAAAAAAATGAAAAAACTTTTTTGTTTACTACTATCAATATTACTTTTTTCCTGTAATTCTAAAGAGAAAAAAACGACAAAAGACATTACCAAAGACCTGCCAAAAGAAATTAGAACCGATTTGTATGGTTCTTACGTAGGTGACTTTACTATTTTGGAACGCGATACCAGCAAACCAGCGAAAGAAAATTACATCAACAAAATCAATATTGTAATAAAAAGAATCACATCCTCAAAAGTTACAGGACAAAGTATTGTTGCCGGAAATAGCAGGCCCCTTACCGGTACAATGACTATAAAAGGCAGCACCGTTCATTTTATACTTAAAGAACCTGGTGATGATAAAAATGATGGTGTTTTTGATTTTGAGATCAAAAATGACACTCTTTTAACTGGAATCTGGGTAGCCAATAATCCTAAGAAAGAAGTCTCTAAAAGGAAATTTGAACTTATTAAAAAAGAGTTTAAGTATGATCCTAATGTGATGCTTCCGAAAGACGGGATGTATATTGATTATGAAAACCCAAGAGAAGAACAAGTAACAGATTTAGAGGTTGAAGAGGGAAAAGAAGCTGAAACTTACATAGAAGCGGTATTTAGAGCTGCATCGGAAAGCATTATGACGATAAACTCGTCTACGCAAAAATTAAAAGAATCAGATTTAAAAAATTTAAAGAAAATTGATTTAGAGATTCTAAGAAACACCATTTTCGCAAGACACGGACTGACTTTTAAAACCAAAACAGTTCGTCAGTTTTTTGATAGTGTAGAATGGTATATTCCTGTTTCAGACAATGTAAACAACGAACTAACCACTACTGAAAAAGAAAACATCGTATTGTTAAAACGCTTTGAAAAATATGCCGAAGACAATTATGACTCTTTTGGAAGATAGTTTTATAGGTGTTTTTAGCCCAAAATTTCACTTTAAAAAAGGTCCAAAGTGGCAAAGGTTCAAAGGAACAAAGGTTTTTAGCCGCGAATTGACGAATGCTTTTTTTTTGATCTTTTCTGATTTTGTAGAGGTACAAAGCTACAAAGGTTCAAAGGAGCAAAGGTTTTTAGCCACGAATTGACGAATGCTTTTTTTATTAAAATTCGTGAATTCGTGGCTATTTTTTTCTATCTGCTATTATCTTCAAAAGGTTCAAAGCGGCAAAGGTACAGAGGGACAAAGTTTTTTTTCCACGACCCAAGCGATAGCGAACAGGCGAAGCAATTCACGAATGTTCTTTTTTGATTTTGTAGAGGTACAAAGCTGCAAAGGTTCAAAGGAGCAAAGGTTTTTAGCCGCGAATTGACGAATGCTTTTTTACTAAAATTCGTGAATTCGTGGCTATTTTTTTCTATCTGCTATTATCTTCAAAAGGTTCAAAGCGGCAAAGGCTCAAAGGAGCAAAGGTTTTTAGCCGCGAATTGACGAATGCTTTTTTTACTAAAATTCGTGAATTCGTGGTTATTTTTTTCTACCTGCTATTATCTTCAAAAGGTTGAAAGTGGCAAAGGTACAGAGGGACTAAGTTTTTTTTTCCACGACCCAAGCGATAGCGAACGGGCGAAGCAATTCACGAATGTTCTTTTTTAATCTTTTCTGATTTTGTAGAGGTACAAATCTGCAAAGATTCAAAGGAGCAAAGGTTTTTAGCCACGAATTGACGAATGCTTTTTTTATTAAAATTCGTGAATTCGTGGCTATTTTTTTCTATCTGCTATTATCTTCAAAAGGTTCAAAGCGGCAAAGGCTCAGAGGGACAAAGTTTTTTTTCCACGACCCAAGCGATAGCGAACAGGCGAAGCAATTCACGAATGTTCTTTTTTGATTTTGTAGAGGTACAAAGCTGCAAAGATTCAAAGGAGCAAAGGTTTATAGCCATGAATTGACGAATGCTTTTTTTATTAAAATTCGTGAATTCGTGGCTATTTTTTTCTATCTGCTATTATCTTCAAAAGGTTCAAAGTGGCAAAGATTCAAAGGAGCAAAGGTTTATAGCCACGAATTGACGAATGCTTTTTTTATTAAAATTCGTGAATTCGTGGCTATTTTTTTCTATCTGCTATTATCTTCAAAAGGTTCAAAGCGGTAAAGGCTCAGAGTTGCAAAGGTTTTTTGCTGTGAATTCAAGAATACATTTTTACTAAAATTCGTGAATTCGTGGCTATTTTTATTACCTGGGATTTTCTTCGTAGTACCTTGCTTCGATTCGTTTAATATCTTTTACTGAGTTTTTTGCCCAAATCAATCGCTTTTCCAGAATTTCTTCGTCTGATAATTGCCATTGGATGTCTGAATTTCGCAATCGGTTGGTCAGGTTTTGAATGATAATGGCTGCCGAAACGGAAATGTTTAAACTTTCTGTACAACCTACCATCGGAATTTTAAGAAAACCATCCGCTTTTTCCATAATTTCAGGAGATAATCCGTCTTTTTCTGTTCCGGAAAATAAGGCCCTTGGTTTTGTGATATCGAAATCCGGAATTATACAATCGTTTTTATCAGGAGTTGTCGCAATAATTTGATATCCTTGGTTTCACAAAGAAGTCATCCCCCCCTCTACGGTATCAAAACGATTGATGTCAACCTATTTTTGTGCACCTAAAGCGATTTCTTTGTCGATTCTTTTTCCAAAACGCTGCTCAATATTAAGTTCCTGAATCCCGGAAACCTTGCAACTGCGTATTGCGGTGCAGGTATTTTGCAACACGTACAATAGCTACAATCTTCTGGGGAGGCTTGATACATCAATTTATTGATGAATCTTATTATTAAAAAAAACGTTTTCTTCAAATCTATCAACTTACTATTCAACAGATTAAACTCACCCAGATAGGATTAAACTATTTTAGAAGCCAAACTAACCAAGAAACTAACACCATTCTCAATGCCAATAATGTCCTTACTCTTTTCATTATTTGACTTTGTAGCATTATTGATCTCATCCAAAACCTTTAGTATGTTAGCATTACTAATATTACTTTGAGCTATAAAGTAATCTATTTCAGTAACTTTTAAGTTGGTTAAAGCTGCTAAACTATTTTTAAACTCATTATCCGTTTGAGCTGCCGCGCTGGCAGCAAGTGCATTCCAATCTATTGCTGACATAAATTCCATTTTTATGATATTAAGTATATTTTACAACTACAGTATTCAATTATTTTTTCAATACTTTTTCAATACTTTCTTCTATTTTTTTCACATCCAGTTTATCTTTAGTAATGAGTTTGAAAATGGAATTAGAAGCATTTTCTTTAGCATTCTTTAGTCGAATATTAGAATCAATTAAATCTTGCAGAGAAGCTGTTGCCTCAGTATAATTACCAAAACTGTTATTTAATTGGCCAATAATCTCCTGCTGCTGTATATTTAATACATTTTGTAAAGAATCTTTCTTTTGGTAAATAACGGGAAGGATACCCATTACAATGTTAGGAAATTCCTTTTTATAGTTAATTGAATCGGGAATCCTTTTCTGATAATTTTCTATGATAGCAGGGATGTAATTTTCCTGAATAAAAGAGTCCAATCTTAATTTCCGTTCTGCAAAAAGTTGATTGGTTAATGCTATATTTAAATCATGCATACCGACTCCCTCCTTGATAACTTCTCGTGTTAAAATAGTCGTCGAATCAGGAAGCACACTACAAGAGGTAAGCAATCCAAAACCAAATATGGAAATATAGGGGCTAAAAAATCTCATCATACTAGAAGTTTATATATTAAGTTTATTACATTCTCAAAGTAAAATCTCACTTTCTATGTCATTGTAAACTCCGTCAATGAGTTTTGGTGTGTAAAATATTCTTCCGGTTTACTTGGATGATACTGTATTTCTGAAAGAAGATTCACAAATCATGATTCTTTCTTTATAGGCACAACCTCAAACGTTTTCTTTATTTTGTTAATCAAACTGTACAGAATACTGAAAAGAACATCAGATGCAAACCCTCCGAGAATAGCAAGCAAACTTTTATTGAACAACAGACCGGAATCTTTATGATCAAAAAACTGGAATGAAAGAATCTCAGACATAATAAGGCCTGAAATCAATCCTAAAATAATTACTATAGGGAAGTAGGCGGAATCTTCGGGTGTAATGGTGCCTTTTCTAATAGAATAATTTATACTTCTCAGTAAATAGAACATAACCCCTAAACCTGCAAGAGAAATTAAATATAATAAGTTCAACAAACCCGATATACCTTCATTGTTCAATACTCCTTCGTCCAACGAATTCATATTAACCTCAGAAGATAAACTTGTACAAATAAAAGCAATAAGAAAACAACAGGAAGTAATAAATAAATTCTTTGTTATAGGCATTTTAGTAAATATATTTTTACTATTCCACTTACTAGCCATCAATTTACAAAACGATATAGATTTGGGAGTTACGGGAGAAATGTTTTTGCACAATATATTATATGCTTTGAGCAAACTATCAATATTACTGTTTTGAACAAGACTATTAATCTCCGGGTCAACTATTATACCATTATGTACGGCAAAAGAAATCATATTGTTAATATCGTTATTCAATTCAGCTATAACTTCTTTAGATATTCCTAATTCGCTTTGAACATCCTCTGCTGAGGTTAACTTATTATCACTTTCATTAGTCAGGTTTTCTGTAGACTCAATTACAATCTCTTTAGATATCCTCAGTTCGTTTCGGACATCCTTTAAGGTTAACTTATTATCACCTTTATCAATTAGATTTTCTATATTATCC
>NZ_CAGKLC010000006.1:0-83144 GCF_903469665.1 Flavobacterium sp. UGB4466 | reverse complement strand
TTTCATTTTTATAATATACTAAACAACATACTTTCAAAATAAATGAATGTTTTTTTGATCAAACGCGATGACACCATCACTTTCATCACGTACATTAATTTCTTTGGCTGTCGTTATTAATTAATATTCCGTGAATTTACTTGTTTTCCCAACAGTCAAGTCATATCCCCAATACGGAAAGGCATTCCGGGACTAAACAACTGATATACCCTTATTTTTAACATGGTTATACGGAATTACAAGATTTCAAATTCAAAAATAAGAATATTCTTATAAATAAAGCAATATCCTTAAAAGTTTAACACGAAAAAAAAAAGATAAAAGCAGATCGTTCTTCTTTAAAAAAAAAAATAAGCTTAATCAATTATTTTGAAAGCTCTTACAGATTATTAAATAAACAATTGTTAGTTTTATAAATTTAGTCTGAATAATTATGTTTGAAAACATTACAAACAGGCCAATTTTCAGACTTTAGACAAGTTTTATGGTATGAGATTTCTTTTTTAAAATTCTCACAATCCATGATTTGATTATAAAATTTTCAAACATTTTTCACCAGAAAAAGGCTTAGAATCGTTATGGCAAACAAAAAATCAATCCTTTCTTAAAATCTGTACATAATATAGAATAAAAATACAATAGAGTTAGAAACAGCAGAGCATCTGTTATTAGGAAACAGAGAGTTCCTTCCGGGGGGAGCCATCGAGTAGAAATAGTGCACCGTTTTCTATCCTAAATTAGGAACAAATGTTCAATGAAAATTACAGACAGTTTGAGGATTTGTTTGGTAAGACAATTTTAAATTATCAGACCGTATTTACCATTATTAAAAATCTTGCAAATCCAAAGCTAAGAATTAATAATGTTGTCATTAGCTAAAAGACAAAGCATTCCAGTTTAAAGATAACCTCTATTTTTATCCTATCGTTGTCCGGTACCATTTACAGAAGGAGTGGCATTAAAATGATTCTGTTTTGCAACACGAATTTCGACAACTCTTTTTTATTGAAAAAAAAATTAAATCATTTCATTATCATTATTCAATACAATCGGAGTATTTCGTTTACATTGCGAAGATCTCCAAAAATACTAATCTGATGTTTCTTTCTCAGAATAATATCGTGCTTCAATACGCCTAATATCTTTAATCGAATTTTTCGCCCAAATCAATCGTTTTTCTAGAATTTCTTCGTCTGACAATTGCCATTTGATATCTGAATTTCGCAATCGGTTGGTCAGGTTTTGAATGATAATGGCTGCCGAAACGGAAATGTTTAAACTTTCTGTAAAACCTACCATCGGAATTTTAAGAAAACCATCCGCTTTTTCCATAATTTCAGGAGATAATCCGTCTTTTTCTGTTCCGAAAAATAAGGCACTTGGTTTTGTGATATCGAAATCCTGAATTAAACAATCGTTTTCATGCGGAGTTGTCGCAATAATTTGATATCCTTGGTTTCGCAAAGAAGTCATACAGCCCTCTACGGTATCAAAACGATTGATGTCAACCCATTTTTGTGCACCCAGAGCGATTTCTTTATCGATTCTTTTTCCGAAACGCTGCTCAATAATATTCAGTTCCTGAATTCCGAAAACCTCACAACTGCGCATCACAGCACTAGTATTATGCATCTGAAAAACATCTTCTACAGCAACTGTAAAATGTTTGGTGCGATTGGCCAGAACATCCAAAAATCGTTCTTTGCGGTTGTCTGTTAATATATTTTCAAGAAAAGCGAGGTAATCTAAATCAATCATTTCCATCTTAATTTGCCACAAAAATACACTTTATTTATTAAAGAGATTTATTTTTTTGTAAGAAAAAACACCGCCTAATAAAACAAAAAGAAAAACTGAGATCTTTTTTCAATGTGACGCATCTTCTACAAAAATATTCTCCAGTTTTTCATGCAAATTGTTTACCAATGTCAAATCGATTTCTAAGGCTTCCTCTTTAAACGAATCGCCTTCAAAAGTGGCATTTTCATTTTTAGAGTGTCTGTTGAGTCTTTCATACATTTTTTCAAGTTCATTGGCACTGTAATCAATATTAATAAAGGATATATACTTTTCGATGACGCTTCTCATACCATCGTTATAATTGAGTTTTACGACATTTTGATCTGTTTCATAAAAATCCAGAAAACCCTGAAAATACTTCCCTAAGATCAAGGCTCCATATTGCTGGAAACTGATCTCGCTAATTTCTCTGGCGGTAATCCCAAAAACTTCCGGCGGTAATAAATTTGGAACCATGTGCATCCCCATCATTTTTTGATGCGATTTTAAGACTTCACCCGGATTCCTAAAAAGCAAAGCAAAAGGCAGCCCGGAAAATATTGACCTCAGATATCCGGCTTTAAAAATATGCCAGGCATCTAATTTTACAATTAAATTCTTTTGTTCCGGAAATCTTTTTTGACCTAAGAATTTCAAAGCCGATTGTAAAAGCACGCTTTTTTTATCTGTTCCAAAGTTATGACTTCTTAAAATTTCATCGATAAGAGGTGCTTCCGAAATCATAATATTCTCCTTCGAAGTTGCCAGCGATTGACTCAGCATTGTAGAACCACATCGGGAAACATGAAATACGAGTGATTTTAAATCTGCCGAAACCAATTCGTTTGACCAGTCTACTAAATTTTCTACCGTACTAACAATTTTAAATGATGTTGAATTATAGGCATGACTCTTACATTTCGAAATGGTTTCATCAAAAAAAGGATCGACATATCTTTTATCAGCCAGGTACAGCCATTCCAGATAAACTTCATTTTCTTTTTCGATTAATTTATAGGGAATCCAATTTAGTAAAGGATGATTTGTGTTTTCCATTCTTCGGTATTTATTAGGATTGCAAATCGGCAATAATCTGAGCTCCAGCTGCCGACGGGTTTCGGGAAAGTTCTGCAATAATCATTTGTTTTACCTCATCAGAATATTGCTCTTTTTCTCGGGAATAATGAATATCAAAGCCCATTTCAGCAAACAATTGATCGGACCAGTCATTTCGGACACAATCCAACGTAAGATGAATACGTGCCTCAGCACTTTTATTCTCTACACTATGGGGAAGCTGAAAATTTGCGTACCAGCACTCCCCTATTTTCATGGGAACCAGTTTTTTATCCACATAAAAAAGTACATCAGAATTGGTTATGATCGGAACGTGAATTCTAAAAAACCCATCTTCATAAGAGGTATCGTTATCCGTATGTTCTTTTATTTCGCTTTGCGGTCCTAACCTGAGCAAACGCACAGCTTCCTTCTCGCACTGAAACCAATCCATGATCTCCTTAAAATAAGGACATTTCTCCAGTAATGCTGTGTTTTTATACTCTTGATTAGCAAAAGAGGTAATATCGTTTACTAAACCGGACTGTGACCTTAAGGATACACTTGTCCAATTGCCGCTATAGTCGCCAGTATTAAAATGGGGCGTCCAGAGATCATTTTCGCATATTGCCAGTTCTTTTTGCAATTTATCTGCTAAAAAAGAAACAGGAAGTTTACTGGAAGAAGGGTTCATAAGCATTAAAAAATTAAATTAGACGGTATGCTTTGGGGTTTGTAAATATAAAAAAATTACAAACGCTTTATCATCAAAGAAATAAGTAAAATAAATAGAATTTGGGAACCTGATTTTAAAGATCAAGCCAAATCAGGTAAACTGTTTAAAATAAAATGATACAGTTTATGAGTCGAAACAGGAACGCTTTCTACATCAGTTTTCAGCACTAAATCTGGTTGTAACGGAGTTTCAAAAATATCGCTTATACCGGTAAAATTCTTTATTTTATCAGGATCATTATCCGATAATAATGCTTTTTTATACAATCCCTTAGGATCTCTTTCGATTAAATTATCAATCGAACAATCTAAATATACAGTTCTGACAAATTCATGATTGCGCAATTCGTTTCTCAGGTTTTCATATGGATTTATAACTGACATCAAAACGATCGTGTCCGATACAACAAAATTTCGTCCAACATTAAAAAGACGTCTGACATTTTCGCAGCGGTCTTCTTTAGAAAATCCCAGGTCTTTACAGATGGTTTTCCGATATACATCGCCATCAATTATCTCGACTTTATACTTTTTTTCTATTAAAAGCTGTCGCACATTTTCAGCTAATGTTGTTTTACCCGAACCCGATAATCCTGTAAATTGTATTAAAATCATTTAAAATTTCTTTTCTTTTATTGCTCACTAAAACTAGATAATTTGTAAGACCGAAACAATAAGTATAAATACGCTTTTATCGGTTATCTAAACTATTAAAAAAAATGTAATGGTAATACTGCTATTCTGAAACTAAATGGAGAAATCACTATTTTTATCCTTTAATTACACTACAATGAAAAAGAAATTAGTGGTTTTAACCGGAGCCGGAATTAGTGCTGAAAGCGGGATCAAAACTTTTCGCGACAGTGATGGTTTATGGGAAGGTCATGATGTGATGGAAGTTGCCACTCCTGAAGGCTGGAGAAAAAATCAGGAATTGGTTCTGGACTTTTACAACAAAAGACGCCAGCAGCTTAAGGAAGTAGAACCCAATTCAGGACATAACATTCTAGCCGAACTAGAGCATGATTTTGATGTGCACATCATCACCCAAAATGTAGACAATCTGCACGAGCGTGCCGGAAGCACCAAAGTCCTGCATTTACATGGAGAATTACTAAAGGTACGAAGCACTCAAAATCGCAACTTAATTTTAGACTGGACAGAAGACCTCTATACTGGTGATCTGGACCCAAACGGACATCAGCTTCGCCCTCATATTGTATGGTTTGGCGAAGACGTTCCTGCTCTTGAAGAAGCCATCGACATTACCGAAACAGCTGATTATTTTGCCGTTATTGGAACATCGCTACAAGTATATCCGGCGGCAGGATTAATTTCATATACGCCCTCTGTCACACCTGTTTTCTATATTGATCCAAATCCAATCAGCATCCCAAACCTTCGTAATAAAGTAGACGTAATTGCCGAAGTCGCCTCAAAAGGTGTAGCCACTTTAAGAGATCGTTTAAAATCTGGTTTTAGTTTTTAAGTCCTTAGTGATTAGTCCTTAGCCTCGAGAATAAAACAAACATCTAAGGACTAATCACTAATCACTAAGAACTATCCTTTTTTATCCACAAATTCTGTTTATATTTGTGCCTTTCGAACAAACAACATAACAATGACTACTTTAAACGAATTGAATGCTATATCTCCAATTGACGGAAGATATAGAAATAAAACCCTTTCATTAGCACCCTTTTTCTCTGAGGAAGCTTTAATCAAATACCGGGTACTGGTTGAAATTGAATATTTCATCGCTTTGTGCGAAGTACCTTTGCCACAGCTTTCGGACGTAAATCCTGATCTGTTTGAAAGTTTAAGAAACATCTATAAAAATTTCTCTACTGAAGATGCTCTTTGGATTAAAGAAACTGAAAAAGTAACCAATCACGATGTAAAAGCCGTAGAATACTTTATCAAAGATGCTTTCGAAAAACTGGGTTTATCTCAATACAAAGAATTCATTCACTTCGGATTAACTTCTCAGGATATCAACAACACTGCGATTCCACTTTCAACAAAAGAAGCGTTTGAGCAGGTTTATATGCCTTCGTTAATTGCTTTAATTTCTAAATTAAAAGAACTAAGCGTAGAATGGGCAGCTATTCCAATGTTGGCACGCACACACGGACAGCCTGCTTCTCCTACTCGTTTAGGAAAAGAAATTTTAGTTTTTGTAGAGCGTTTAGAAGAACAAATGCGTTTGTTATTTAATATTCCGTTTGCTGCTAAATTTGGTGGTGCAACCGGAAATTACAATGCACATCACGTAGCTTACCCACAGATCGACTGGAAACAGTTTGGTAATAAATTTGTAGAAACGGATCTTGGCTTACACCATTCCTTCCCTACCACTCAAATCGAACATTATGACCATTTTGCTGCATTCTTCGATGCTTTAAAAAGAATCAATACGATCATCATCGATTTAGATCGTGATATCTGGACGTATGTTTCGATGGATTATTTCAAACAAAAAATCAAAGCGGGAGAAATTGGCTCCTCTGCTATGCCGCATAAAGTAAACCCTATTGATTTCGAAAATTCAGAAGGAAACTTAGGAATTGCGAATGCTATTTTTGAGCATTTAGCCGCAAAATTACCGGTTTCGAGATTGCAGCGTGATTTAACAGACAGCACCGTTTTACGTAATATCGGAGTTCCAATGGGACATACCATTATTGCTTTTGAGGCTTCTTTAAAAGGTTTAAACAAATTATTGCTGAATGAAGCTAAATTTGCTGAAGATTTAGAGAAAAACTGGGCTGTTGTAGCCGAAGCAATTCAAACAATCCTTCGTCGTGAGGCTTATCCAAATCCGTATGAAGCCTTGAAAGGTTTAACCAGAACAAATGAAGCAATTGACAAAAATGCCATTCATAATTTTATTGCTACTTTAGAAGTTTCTGATGCTGTCAGAGCCGAATTATTAGCCATTACCCCTAGTAATTATGTGGGAATTTAAAGAAAACCTAAAATATTTTCTCAAAAAAAGCTATCTTTATCGATAGCTTTTTTTATTTACAAATTGTATTAAAAAATTAGTCCTGTTGATTCACTCCACTTTTGTTTTTCAAAGGAGTTCAGTGAATTTATTTGCCATGAAAAACTGTTATTTCCAAACGCCGTATCTTTTTTAGCAAAACACTGAAACAAAAAGCCGGATGATTTTCTTAACAAAAAACACTACTCTATGATCGCATTAAACGCCGCCACCGCATCTACCCACCACTTACAACCTCTAATTAGCGACTTAGGTCTCATCCTGCTGACTGCAGGAATTGCTGTTCTGTTATTTAGATTAATCAAACAACCTCTGGTTTTAGGTTATCTAATAGCGGGTTTTTTGGCCGGAAATCATTTTGATTTCTTTCCTACCATTACTGAAATGAAAAGTGTTGAAGTTTGGGCAGAAATTGGTGTAATCGTTTTACTATTTAGTTTAGGTCTTGAATTTAGTTTTAAAAAGCTAATGAAAGTTGGAGGAACCGCTTCCATAACAGCTATTACCCAAATTGTAACGATGGTCGTCATGGGTTATATGGTCGGGCGCTGGATGGGCTGGGAACAAATGGACAGTATCTTCTTAGGTGTTATCCTTTCTATTTCTTCGACAACTATTATCCTGAAAACCTTTGATGAACTAGGCGTAAAAGCTCAAAAATTTGCCGGAATTGTAATTGGGTCTTTAATTGTGCAGGATCTTGTTGCTATTTTGATGATGGTGCTACTTTCAACCATTGCTGTAAGTCAGCAATTTTCAGGAAGTGAACTGATGATGTCTGTGCTAAAACTGATTTTCTTCCTGACCGTATGGTTTCTGGGCGGAATCTTTTTTATCCCAACCTTACTTAAAAAAGCCAAACATTTACTAACAGACGAAATGTTGCTGATTATTTCGCTTGCCCTTTGTTTAACTATGGTAAGTTTTGCCGCAAATGTTGGTTTCTCACCTGCTTTGGGTGCTTTTATCATGGGATCTATCATTGCCGAAACGACTCAGGCAGAGCACATCGAACATCTTATTAAACCTATAAAAGATCTATTTGGAGCTATTTTCTTTGTATCAGTTGGAATGCTTATCGACCCTAAAATGCTATACACACATGCACTGCCTGTCGCTATTTTAACTTTGGTAACCATCATAGGTCAGTCTGTCAGTTCGACTATTGGTGCATTACTGGCCGGACAACCTTTAAAACAATCTGTACAAACAGGGATGAGTTTATCTCAAATCGGGGAGTTTTCGTTTATCATTGCTACATTGGGAATGACACTAAATGTAACCAGCTCCTTTTTATATCCGGTAGTTGTTGCCGTTTCGGCCATCACTACTTTTACAACGCCGTTTATGGTCAAATATGCCGTGCCATTTTCTGATTTTCTGGAACGAAAACTTCCCAAAAGATGGGTTAAAAACATTAATCGTTACAGTGTCAATGCACAGGCGATAAAATCAGTCAGTGTTTGGCAAAAAGTGCTTAATGCTTATATCATTCAAATCGTTCTGCATACTATTATTATTACAGCAATTATTTTATTATCGGTAAAATTTGTTGCGCCTTTAGTTGCTGAAACAAGATTCGGAAATACATTGGCAGCTCTTATCACCCTGGTAATTATTGCGCCATTCTTATGGGCACTCTCCCTTCGAAGAGTGGCAGTAGAAGAAGTGGATTCTTTATGGGAAGAACGTAAATACCGTGGTGCAATATTGATGCTGATTCTGATTAGAATGAGTCTCGGATTGTTCTTAATCGGATTTTTACTAAACATCTTCTTCTCTCCTTTAGTTGCCTTTATTGCTTTGGTTGTTGCTATTGTGGTCTATCAAATATTCCCTAAAAAATTAAACGAACAATACCATAAAATTGAAAGCCATTTTCTTAAAAATTTAAATGATCGCGAAAACAAAAAAATCGACAGACGTTATGCTAATTTAATGCCATGGGACGGTCACATGTCTTTTTTTGATATTGGGACAGAATCCAATTTAGTGGGTAAAACTCTAGAAGAACTGCGTATTCGTGAATCGATGGGAATCAATATTGCTTACATCAAACGAGGAGATATTACAATTCCAATTCCAACTAAAAACGAACGTCTGTTTCCCGGTGATGAAATTTGTGTTATCGGTACCGATGCTCAGGTTACTGAATTCAATAAATACCTCAATCAAAATGAAATTGAGGCTCCGGCAAAAGTAGAAGAAACAGATATTGTTTTACGTCAATTTGAAGTTTCTCCCGAAGATTTTGTACAAAAAAGCATTGGTCAATTCCGTACAAAAACCAATGGTATGGTGGTTGGAATTGAGCGAAATGGAAATAGGATTCTGAATCCGGAATCAAGCTTAATTTTAGAAAAAAATGATATTCTTTGGGTTGTAGGAGATAAAAAGAAAATGGCCGAATTGGTCAAAAGTCACTAAGGCGCTGAGATACTAAGGTCCTAAGATGCTAAGAAAAAAAAGCTCCATACATTTTTTTGTATGGAGCTTTTTTATAGTAATACCTTATTTAAACGGTTGCATTTTATCGCATTGGCATTCACAATTAGGGTCACTGGTGTTGAGAACAGTTAAATATCTTTGATAAAAACCTCTTCTTGATTGTGTTTTATCACTATCTGCTTTATTGCATTCTAAAGCACCATTGATAATATTAATTGTCGCTCCAAACCCGGGTTTACGTCCCTCATTAATATCCTGTTGGGTAGGCAGCCACTGACCAACCATTACCGCATGACACGAAGGTTTAGGAGCCTGTGGTGTCATCCAAAACCATATAGCAGTCTGGAACGCCAAAGCCGCATCTTTGGCTACATTTTCAGGATTCTTAAGCAGTACGTTTTTATCTCCATATAAAAATTCACTTATCTGCCCATAATTATAATTCCAACTCAACTGTATGGGGCCTCGACCGTGGTAGGATTTCTTTACTACCGGAGGATAAGCCACGTTATTCTCATCTCTGTAACCTGTGGTACTATTTTCATCATAGCCTACCTCTTCACGAAAGTGTAAACCCCATGAATAGGCTCCTCCCGGTGCCGTTGACCAGCCACCCGTAGTTTCATGAGATATATTAGCAAGAAAAGCGGCTAGTTCTCTTTTTCGTACTTCCAAAGAACCAATGCTTATAAAATCTGCATAATCAACTTCTTGTCTCACTACAGTATTATTGTTCCAGGAAGCACTGAAATCGGCATCTTCTTTAATCACTTTTGTTTCATTAGTCGATTTTTTAGTACGGGTTATTTTCTGAAACCACCCTTTTCTTTCGATAACAACCTTTAGGTCTGCCATAAGATCAACTGCTTTCATCAACGCATCGTAGGTATAAAAATCTTTTGAAGGATTCACTATCCAGTTATTGCTCTGCTCTGCTCCATAACGATAAGGGAACAACTCCTGAAATTGCTGTTTACTTATAAGGTCTTTAAGCCCTGCATTATTCCCTGGAGTACTTGGAGTATCCGGCTTTTGAGGTTCTTCACCAGGTTTAGGATTTTCTATCGTAGGATCCTTCTTTTCTTGCAGATTATCATGACTACAAGAAAATAGTACCGAAAAGAAACAAAATAAAACAGGTAAGAAAACAAGTGGCGTAAACCTCCTTAATAAGGTTTGTTTTTTAGTAACATCGCCTTTACAATTCGTATGGTGTTTTTTAGTCATAATGCAATTTTATTTTTTGGATTTATCCAAATTTCCGATGGTTAACGTTAGTAATCCTCTGCTTTTATTATACAAATTCTGGTAGCCTGTAGTGATTCCTTGTGCAGGTGTACGGGTGACATTCGCAATTTGATCTTTGTATGATTTTATTTCGGCATCTGTCAGAGTGGTAGGATTCATGACTACCAAAAGTGATTTAAAACTTTTCTGCGAATTAGTACTGTTTGGTATTCTTGTTTTATTGGTAAAACGGGGATCATTATAAATAGCCAGACTCTCGGCATCTTTAATCTCTGAAGCAGAAATCGCTCCTGCAAGATACAATTCAATATCGGCAATGTTATTGGATATTCCGCTAAGTATTCCTTTTACTTTATCCCAATGGTATACATAATTTTGGGGAACAGCATAATTGGCCCATCTGTGAAACATCTCATGTAAAATAGGTCCGCCCTGGATATTGTTTAGGTAAAGAAAATAAACTCCTTGTAGTTTACCCGCAGAACCATAATCTTTTGTGTTGTCTGACATACTAAGTCCGATACCCTGTGCATCATTTTTTACCCTTTGATAAATACCATAAGGCATTCCGGCAGGAGGAGTACTTGTTGCATTATTTAATACGATCACAATGAAATCAAAATCATCTTTCAAAACCTGATAAATTTCAGTTTTACAAAGCGTTTTTAGTTTTTCTACGGCTGCTGTTTCATTAACAGTATGGCTGTTCCAGTAATTAAAATCGTTTTGTGATACTTTTAAAATTCCAAACGTATTGGAGGATTCTATACTCAGGTTTGCGGTAACAGCTAATGGAGGTGTCTTTGTCTCGGGATTTGTAGTATCAGGAGTCTTTGATTCAGAATCAACAGAACTATCTCCCTTCTCACAGCTATTGAAAAGAAATAGCATACTTACGAGCGAACCGATCGTTCTGAAGTTTGTTTTAGAAATCATATTATTTTGAGGTTTAGTTACATTTTTTTGAATACCATAAAGGAGTTGCTTTTATTATCGACTCTTGCAAACTGAAATAAGATCCAAATCTTTTGGCGCAATTCAGATTTCAATCGTGAGCCATACAAAGAAATCCTTGTTTAAGCATTCATACAGCGAACTTACAATACAAATCTTTTATTGAGAAAAACAATTCAATAGCTGGCAACTTTTGTTTCATAAGCGGGCGATTAATCACTTTTTGTGTCTACTCTAAACCGCATAATCCCAAAATTATTATTCGACCCCTGAATCCGGAAAAAATAAAGATTCCGAACCTCTAAGAAAAAACTCTTAAAAACTCGGAATCTTTATTAAATCCAATGACTAAAAAACTCAGCCCCTTACTTATTAGGCTGCGGTGTAATACGCAAATAAGGTTTTATTGGTGTATATCCTTTTGGAAATTTCGCAGGAATATCACTATCCGGAACAGCCGGTGTAATCACCACATCTTCTCCGTCTTTCCAGTTGGCGGGAGTGGCTACACTATAGTTGGCTGTTAATTGTAAACTGTCAATAACACGTAGTAACTCGTCAAAATTTCTTCCAGTTGAAGCCGGATAGGTTAAAGTAAGTTTGATTTTTTTATCGGCACCTACTACAAACACAGAGCGCACCGTAAATTTATCACTTGCATTTGGATGCAGCATATCGTATAAAGTCGCAATTCTTTTATCCTCGTCCGCAATGATTGGAAAATTAACGGTTGTATTCTGAGTTTCGTTAATGTCCTTGATCCACTCTAAATGGGAGTCTAAACCATCTACGCTTAACGCGATAACTTTTGTATTTCTTTTGGTGAACTCCGGAAGGTAATTGGCAACTGTTCCCAATTCGGTAGTACAAACTGGAGTAAAATCTGAAGGATGCGAAAATAAAACACCCCAGGAATCACCTAACCATTCATGAAATTTAACGGGTCCTTCGGTGGTTTCTGCATGAAAATCCGGAGCGATATCTCCTAATCTTAATGTTGACATAATAGTATATTTTTTAGTTTCTCTAAAATTAGTCAAAAAAAGCACAAAGAAAACACCGATTTTCTAAAAAAAAGTTAAAGTTCTATATTCTCTATCTAATTAGTATTTAAAACTAAATTAAACTCAGAATCCAATACCAAATGCTAAGGGTAACAAATGAAATCGGGATTCCGAAACCAATCATCATACTGCTCAATCTCGGTTTCAATCCATAAGTCGAAGCTAAGATCGCACCTGTAATCATGGGAGCCATGGCCATTTCCATAATGGTTATTTTTATGGCTTCAGAATGCTGCTTTAAAATAAAAACGTATAAAACCAAAATGACCAACGGAACTACTACAAGCCGAAAGAAAAGTCCGAGGCGCAAAAATTGCCAATGCTGGCTTTTTCGGTCAAAAGTAAGCTGTAATCCAACCGAAAGTAAGGCCAAAGGAGTTACAAGGCTCCCTATTTTGACTAAAACAGACTGAATATTGGTATCTAAATCGTATTGAAGAACATTCAACAAACAGGCCACTAAAAATGTAATAAACGGAGGGAATAAGATGATCTTTTTTAAAATGCTAAGGGAATCCGCGCTTCCTTTAGAATAAAAAGCTGCTACAAAAACTCCAAGTGTAGAAACCACTACAAACGTTCCCGGCTGGTCTACAAGAATTGCAGTTTCTAAGCCTTTTTTACCAAACAGAGCTTCAATTATAGGGTAGCCTAAAAAAGAAGAATTGCATAGTCCCGCAGTTAAAATCAAACAGCCAATCAATTTGTTTGACCAGCCTAATCTTCTTCCGAGAAAATGAAAAAATACAAGGGCCAGTAGAAAACCAATCCAGCCCGACAGTATAGGGAACAATAATTCATTGCTCCATTTTATTTTCGGAATATGATACAATGTAATTGCAGGCAGACAGACATAAAGAACGACCTTATTTAAAACCTTATAAAGGTGAGTTGGAAATTGCTTTATGCGTTGTAAAAGTAAACCCAGTGCAAGAAATAGAAATATTTGAATAAAGTTGCTCATATCATTTAGTAGTCACAAAAATAGACATTTATTATGGGATGCATCACACAAATCAGACCGCTTCAATTCTTTTTTTGCTACTTTTAAGATCTAATTTCAAAAACAAATGCAATCGATAAGAGACAATTTTGAACGAATGGCAAGACTTTCAGATGCCGAATGGAATACTTTTTCATCTAAGCTCATCCGGGAAGAATTTCCAAAGAAAACCCCAATACTGAAAGCGGGTACCATCGAAAATTATCTTTCTTTTGTCGAAAAGGGATTGGTAAGATATTACATTCCCGGTGAGGATCACGACCGTACTTTTACTTTTGTATTCGATGGCGAATTTACGAGTGGTTATGATTCGTTTATCACAAGATTACCTGTCACATACACGATTGAAACCCTCGCAGAAACCGTTCTTTGGCGTATATCTTACGAAGATCTTCAGGATATTTATGCCGAAACTAAGATTGGTAATGTAATTGGACGCTTTGCCAGTGAAGGATTGTTTCTTAAAAAAACAAAAAGAGAACTTTCGCTGCTGAACGAATCCGCCGAGCAGCGTTATCTGAATCTGTTTACAGAACAGCCACAGCTCATACAAAGGATTCCTCAAAAATATCTTGCCTCTTATATTGGCATCACTCCACAAGCTTTGAGCAGAATCAGAAAACGCATTTATTAACCCAGGTTCATTGTTTTCAATTGCTTTACTGCGCAACTTTGTTAAAAAAAGATATGGAAACTTTAATTGTGTTACTAGGTGTTTTTATCCTTACGTTGCTTTTGATAAAGCTAATCTCAAAAAAAATTGAAATTTTTCAGTCAGCCCGAATTGCCATGGCTGTCATGCTGGTTTTTACAGCTGTAAGTCATTTTGTATTTACCAGGGGAATGGCGATGATGGTCTCTTTTTTGCCCTGGCCAACAACAATTGTTTATGCAACGGGAATTATAGAACTCCTGGCAGCAGTGGGCTTATTGATTCCAAAAACGAGAGTGCTTACCGCAAAACTGCTGATTGTATTTTTTATCGTTTTACTTCCTGCCAATATCTATGCAGCCGCACACAGTATCAATTTACAAACAGCCAATTATAGCGGAAAAGGCATTTCTTACTTATGGTTCAGAGTACCGCTGCAACTTTTGTTTATTAGCTGGGTATACCTCTCTTCCATCAAAAAGCAATCTAGTAATAAAGCAGTTACAACTTACTAAAACTCGCATTTTGTGTCACTTTAACCTGAACTTCTTTGCAGCATAGTTTCAAAATAAAATTAATTTTTAGTTAAAACTTTTTTTTGTTTCAAAAAACACCATACATTTGTAACATATTTTATTACAGTATGATTTCAGGTAAGTTTGCCATAACGATTCACATTTTAACTTTGCTCACTAAATTCCCGAACGATTTTTTGTCGTCGGAATTTATTGCAGGAAGTATTAATCTGAATCCGGTTTTGGTGCGAAAAGAAATTGCCAATTTAAAAGCACATCATGTTGTTGAAAGTAAAGAAGGTAAAAACGGCGGTACAAGACTTGCGGTTGATCCTTCGAAAATTACATTGAAAGAAATATTTGAAATGACTTTTGAAACGATCAATCTGGGTTATGCCAAAAATCAGCCTAATCCGGATTGTCCGGTTGGAAAAAAGATCAATCAAAATTTGAGCTCTTTGTATGCTGAAATGAATCAAAAAGTTAGTTTACAATTAGAGGGAGTTTCCTTGGAAGATTTTTCTAATCAATTCTAAAACTATTTTTTTACACAAAACTGTAACATTTTTTATTACTAATTAAATTTATATATTATGAAAATCGCAATTATTGGAGCAACCGGATTTGTAGGTACCGCAATCTTAAACGAACTGGCTAACAGAAATCATGACCTTACGGCTATTGCCAGAAACCCAAAAGACAACTCAAATGCAACGTGGAAAAGTGCAGACATTTTTAATGTAGAAGCTTTGTCTGAAATTTTGAAAGGAAATGATATCGTGATCAATGCTTACAATCCGGGATGGACCAATCCAAATATCTATGATGATTTTATTGCCGGGTCAAAAGCCATTCAGGAAGCGGTAAAAAAATCGGGGGTACAACGTTTTATTACTATCGGAGGAGCGGGAAGTTTGTTTGTTGCTCCGGGCCTACAGGCAGTTGACACACCTGATTTTCCAAAAGAATACCATGCAGGAGCAACGGCAGCTAGAGACTATTTGAATATTTTAAAAGAAGAAAAAGAACTGGATTGGGCTTTCTTTAGTCCTGCTTTCGAAATGCATCAGGGAATCACCACCGGACGAACTGGAAAATACCGTCTAGGATTAGAAAATCCGGTTTTTAATGACGATCAGAGAAGTATTCTATCCGTAGAAGATCTCGCAGTAGTTATTGCTGACGAAGCTGAAACTCCAAGACACCATCAGGTTCGTTTTACAGCAGCTTACTAAATCCTAAGGCGCAAAGGCACATAGGGGCAAAGGGGCAAAGGTTTTATCACTTTGTATCTTTGTACCTATGCCCCTTTGTACCTATGTAGCTTTGAACCTTTGAACCTTTGCAGCTAAAAAAAATCCTTTTTGAAACTGTTTTTGTTTTCTGTACTTTTACACTACCAAAAAGTATACTTTGTCAGCTTCAAAAAAACGATCAAGCAGTTTACACGAAAAAGCCGGAATTTCTCCCCCAGAAATCACCAATGTTTCTGCTATTCAGCAAATTAAAAAAAACAGAAGACAACAACCTTCTTCAAAGGAGTTAATTGATGGTATACTAACCGGAAATATCACGGCTCTGAGTCGTGCTATCACGCTGGTTGAAAGTACGAATCCGGAGCATACCGCAAAAGCAAACGAGGTTATAAAAGGTTGTTTACCGCATGCCAATCAATCGATCCGAATTGGAATCACTGGAGTTCCCGGTGTTGGAAAAAGTACTTTTATTGAAACTTTTGGAAGTTACCTGACTCAATTGGGAAAAAAAGTAGCCGTTCTGGCAGTTGATCCCAGCAGCTCTATTTCACACGGCAGTATTTTAGGGGATAAAACCCGAATGGAAGAACTTGTAAAAGACGAAAATGCTTTTATCAGACCAAGTGCTTCGGGAGATACTTTGGGTGGTGTAGCTCGTAAAACAAGGGAATCGATTATTTTATGTGAAGCCGCAGGTTTTGACACGATTGTTATAGAAACAGTTGGTGTAGGACAAAGTGAAACTGCTGTTCACAGCATGGTGGACTTTTTCTTACTACTAAAAATTTCAGGTGCAGGAGACGAACTTCAGGGCATCAAACGCGGCATTATGGAAATGGCAGATGCTATCGTAATCAACAAAGCTGATGGCGATAACATCAAAAAAGCCAATCAGGCCAAACTGGAATTCAATAGGGCTTTGCATTTGTTTCCACCAAAAAAATCGAACTGGCAGCCAAAAGTCACTACCTGCAGCGCCATTACCAAAGAGGGCATTTCTGAAATCTGGAACACCATTTCTGATTATACGGAAACAACTGGCTCAACCGGCTTCTTTCAGGAAAGACGAAAAGAGCAAAACCAATTCTGGATGATGGAAACCATTGACGAACATTTGAAATCAAACTTTTACAATCATCCTGAGATTATTGGGCAATTGCTACAAATCAAAAAAGCGGTGCAAAATGATGAAATATCACCTTTTGCAGCCGCTCAGTTCTTATTAAATGAATACAAAAACAGCCTTTAATTTCTTAAAACTTTTTTTCATTTACTTCACATTAATAACAAGTGTATAAGTTTCTTCACTTTCTTTAATAGAGTATTTACCGGGAACTAAAATGTTTGAATTGAATTTTAAAGATTTAACTAATTCAGGATCTATAGTCTGTCCTTCAGGTATTACATAAACTTCTCCGTTTCGTAATAATACTTTTTTATGTTCTGGGGTTAAAGCACTTTTTTGAATTTCCATAACAAAATTTCCTTTAACATTTGTAACACGCACCGGTGTTCCATCAGGGGCTGGTTGTACAAAGCTAAAGTTTCCCCATATGTAAAAAATAAAATTACAAAAACCTTCCGGTTGGCTGCAGTCAACATTATGTGCTCCCCAATCTCGCACAATAACGCCTTCATAGTGAGGTAATCTTCTTTGAGTATTGGGCTGATTTTGCTGCTCAGTGTTTGATAATTGAGCATTTTGATCTTCAACAGAGTCGTTATTGCAGCTTATAAAAAAAGCAGCAGACACAAAAACTAACATTACTTTTAGCACTTCAGATTTTTTTTGTTGTATTCTTTTCATAATAAATAATTTAATTGTCCCTACTCTATCTTTGGCTTTTCGGGTTACGCCTTTTGGTTTAGTATAGATCAATTAAATTTATTCTTTGTTACCCCTATTTTTAGATTTTAACAAAAAAAAGCTGCTAAGTACTTCCATACTTAGCAGCTTTTTTTTTACAATAAACTGAAAATTACTTTTTCTTATCCCTCAGTTTATATTTATTTTCTTTATATAAATTACCTGCAGTTATCACATGTGCCAAAGCATCTTTTGCTAAATCTTCATTTAATTTAACGGGAATTAAAGTGGTGTCGTTTTTGATTTCAAACTGTAAAGGTTTCAAATTAGGCTGCATAATTACCACCTGATTCTCGACTCTGAAGGCATTGATATCATTGAACTGCATAATTGATCTTCCCTGCGTTTTTGGATCTAATTTATTTAGATTTCTTCCTACCATCGGAGTTTCAAACGGTAATCCCAAATAGCTCAACAAAGTTGGCGGAATATCAATCTGACTTGCTAATTTACTGTAAACCGTTCCTTTTTTAACTCCTGGTCCCATGATCAGAGCCGGAATATGAAACTTATTGATTGGCACTAAATTTTTACCATAGGTTCTGGTATTATGGTCTGCGATTACGATAAAAATGGTGTTTTTGAAATAAGGCTCTTTTTTAGCCATTTCAAAAAATTTCCCAATCGAGAAATCGGCATATTTCATGGCATTATTTACCGTTGCAGGTTTAGCATCATAAGGTTTGATACGTCCTGCAGGATATTCAAAAGGTTCATGATTGGAAGTCGAAAACATTAAAGAAAAGAATGGTTTATTTCCTTTTGCTTTAAAATAATTATTGGCTTTGGTTACCAGATCTTCATCTGAATACCCCCAGGTTCCTTTAAAAGCATACTTATTTCCGTCTGATTCAAAATCCTCCTGATCTACAATATCCTGAAATCCATTTCCGTTAAAAAAGGAAGCCATATTATCGAAATTCGCCATTCCGCCATAAATAAAACTGGTTTCGTACCCTTTTTGTTTCAAGGCATCGGCTAAGGTGAAAAATCCTTGCTGCGAGTTTCCTAATTTCACGACACTTTCTGAAGGTGAAGGTAAAAATCCGGTTACTACTGCTTCGATTCCACGTACACTTCGGGTTCCTGTACAATACAAGTTGGTAAACAATAATCCTTCTTTTGACAGTTTATCGAATTCAGGCGTTAAAGGTTTCCCGCCTAAAATTCCAACGTACTCCGCACCTAAACTCTCCTGTAGAAAAACAACTAAATTGTAAGGTTTCTTCAAAAGTGTGTCCGGTTGCTGTACATGTAAAAACGGAATTTCAGCATCTGTAAAATCACCAGGTCCGGCGATCATGTATTTTTTAACACGGGCAATGGCCTCGGCTTCTTCCATCTTACCATACATCTTGGTGTTTCCTTCGTTTTTAATGGAATACGCCGCAAAAGCAACGGTATAAAAAGAATTCAACCCTAAAGTATTAGTCAACTGATCTGTTGAGAAAACAGCATTACTGGCATTGATCGGACGTTTTGAGGTAAGACTTGAACGTGCTCCAAAAAACAATAAAAAAGCCAATAACGGAAAAACCATTAATTTAAATTTATAGTCTGAACTACTCGTGTAGAAGTATTTTTTTCCTTTTTTGAAGGCAAAATACAAGACTACTCCCAAAATTAAAAAAGTCACAATGATCGAAGTCAGATAACTTTTAAGAAGCATTCCGACTACTTCTTTTGGATAGATCAGATAATCTAAGAAAATCTTATTAGGACGGGTGTCGTATTGTTTTACAAAATCCGGCGTTGCCAACTCTACAAACAGAATCAGAAACAACAATAAAAAACTATAAATTACAAGAAATTTATTGGTAAACTTCGATGCTTTATCAGGCAGAAAAGTAATTAAAACTGCCGGCAGGAAAGACATATAGCAAAGTAAAATCAAATCCATTCGAAGTCCGATTGGAAAAATGTACCAGAAATTTGGTGTTTCTGTTACTCTGTCTTTAAAAATAAAAAACAAAAATAATCGGCTTAAGGTAGTAATCAGTAACCCAATCGCAATAAAATTGACGATGGGTTTTAAAAAACTTAATTTTTTCATTAATGTGTGGTATTTTAACGTAAAAAACTGGCGGAATTTACTCTTCGTAACGGTTTATTTCACGATCGTAAAACTCGTTTGCCAAAACAATTAGGCCTTCCATTTCAGCATTTAACTCTGCTTCATCAAGATCTTCTGCTTCTTCCATGAATTCTACCTCATCATCTTTTAAATTGATAATGAATCTTGGATAATCCAGGTGAATGATGAAAATATCATCTGGAAAATCAGTATTGTCTCCGAGTAAAAATTTAGGTAATTCCATTTGTATTGATTTATTATTTTTATGTATTGGCTCACCAATTGCAGCGGTTTTAAGGGGTTTTAAAATCTCTTTTTAGCTGCAACTGATTCTTTTGCAGTCCAAATTTAAGTATTTGAAACTGAATTTCTGATTAATTTTTTAGTCAGGTAATGAAATCTAAGATAAAGAAATATTGCAGCAGTCGTTAATCCCGCCAAAAGTCCTATCCAAACTCCCTGCGCTTTTAGCTCTGTATATTCAGCAAGGTAATAGGAAATCGGAAAACCAACGATCCAATAGGCTACAAATGTAATGTACATCGGGATTTTTACATCCTGTAATCCACGTAATGCTCCCAGAACAACCACCTGAATTCCATCAGAAATTTGAAAAACGGCTGCTATTAAAAGTAATTTTGACGCGATACCGATTACCTCGTTGTTATCCAGAAGCTGCCCTCCGTTTTCCATATTCAAAAACATATGAGGCAGGAAATCATGAAACGCTACAAAGAGAATCGCAAAGAATGTTTCGATGATAATCGCGAGCAAAAAGATCGAACGCGCTACCACCACTAAGTTTTTATAGTCCATCAAACCTCTTTGATTGCTTACTCTAATCATCGAAGTTACACTTAATCCCATAGCAAACATAAAAGTCATTGACGCCAGACTTAAAGCAATTTGATTGGCGGCCTGACTGGTTTTTCCAATGTTTCCGCAAAGCCAGATCGACGCAGTAAACAAAACCACTTCAAAAAGCATTTGCATTGCCGATGGAAATCCGATACTGATTATTTTTTTAAGGGTCTCTTTTTTGATTTGATTAAAACTAAAGTTTTTAAAGAAACGTTTCAAATCGTTTCTTCTTGAAAGCATGATGTGCATGAACATCACTAAAAATATTCTTGAAATCACCGTCCCCAATGCTGCTCCGATAATTCCCATTTTTGGAAAAATCCAGATTCCGTAGATCAACATGTAGTTGATTCCAACGTGCAGCACATTGGCCATAATCATCGCATACATGGAATATTTGGTCAGTGAAAGTCCGTCGGCAAATTGTTTGTACCCCTGATACACAATTAATGGAATCAAAGAAAAGGCAACCCAATCCAGATACGGTTTCGCAAGAGCAATTACATCGGCTGGCTGCTCTAGTAACTCCATTAACGGTTTGGCCAAAACAATAACTCCAAAAAGTATCAGTCCTAACAAGATGCATAAAAACAATCCGTGATGAAACGCGGAACGAATTTTACTATCATTTTTTTCGGCGTCACCTTCTGCTACAATTGGTGTAATGGCAGTCGAAAAACCAATCCCTAACGACATGGCGATAAAAATCAAACTGTTTCCTAACGAAACGGCTGCCAATTCTGTACTTCCTAACTTTCCTACCATTATATTGTCGACAATTCCTATTAGGGTATGTCCGACCATTCCTAATATAATGGGGTATGCTAATTTTAAATTATATGAAAACTCTTTGGTATACTGCTTAAAATTCACTTCACTTCTTTTTTAGTCGGCAAAGATAATCAGAAGCTTTGGATTCTTTGTTACGATTAAAAACATAAGCTAATATTAAGTGCTTTTTAAGAGACACCGATATTATATAACAAATCCTAAAAATTATATAACAGAATGTTAAGATTCTGAAACTAATTTTACACTATTAGAAATTCAAAAATGATTGTCATGAGAAATTTAAAAATGTTATGCCTTGCTGCTTTCGCTTTCTTATACGCCAATACCACTTTCGCTCAGGACAGTACCGTTAAGAATTATGATCAGGGTTTTAGATTAGGCTTTGGTTTAAATGGTGGTATCCCGACGGATAATGACTATAAATGGTCACTTGGCGGAGATGTTCGTCTGCAGTACGATTTATCTAAAAAAACATCGCTAACCTTAACAACAGGTTTTACAAATCTGTTTATGAAAAATGACGCAAAAGATCTTGGATTCATTCCGGCAAAAGCAGGTTTTAAAGCTTTTATCTGGGAAGATCAGTTTTATGTTTTGGGAGAAGTAGGTGCCGGTTTTGCTGTCACAAACGGGTATGACGATACTACTTTTTTATGGGCACCGGGAATTGGCTATGCCAACAAATACATTGATATCAGTGTCCGTTATGAAGATTATAATAAATTCAAAACCAATCAGGTTGCTTTACGTTTAGCTTATGGTTTTGATTTATAAAGATTAAGTTTAATTTATTTTTTTGTTTTTGGTATGAACCCGGTAGAAGTTAAATTCTATCGGGTTTGGTGTTTTTAGGAACACGGTACAAAATCAAATCCGACAAGTTTTAAAAGCCTGTCGGATTTTGTTTTTTTGGGGCTACTCTTTTAATGATCAGTAAAACCTGATAATTTATATAGGCTTTTTCTTTCTTTTTTATATGCATCAGATTTAATTATTGAGTAAATTAATGGTATTATTCTTATTTAAAAGCCAGATGTTATGAAAAAGCTATTTTTAATGCCCGTATTTTTTACACTAGTGCTATTTTGCTCTTGTGATGATGGTGAAGTTGTACAAACGGAAAATGCAGCTGTAAACACTGATGAGAACCATTTGAAGACCGTATCCGCCACAGAATCGGTTACTTTTTTAAAAGATTTTCAGCAACAGCAGTCTACCCAAAAAAACGCTAACTTTAACCTGACAATAGATTTTCAATCTATAGAACAGATTGATATAACGGATACTGACGCTAAACTAACGGTTGTGAAGGCAGAAACTGGCCTGGACAATGTAGATTCTAGTATTTTACAAATCAGGATCAATGGAGAATTGCAGACTGTACTTTTTAATTTAATTCCCGAAGAGGGATTCAATAATAAAAAAACAGGAAAGGTGATAGAGCGTTATGGTGAATTTAGCGGTGCTGTTGTGGTTACCGATTTGAGAGGGGCCGTTCTGAACGATTTCATTTATAAATCCGGAAATTTGCTTGGAGAAGTGAAGTCTCCGGGTCCTGACCCGATTCCGCTGAACAACGTCAATGTATATCCTAAACCTAAAATAACTGACATCATTTTTCCCTATATTAAACCGGGCTATCGCTTTAGAGGCGAAGGCAGTCCGACCAATTATGCCAGTATGGGAGTGGCTTTTGCCAGTTATTATGCCACAGCAATGGTTAACGAAATTGAAAAAAGAATAACCGATAAAAACCTGACGCCCTGCCAGAAAGCAGTACTCGAAAAACTAAAAGCCAACAAAAATGTCGATATCGCCAGAATGCTTGCGAGATTGGGAGCCAATAGTCCTTATACGTTGAATATTGTTGGAGCCGGCATTGATAAACCAGCACAAACAATAAGGACTAAAGATAATGAGGGAGGTGTTGTAAAAAATAATTATACTACACTAATCAGTTCTAATTTCGAGACAAGAACTTCACTATCTATAGCCGGAAATATCCTTCACGAAGTAGTACATGCTTATTTTTTTAGTCTTCAGGATCAGGTCGCCGCTCAGGGAAGTTCTGCGCCGTTAACTAAATTTCCGGCTCTTTTTGAGGTATACATACAACAAAAAGCTCCCAAGGGTGCCTGGATGTCCCCTGATTTACAACACAAACAAATGGCAGAAACCTATGTCAATGCCATTGCGGCTGCTCTTCAGGAATTTCAGACAGGTAATACGGCTGCGACTTCAATTCAACAGGAATACCTTGATTTAGCCTGGGGTGGTTTGTATGATACGCCAGTATTTGATAAAACTTTTCCAGAAGGATCAACAGACAGAAATCGAATTTTAAATCGACTTGCAGCCGAGCAATCAGGTGCTGATACTCAAAGTAATGGTGGAGATAGACAATATCCGATTGGTTCAAAATGTGAGGATTATATAAAAAGTAAGTAGTTATGAAAAAGAAATTTTCTATTCTGTTATTTATGGCAGTAAGTTTTATGACAACGTATGCACAGTCCGAAAAAGATAAATACGATGTTATCAATACTTATATGTCATTATTAATAAAAGACACTACCAAAACGATAGTTGTAGTAAAGGAAAAAATAAGTCCAAATACGGTTATAAAATTGTTTACCGGCGGTGCCGAAGCCAATTTTGTTTACTCTAAAAAGAATGTTGTTGAAGACCCTGATTTCGGAATTCAGAAACCTCTATTTAAATGGAGTGACGTAAATAAAATGCGAAATAAGTACCGTGATGATGCAAATGATGGCAAGTATGGATTTGCAAAAAACGCAAATTGGAGTTCAAAAGATTTTAATCTTAAGAATATCTATTTTGAAATTTTTGATAGCATTATGATAAAAAAAGAAAAAGCACTACCTATTTATAAATATAAAACATTATTGATCGCTTTATCTGATCCTATGTATTATAGGAATAGAAAATATTTAGTTATAGGTATTGCTATTCAAAGTACATCCCCTCTTATTAATCTTAACTATTATGTCATCGTAATGAAAAAAAATAAGAATAAGTGGGAAGTGGTTCAAAAAGGTGAGAAATACTGGGTTGAATAACTTTTTTTGTGATGAAAGAAAAACTTTTTGTTCTATTAATTATGATTTGCGTTACTATAATGTACCCGCAAACAAACAAAGATAAATACGAGGCTATCAATACTTATCTCTCATTAATAGTTAAGGACACAACGAAAACAATTGTGGTAGTCAAGGAAAAAATGAGTTCAAATGGAGCTTTAAAGTTGTTTTCAGGAGGAAAACTTAATGATGTTCCTTTTAGCAGAGTAAATGGTATTGAGGAAAGATTAGGAGGGATTTTAGAGCCCCTTTATGATGAAACTGATTTTCAGAAAATGAGAAAGAAATATCAAGATGACACAAATGAGGGTAAATATGAACTTGCAAAAAATGCAAATTGGAGTGCGAAAGATTTTAAGTTAAAAAATATTTATCTTGAAGCTTTTGATACTATTATGTACAAAAAAGGAAAAGAATTATTTGATTATAAGTATCATGCACAATTAATAATTTTATCAGAACCAATGTATTATAAAGATAAAAAGCATTTGGTAATTGCTATTGCTATTGGAGATACGAGTCCTCTGGGGTATTTTGATGATCATGTTGTTGTAATGAAAAAAATAAATAACAGGTGGCAGGTGATTAAAATAGGTGAGAAATACTGGGTTGAATAACTTTTTTTATGATGAAAAAAAGACTTTTTGTTCTATTAATGATGATTTGCATTACTGTAATGTACTCGCAAACAAAGATAAATACGAGGCTATCAATACTTATCTCTCATTAATAGTTAGAGACACAACGAAAACAATTGCGATAGTCAAAGAAAAAATAAGTCCAAACGAAGCCTTGAGATTATTTTCAGGAGGAAAACTCAATAATGTTCCTTTTAGCAGAGTAAATGGTATTGAGGAAAGAGCCGGCGGAATTCTCGAACCTCTTTATAAGGAAAAGTATTTTCAGAAAATGAGAAGAAAATACCAAGATGATAGAAATGAGGGTAGGTTTGGATTTGCAAAAAACACAAAATGGAATTCAGCTGATTTTAAACTACAAAACATTTATTTTGAAGTTTTCGATACTATTATGTTCAAAAAAGAAAAAAGTGGTCAGCAAATTTATAAGTATGAGACATTATTAATTCCTTTGTCGGAGCCAATGTATTATAAAAATAATGATTATTTGACCGTTGGAGTTGCTGTTCAAAAATCTAATCCCATTTATAATTTAAACTATTATGTCATCGTAATGAAAAAAGTAAATAATAGATGGACCGTTATTGAAAAAGGACAACCCTATCAGTATTATTAACCTAAGACATTAGATTATTGTCATGTGTAATTTGTTTACTTATGTTTCGGAAATATGAGGATTATTTAAAATATAAATTGTTAGTGCTTCTCTGTAACTAATACTAAACAAGACAGATTTTATTCTGTCCTTTACCATTGGTCAAAAGAGAACTGCCATTAGTCAAATGATTTTTCGTGATTGGTTTAGAACGCGGTAATTCGCAGAAAATTAATCCAATCATGAACAAAACAATCTTTTATCTATCGCAGCTTTTCCTTTTTTTATTGACTAGTATTGCTGCACAATCACAATCAAAAATAGCAGGAGAACTTAAAGTTGATTATGTTCCGTTCTCCAACTATGTCCGTCCAATGGACAGTACTAAAACTAGTGCTGAAAGTAATTTCAGAAGGGCACAAATTGCTTTTGAAATACCTCTTTCTCTGGAAATGGACCAATACCACCGTCCAAAACTCTGGTCTCTTTTTGCAAACGGAAGTTATGCCAAAATGGAAAACAAGAATTACGAAATTCAGTCGCTTCCGGTAGAATTTCAGGGTGGCTTTCCTAATGAAATGCTGAATGCGCAAATCGGAGTCAAACATTTACGTTCTATCTCACCAACCTGGTCGTTAATGATAATGGCTTCTGTGGGGGTTTACACGGATATGGTCGAGATCAATAAAGATGATGTATTGTTTCAGGGTGGTGTGTTTTTCATCAAGCATTTCAATCCCAATATGGCATTCGGTATGGGACCTGTACTCACCAACAGTTTTGGTGTTCCGATGGTACTTCCGGGAATTTATTTCAACTGGGAGTCCAGAGGTGCGTGGCATTTTAAAATCACGTTTCCTGAAGGTCTTCAATTCGGGTATCGAATCTCAGAAAACTTTGACTTAAAAGCGGTGGTCGAGTTAAGCGGAATGACGGCAGAAACAAAAGTGAACAACAAAACATCACTATTAGGTTATCAGCAAATTATTGCCGGTATACAGCCTGAAATTAAGCTTGGCAAACACTGGACACTGCAACCGACAGCAGGATCGACACTTTTACGCAGTTTCTCCAGTACTAATAGAAAAATTAAGGATATTTTCAAGGAGAAAGACATGGCCAATCCAAGATTTACGACTACATTTTACGGAGCGGTAGCCCTAAAATGGCAATTCTAGGGTCATCGGCTTAATAAGTTTTTATAGACTACCTCTTTCAGTAATGCTTCGCGGCGTGTTCTTGAAATGGGTAGTTCTTGTCCTTTTATGAACAATCGTCCACCGGAAACGGAATCAATATGGGTAATATTGACAAGGAAAGATTTATGAATTCTAAAGAAAATTTCAGTAGGAAGTGTTTCTTCCAAAGAAATCATCGTTTGATGAATCACCAGAACCTTATCTTTAAAATGGAGCTTTGCATAGTTCTGCATTCCCTCGATATAGAGAATATCAAGCCAGGAAATCTTCTGAAATCCTTCTTCCTGACGCACATACAAATAGGGATCTAATTGATGCTGCTTTGGAGCATCCAGCATCTGATGCCATTGTTTTGCTTTTAAAGCAGCCTGATAAAAACGCTGAAACGTAATGGGTTTTAATAAATAATCCACCACCTGCAAACGATACCCTTCAAGCGCATATTCAGAATATGCTGTCGTAAAAATAACCAAAGGTGGATTGTCCAGCGATTCCAAAAATTCCAGCCCCGTGAGATACGGCATATTAATATCCAGAAACAACAAATCGACCTCTTTTTCCTGAATGTACGAAGTGGCTTCTAATGCTGACGCACAGGTACCTGCGACTTCAAGAAAATCGATTTTAGAAACAAAATCTACGATTCCGTTTCTTGCAATAGGTTCGTCGTCGATAACAAGGCATTTCATTTTCATATTTTGTTTTTTTTACTTTTTTATTTTTTCCCGCAGATCTTACAGATTTTTTCTTCTTTATTTTTTACTGTTCTTCATTATATCCCAATAGCTAAAATGATTGCTGATCTTTGATTTCCGGGAGGTAAAATTCAGGAAAACAGATCCCATTCCACCCTTGCCAATACCCAATCAAAAATCTGCAATCATTAATCTTCAATTTAAAATCTTCAATTTAAAATCTTTCATGACATTGGCTATCGGAAACGGCAAAATCTTTTACTTCAAATCTAAAACCACAATTACCGTAAAATCAGAATCGGTTTTAATGATGTTTAACTGGTGTTTTTCAGGATATTGAATTGTCAGTCTTTTTTTGACATTTTCAAGTCCGAGCCCTTGATTCTTTGAAGGGGTTTTGTATTGTTCCGTATAGGAATTCTCGATCTTAAAATGCAGCTGTTTCACCGTTTGTTTACATCCCAAATGCACATATCCTTTTTGCCCCGGAAGCCTTGAAACGTGCTTGAATGCATTTTCTATTAAAGGGACTAAAAGCAATGGTGCAATCTGAAGCTGGGCATCCTCAATACTCCATTTACATTTTACTTTTAATTCATTGCCCCATCTCGTTTCTTCGACTCCAATTAAATCTTTCAGGTATTTTACTTCGAGATGCAGCGGCACATATTCTTTGTTGCATTCGTACAATTGATACCTCAAAATATCCGAAAACCGAATCAGTAAATCCGAAGCCAGTTTTACGTCACTCTGCATCAAAATGTGAATGTGATTGAGCACATTAAACATAAGATGCGGATTAATCTGCTCCTGAAGAATCTTGATTTGTGCCTCAAGATGAACCTGTTGCAGCTGAGCATGATTTCTTTCGATTATATTATGTTCCTGATAAAACCGAAGTCCGCAGGCAGTACCGCAAATCAAAATAGCTGCAGGGGTACTGCCAAAGAATCGTGCAAATAAAAACTGAATCATCGTCATGTTTGCTTCGTCGGGATACAATCGTGCGCGGGTATGCGAATTTGAAAAGATGGCATCGATAACGGCCAGGCAAAATGAAAGTATCAAAACTACCATGACACTTTGCACTGCAAATAGTGCCATTCTTCTTTTGCGTAATGCAACAGGCAATACAATATCGCTAAGAAAATGTGCCAAAAGACTTGAACACAGTAAAACAAAAAAAGCCTGAGAAGCTGCCGCTCGAACGCCGTAAGCCTCTATCAGCTGTGACCAGATCGTTATTCCGAGTAAGCACCAGAAAAAAACTAAAAATATTCGGTGTCTGTTTTTATTTATTACAACCATTCTAAAAGAATAAAAAATTGATGAGAAACTTCGCGTTCAAAAATAACCCTATATTTTTCAAACAAACAGCAAAGAACCCAAAAAGATTCTTTGCTGCTGACAAGGCCAAACCAAAAAAGCCTGTTTAAAATATAAAATAACCAACCCCAATGTTAAACGAATTTGGCTTCGAACTAAACTCCTTACTTAGGTTATTTAACCCTCCCTGATACGTAACATCCAGAGTAAATTTCGAAATTTCGATTCCTGCTCCAACCTGATAGCCTATATTGGATTTGTTAAATTTCCCATAGGCAGTTTTCAATTGACTCACCGAGGAAATATTTTCATCCAGCACATAAGAGTAAACTCCTCCCCCAAAAACTCTTACGTTGAGCATCGATTGATCAATTATTTTGTAACCAATTACCAACGGCATTTCGAGGCTTCTCCATTTTAGATTTTTAGAAGGCAAAGAAGCTGTTTTTTCAATTTTAGAAGACTTCTCACTGTAGAGAATTTCATTTTGAATGAAGAAACGTTTGAAATCAAATCGGGCCATAGCACCGCCAAAAAAGCCCGCTGCATACTTTGAATCCGAACCTTTAGAAACGGGAAGTTCGGAATAATTTGATCCTGCTTTTATTCCAACATGAATAGGAAGCGGAGATTGTGCATTTGATTGAAAAGAGATTAATGTAAAAATAACTCCCAACCCTAATAATTTGTACGTGTTCATGATAATAATGTTTATTAATTTGATGCAAAGGAGCACAAACCTGAAACGCTATTAAAATTAGTTTGATGAACGGCAGCTGGGTTTTGACTAACGGAGTTATTAATCGACTTTTCCTAAAAACAACAAACCCGACAGGTTTCAAAAACCAGTCGGGTTTAGATGATATACCCCACTATTTACTTCAGGTACTTTTTATCTGTCAAAGTTCTCATGAAGGCAATGAGCTGTTTTTTCTCCAACTCTGATAAGTTTAACTTGTCTTCGGGTAAAGTTTGATTCGGAACATCGAATCCTAAACCTAATCCGCCTCCTTCATTATAAAAGTCAATCACTTCTTCAAGAGTATTGTAAACTCCATTGTGCATGTAGGGAGCGGTAAGTGTAATGTTTCGGATCGTTGGCGTTTTAAACGAATGTTTATGAATGGCCGCCTGCGTGATAACAAACTTTCCTAAATCTCCGTCCAGCTTTTTGCTTTTATTGGGAACGCCTAATATTTCACTCTCCGATCGGTCGAAATTAGGAGGAACAGTTCCGTTGGTTAATGGAATAAAATGGCAGGTCGCACATTTGGCTTTCCCTGCAAACAAATTAAAACCTGCTTTTTCATCCGGCGTGAAATTCTCTTTGTTTTGCATATACCCATCAAACTTTGAATCGTACTGACTCAATGACCGAATATAAGAAGCCAAAGCATTCTTGATCTCAAATTCATTGATGGTCCCTTTCGGAAATGCTTTTTTGAAATCTCTTACATAATTTGGATTCTTCTGAAGTACTAAAGCTGATTTCTCCAGAGAACCGTGCATTTCATTTTCATTTTTAATCACAGCAATGGCCTGATCTTCGAGATAACTTACTCTGGAATCATCAAAAAATACGCGCTGAAAAGCAATATGATTCAATGTTGGCGTGTTGCGCTGCAGCATCGATTTTCCATCTAATGTAACGGCTCTTTCCAAACCATCGGTAAAAGCTTTATCGGCATGATGACACGAAGCACAGGAGCGGGAGTTGTTACCCGACAGAACCGGATCATTGAATAGCTTTTTTCCTAACGCAATTTTCTCCGGCGTTGTTTGATAATCAGGGAAACCTGAAAACGCCTCGGGATCAAATGCTCCGGAATCGAATAACGTTTGTGCCGTTGTTTTTAATCCTCTTTGCTCTTTCATGAGCGGAATACCCAATTCTGATCTGGTTTTAAACAGCCCTTTGTTTAACGGATTGGCAATTTCTTTGATAAAATATGCCCGGTCAAAAGCATTAAAATTGGTATTTGTTTTTAAATAGTGCTGTCCTTTCTTCAATATTGCAAGCACCTGATTCGAATTTGAAACGGGCTTATCTTCGACATACACTTTGTAATATTTCTCGATGGTTTCTAAAGCTGCCACAGCTTCAGGAAGTGAATTCAATACCACAGGCGAATCGAATCCGGTTATTCCTAAAGTAACAATTCGATATACTTCCAATCGCATGGCGTCAAAAACATGCGCGTCCGTCAATTGATTGGATTTGGAAACTTTTTCTAGACGAGCCAAATTAGCCGACAAGATACCCAGCTCCTGAAGCAATTCTTTTTTATGCTGTTTGTCATATTTAGGAAAAACCAACTCTTCAATAACCTGAAATCCTTCGGGTGGAACGGTCACTTTGTCATTTTCTTCAAACTCAGGTATTGCAGGACCGTTTATTGCTTTGGAAACTGCAGGCGAATAATACTCGCTTATCATTTCGACCTTTTTGTAGCTCTGATGTGCTTCCAGAAATTGTCTCTGAATTTGTACTTCGGTAGAATCTGACTGCACGGAATATTTAAGTTTAGCAACCTTCTCAATCAGTAAAGTAATATCAGACTGAAACAATTCATTTACTTCCTGATGTTTGTCTTTTTTCTGACAGGCTACCAATACCAGCAGGAAAAACAAACCGTATATTTTTTTCATGTGTATTAAAAATTAAAAGGGAAATATTCAGAAAAACAGAAACCACTACCTCAAATTGAGATAGTGGATGACTGTTTTATAATGCTTTAAAAATTTATCTCGCTAAACCTTTAATCACTACGATTTGACTTGCTTGTTGCTCGTTCGGACGATTTGTTCCTCCGTCAACTCCTTTATATTTTTCACCAGTCCAGGTATGAGGCTGGATGCTTAACATGAAAGTATCCGGAATGCCCAACTGATCTGATACATCGATCATAGCACCGTATTCCCAATCTCCGAATTTTGATAGTTTACCTACGTTGTATTTGGCAGCATCAGCCTGAGTACGACGGTGATCTAATTCCAATACCACTTTCAATTCTTTTGTAGCGATATTATATTGATAGATGTAAGCATCGTGCGTTTCATCACCGTATCCGTTTGCATCTTCCTGAACGTAAACATAGTTACTGGTTACACAGATATTATCCGGGTTTTGGAATTTCCCAGCTTTTCCACTGCGGTTGTCACCGTCCAAAACCACTTCTAAAGTTCCTTTTAACGGATCGGCAGCATCAAGATTTAATCTGTAAACTCTACCGTATTTTGTTCTTGAAGCATCGGCATTTGTTCCTGTGATATCTTGTCCGGTAACGTTAAAGTACAATTCACGATCGGCATTGTTACCTCCTTTGCGGTAATCTAAATCTTCAACACGACCAAATTTGATTGCTTTTAAAGTATTTACAGATGCATTGATCTGAGCTCCAGTTAAAGTCGTATGGTTGTCAATTTTCACGAAAGAAACAGGATACGTTTGATCCACAGTCATGTCTTTTTCTCTTTGATTGCTGTCATTTCTTTTTAACATGTACAAAGATCCTCCGCTTAAATCACCAACTGTGTTGGATACATACATAAAAACCTGGCCTCCGTAAGTTCCTGAGTCATCATCACCAATTACTACAACTGTTTTTCCTTTGTAAGCAGTAGAGCGCAATGGTAAAGCATTTTCGGCACTTAAACGTCCAAATCCTGCCAATTCTTTAGAAACCGAAGCTCCTCCGGCACTAGCGTACGGATCTAAAGCATGTGTACGGGATTCTTCTCCGGACTCTCCACAAGTTAAATAAAGCGGTCCAAAACCGTGTTCGGCCTGCGTAGCCATAGTAGCTCCGCACAATCTCCAGGTTCCTCCACTAGAGTTTAATAAATATTCTCCCTTTGTTGGTTTGAATGTTTTATCTAAAGTAATTCTTGAAACCGCAAAATTGTCTTCGTTGTTTACTAAGAAAGTAAAAGTTCCGTCCGTATTTTTCAATAGACCAGAACCATCAGCAGAACCTCCAAAAACAAATTTAGGACTGTCTGCAAAAACATCATCTGAACTAAAAAGAGAGTAAATTTTCAAACTTTCAAATCCTGTCTGAGCTTTTATTAAACTTGGTGTTACAGATTGATCCTTCAGTACAACACTTGTTGTTTCTGCTTCGTCTTTAGAATCGTTATTACAAGATGTAAGCAACGAACCTAACATAATTAGGGGTAAAATAATTCTTTTCATGTAGTTAAAAATTGGTTTCTATTTTTTTACAAAGAAACCCACTGCTCTTTAACTTAAAATGATTTAGATATTATCAAAAAAACAATAGTTCATTGAAAAAATGCTAAAATCCCAAAAAAACGTTAACATTAAATTAGTACTACAAAACACTCATAAAGTTGCAGTAACATTAGCGCCAAAAAAAGAGCCTTATTTTAAGACTCGTTTTCTAATTGCTCTTTATATATTTTAATATTAGCCTTTATACTCTCCGGTAACTCAGGCTCTTTAATGTCAGTATGCTTTTGCATTTCTTCCCAAATGGTTTTAGCCACAATGTAACGGGCCATTTCCTTATCATCGGCCGGAATTACATACCACGGAGCATTTTTTGTCGAAGTTTCATTTATAGCCTCTTCATAATAATCCTGATACTCTTCCCAATGTGCACGTTCTTTCAAATCCGCAACCGAGAATTTCCAGTTGTGCTTTTCTTCTTCCAATCTTCTTAACAAACGTTTGCGCTGTTCCTCTTTACTCAAATGCAGGAAGAACTTCAGTACAATTGTTCCATTTTGCGTAATATGCTTTTCAAAATTATTGATTTGCTCCATTCTGTCTTTCCAAAAATCCTTCGGAATATCTTCTACCTTTTCAATTCCGGGTAAATTTTCATTCAATACATACTCAGGGTGCACGCGGGTAACCAAAATATTTTCATAATGGGTACGATTAAAAATCGCATATTTCCCTTTTTCGGGTAAAACCACATAATGTCTCCACAAATAATCGTGTTCCAACTCTGCCGAGGTAGGCGTTTTAAAACTATGTACCACTACTCCACGCGGATTAAACTCTTTAAATACTTCCCGAATCAGACTGTCTTTTCCGGAAGTATCCATTCCCTGCAGACAAATCAAAACGCCATATCTGTTGTGAGCATACATGGCATCTTGCTGTTTACTCAATTTAGCCTGAACTTTATCGAGTTTAGCTTCTTTTTCCTCACTGTCTGCATCAAGGTCGAGCAAAGTAGGAATCTTTGATAATTTTATTTTATCTGTGATTTTAAAATCATTCGGATCTATTGATTTCATGTTGATGAGTTTTTTCGTAATAGTAAATATACTATTTTTACAAAGCATATCCCTGCTGTACCTTGTAATACTTTTTTATTGTTATCAGGGCTAGCTATTGGTTTTTGAAATAAAATTTATTGTACAAACTAAAAGTTGAATCTTTAATGAAAAACATTTTTTTATTTCTTTTTCTTTTTACTTTAAATCAAGTTTTTTCTCAGGATGACAACTATACAAACTCCGAAAAAATCATAGTTGATGTGTTTGGAAAATGCTTTAAAGATTTAAACCAAATTAAAGGAACCAGAGATGTTATTCCTGTAAACAAAAATGTAAAATTTTGCTCTATGTACCAATGTGTTTCGAGAATTGGATACACAGAAAAAGCAAAAGATATTGAGAAAGCAATTATAAAAAGAGCCATTAAAATTGCTACTCGACTTTACAATGAAGGAACTCCAGTATATTTAACATGTGGAGCAAACAGCTCTAATCAAGCAGATTGGTACAATCAAAATTTAACTGATGACAATAATCTAGTTTATATAAGTATTGCAGAATGTGTTGTTTCGCATTCTTTAATAACAATTCAAAAAGCTGTAAATCAAGAAACAATGAAGTTAATTAAGAATTATAAATCAAGAAAATAAACGGAAGTTTTCAAAACAACATTCATGGAAAAATTCACCTTAGAAATATTATTTCAAATCATCGGAATCGGATCAGCATCTGGATTATTTTTTACTGACAATTCACTTTACCTTGTTGGAGATAACAGCGGTTTTCTATACGAATACAACATGCAGAATCAGCAATTGAACGAACACCCTTTAATTGACAATCCGACGAAAAATATCGCCAAAAATCTTAAACCTGATTTTGAGTCTTTAACCAACCATAACGATACGCTTTATGTTTTTGGTTCCGGTTCTACCGAAAACCGAAACAAAATGATTGCATTCGATCTTAAAAAGAAAACTATACTGCAAAAAAATAATCTGGTTGATTTATACGCATTAATGCAAAGTTTTGGCGAAATAAAACCGGAAGATTTTAATCTGGAAGGTTCTATTTTTGATGGCGAGAACTGGTACCTGTTCAATCGCGGTAACGGAATCTCAAACAAAAACACCATTTTTACCATTCATGCTAAAAGTCTGGGAGAAGAATTTGCTCTGGTTGCAACCAATTATAAGCTTCCAAAAATAAAAGGGATTCGCTCCAGTTTTACCGATGCTGTTTTGGTAGAAGATAAAATCTATTTCCTTTCTACAGTAGAAAACACTAAATCAACTTATGATGATGGTGAAATTTTGGGAAGCTTCATAGGAAGAATAGACCTTAAAACCATGAAAATCGATTTTACTCAAAAAATAACGGCAACCAATAAATTCGAAGGTCTGACTTTCTATAAAAAATCAAATGATAAAATCGAGTTTTTGCTTTGCGAGGATAATGATACAGAGGTTCTCGAAACGAAAATTTATAAATTGAGTTTGCCTGTTAAGTAGAAATTTACGGAACTTACTGAATATCTGTGTTATAATAATTGCGAATAAATTCATACAGAAATAATCCTTATTTTTGTCATTTCGACCGAAGGGAGAAATCACACCAGGAACCCGACACAGAATGTCACCAATCTTTATCGATCAGCGCGTGTGATTCCTCGTTCCTCGGAATGACAAGTTTGTGAATAGTTGTGGTACTTTATAAGTTCTGCAATGTCCTTCAACAGGATGCAAATTAAAAAAATAAATGCCTTTTTTGAACTTTTTTTCATTGCTCTCCCAACCTTTTTATCTTCTAAGCCCTCTTTAGTATAAAGACAACAATTGTGATAAACGAAACTCTCATATCCAACTGCAAAAAAATGAACCGTGATGCTCAGCGTCAGGTTTATGAGCATATGGCTCCAAAACTGTATCGCGTTTGCAAGCGATACCTTAAGAAGGAAGAAGAAATTGAAGAAGCTATGGCTGACGCTTTCTATACCATATTTACTAAGCTGGATCAACTTAAGGAACTTTTAGCTTTTGAAGCATGGGCAAGAAAAATTACCGTCAACCATTGTTTGGCAACCATCAAGAAAAACACCAATTTCAATATGTATCTTGATGATGTCAAATTGCTTTCACAGCCTTTTACGGAAGAGGTCAACGCATTGGAAGAAGAAGATTTGCTGAATTTACTAAATCATATTCCGGACGGTTGTAAAACGGTTTTTAATCTTTTTGTTATCGAAGGTTTCGGGCATAAAGAAATAGCCGCTATGCTAAACATTTCTGAGGGCACATCGAAATCACAATTGAATGCCGCTAAAACCAAACTAAAGGAATTAGTAAATAAATTGTATTACCAAAAAGCAAAATAGTCATGGACAATCAAGATAAAATATTCGATAAATTTAAAGAGGCCGCACACCACTCGGAATCTAAAGATTTTCCAGGAATGGAAAAAGTCTGGTCACGCCTTGAAGATAAACTGGACAAAAAGGAAGACAAAAAAACCATTTCGTTATGGAAAAAAATTGCGGTCGCAGCTTCTCTTTTATTACTCCTTTCTTTGGGAGCACAATTTCTAAAGTCTGACAAAACAGTTCCTGCTCTGACTCCTAAAGTTGTAGTGAACGAAGAAGAAAAAGCAACACAGCCCATTTTAGAGAAAAAAGAGGCAATTGTTTCTTCAGATTCACCAATAATACCTAAAGCAGAAGCTGTAAAAATCCTGGATCAGCAAATCAAACAACAGCAAAAAGTAGCAGTACAGGAAATACAGTATGCAGCCAACAATGCTATTGTTACACAAGCCAGTCCTGCTCCCGTTGCAGATCAAATAATTCCTCCGGTAGCTGCGTCATCTGGATATTTTAAAGAAGAAGAGGCAGAAAACAACGCTGCCAAAGATAAAGCCATTCAAAACTATGGTTATGCCGGAGCAGCGCGAAGAGAATCAGCCAAAATGGCTTATGCCGAAAAACCTGTACAAATGGCTAAAAAAAGTGCTCCGCTAATTGTTTTAAACGGAAATGCCATGTCGCACAATGACGATACAAAAAGAGACAAAATGATGCAGGCAGAGCTTCCAAATTTACAGCCCGAAAATGTAGATTCTCTTGTGGTATTGGATGCGCCATTGTACATCATTGACGGCATATACTATTCCGAAAGCGAATTATTTGGCAATAATCCAACCAGTCCGTATGCCCCTTTAAACAAACAGGAAATCAAGACCATCACTGTTCTTCAGGACCTCGAAGCCACTTCTAAATATGGCGATAAAGGGAAAAAAGGTGTCGTAATCATTACTACCCGAAAAGGAAAACCCGCAGCAAAAAACTAACGGTAAAAGCTCAAATTTAATTTCAAAAAATCATTCCTAAGCCTAAGGCCTAGACTACGATCAACCCGATTATTCATCTAAAAATTACTACCATGAAAAACGTAAAACTTCTTTCATTAGCCCTATCTATGCTTATATGTTTCGTAGCATCAGCACAGGAGAAAATCATTACAGGAACCGTTACCGACAACGCCAGTATACCGCTTCCGGGAGTAACTATAGTGATTAAAAATACCAAAAACACAACACAAACCGATTTTGATGGTCGTTATTCCATCAAAGCTCAAAAAGGCGACATTTTGATATTCAGCTATATCGGATTCAACTCTCAAACTCAAACTGTGGATGACAAAAATGTGATTAATGTTAAACTGAGTATTGATCAGGAATCGCTTAAAGAAGTAGTAGTCGTAGGCTATGGATCTTCAAACGCCGACTACGAAAGCTCTAATTACAGTCGTCGTGACAAGAAAATGGCTGCTAAGACTATTACCTCAACGCTTCAGGGAAGAGTTGCCGGATTATCAATCGCATCTAATTATGTTCAGCCTGCACCCAATCAAAACATAATTATAAGAGGGACTGCAGCTATTTCTTCTAAAAATGAACCTTTGTATATAATCGATGGTGTTCCTGTGAAATCTGATCAATTCTCAAAAATCAATCCAAATGATGTGGAAGAAGTAAAAGTTATAAAAGATGCAGCTGCTACTTCACTTTATGGAAGCAAAGCCTCAAACGGAGTTGTTATTGTTGCTACAAAGAACGGCATTTACAAAAACCTTACGGAGAAAGAATTAAATGCCAAACTGAAAAAAATAACTGTTCCGCAACCGGTAGAACCTAATGAGGAAGATTACAATACTTTTGTCGAAAATGCCTTCGAGAGTCCAAAAACAGCACCTCTTTCCACATTTTCTATCGATGTTGACAATGCTTCGTATACCAATGTGAGACGTTTTATCAATAACGGACAAGCGGTTCCAAAAGATGCCGTTCGTGTAGAAGAAATGGTTAACTTCTTTAAATACAATTATCCACAGCCAAAAGATCAAAATCCGTTTTCAATTAACACTGAACTAAGTGATTCTCCATGGAATGCCAAAAACAAAGTGCTTAAAATTGGTTTACAGGGAAAAAACATTCCAACCGAAAATTTGCCTACGTCTAATTTAGTTTTCTTAATTGATGTTTCAGGATCGATGGGCGACATGAATAAATTGCCTTTGCTAAAACAATCATTAAAAATACTGGTAAATGAGTTACGCCCGAAAGACAAAGTTGCTATCGTCGTTTATGCCGGTGCAGCAGGACTGGTCTTACCTCCTACCTCAGGTGACGAAAAGAAAACCATTATTGATGCTCTTGAAAAATTAAATGCAGGAGGAAGTACTGCGGGAGGAGCCGGAATTGAACTGGCGTATAAAATTGCTGCAGAAAACTTTATCAAAAACGGAAACAACAGAGTGATTCTGGCTACTGATGGTGATTTTAATGTCGGAAATACTTCTAATGCCGACATGGAAAAGCTAATTGAAAACAAAAGAAAAACGGGCGTTTTCCTGACCTGCCTGGGGTACGGAATGGGGAATTACAAAGACAGTAAGATGGAAACTTTAGCCGATAAAGGAAATGGAAATTATGCTTATATCGACAACATTCAGGAGGCTAATCGCTTTTTAGGAAAAGAATTTAAAGGTTCCATGTTTGCAATTGCTAAAGATGTAAAAATTCAGATAGAATTTAATCCGAAACAAGTTCAGGCTTATCGTTTAATCGGTTATGAAAACAGAAAACTGCGTCCGGAAGATTTTAAAAATGATGCTATTGATGCGGGAGAACTTGGAAGCAACCATACCGTTACGGCTCTTTATGAAATTGTTCCCGCTGGAGTAAAAAGCGATTATTTGGCACAGCAGCCTGATGCTTTGAAATATACCAAAGTAGAAGAAGCCGGAACAAATTACAGCAATGAACTTGCTACCATAAAATTCCGTTATAAAAAACCGGACGGTGATAAAAGTATTGAACTTGTACAGGTAATCGAAAACAAATCGGTTGCATTGGAAAAAGCCTCAGATGATTTTAAATTCAGCAGTTCAGTGGCCTGGTTCGGTCTGAAACTAAGAGATTCTAAACTAATATCGGATAAATCTCCGGATGCTATTCTGAAATTAGCCAAACAGGGACTTTCAAGTGATACCGAAGGATATAAAGCAGAATTTATCCGTTTAATTGAGGCTGCAAAATTCGATTAAATTTTATGATGAAAAATGTAAAACTTGCTTCATCAGCTTTTTCTATATTTCTCTGTCTCGTAACACATGCACAGGAGAAAGATGTATCTCATACAAAACCTGTAAATGCCGATAGTCAGATCATACTATGTGCCCCATCAAAAAATTCTCTTATCAATCCACCTTTGGTAATTCTTGATGGAGTTATAATCAATTTTAAAGATTTTCCTAAAGTGAGCCCGAATACTATCAAAGAGATGAAAGTTTTAAAGGAAACTGAAGCAACTTCAGTCTACGGAAATAAAGGAATAAATGGTGCTATAATTATCACAACAAAGAAAAATAACTGAAATTTGATAACACAGATTTCATTTTTAACAGCGGTTTATTAACAAAATTATTTTTACATTTGATCTCCTTTTGAAACCCTTTCAGAAGGAGATCAATCATATTATTACTAATCATTTTCACACATTATTTAATGAACCCTATTTTAAATCAGAATTTATTTCTAGTAAAAGAGCATGTTGGCATGTTTAAAGCATCAAACAACTATGACATTTATAATCCGGAAAGCAATCAGATCATCTTAAACTGTAGAGAAAATAATCTGGGATTCTTCACTAAAATGTTGCGTTTCACCGATTACAAAAGAATGACACCTTTTAATGTTGAAATCGCAGCTGCTTCTGGTGAAAAACTAATTTCGGTAAAAAGAGGTATTGCCGTTTTCAGATCGAATGTTGAAGTTTTTGACGATAAAGAGAGACTGATCGGAACCTTTAAACAAAAGTTCTTTTCTTTTGGCGGCAGATTTGAAATTTTAGATAAAAACGAAAAACCGGTTGCTACACTTCAGGGAAAATGGACAGGATGGGATTTCAAATTTACCCACGAAAACAAGCAGTTGGCTCAGGTAAGTAAAAAATGGGCAGGAATGGGGAAAGAACTCTTCACCAGTGCCGATAATTATGTTCTTCAAATTGAAGAAACTGTAGCACAGGACAGTCCGCAAAGGCAGTTAATTCTGGCAGCTGTAATGTGTATCGACATGGTTTTGAAAGAATAGAAAAAGTTGTTAAACTTAGATTAAGAAAACATCTAAAGCATCATTTTAGGAAGCAAAAGCCTTATTTTTGTGGTACTCAAATGATGCTTTCGCATTTCTAATATGACAATCATGACAGACTTAAAAAATAAAAATGCCCTAATTACAGGAGCCGGAAAAGGAATAGGAAAAGCAATCGCACTTGCACTTGCCAACGAGGGAGTTAATGTAATTTTAGTTTCGAGAACGCAAGCAGATGTTGACCAGCTGGCAATCGAAATTAATAACTTAGGTGTAAAATCATTGGCTTTAGCTGCTGATGTTTCTGATATTAATTCTATAAATAATGCTGTAGAAAAAGCATTAGCCGAATTTAAAAGTATCGATATTTTAATCAACAACGCCGGAATTGGTGCTTTTGGGAAATTCCTGGAATTAGAACCAAACGCCTGGGAAAGAATCATTCAGGTCAACCTTATGGGAACCTATTATACCACCCGCGCCGTTATTCCAAATATGATCGAAAGACAAACGGGTGACATCATTAATATTTCATCTACAGCAGGTTTAAACGGAAACGCCCTTACGAGCGCTTACAGTGCTTCAAAATTTGCTGTTCTGGGTCTAACGGATTCTTTGATGCAGGAAATGAGAAAACACAATATTCGGGTTACTGCTTTAACACCAAGTACAGTAGCTACCGATATGGCTAAAGATTTAAATCTGACAGACGGAAACCCTGAAAAAGTAATGCAGCCCGAAGATATTGCCGAACTGATTGTTGCACAACTGAAACTGAGTCGTCGCGTTTTCATTAAAAACAGCAGTATCTGGTCTACTAATCCCTAAAAATAAATTCCAATCTTTTGAAAAATTCCAACTTCCAAATGCTGCAAGCTGGAATTTGGAATTTAAATGTTGTAATTTCTAAAAACTAAACGATGGAAAACTATTTAAGACAATTAATTGCCATAGAATTTACCGATAAGAAAGAACTTTATACCGGATTTCTTATTGACTATTCGGATGACTGGATTTTATTGCGAAACAATCCGGTAGATTTTATACTGGATGGTTTTGTACTATTGAAAAATAAAAACATTGAAGCCATACACAGAGATCAGGATCTGGAATTTACCGAAAAAGTAATCCGTTTAAAAGGTCTGAAAACAAATGCCGAAGATATCATTCCGATACGAGATTTGAATTCGATCATCCATTTTATCACAAACAAATACGGTATTTTCCAGATTGCTAAAAAATCAGCAAAATCAGCTTACTTGGGAAAACTAATCGAATTGACGGATGAGGAACTTACTATCGATTTCCTGGACATAAAAGGTCAGTTTGGCGGTGAATTAAGCTTTAATCCACAAAAGATAAGGGTAATTGAATTTGATACCGATTACATTAATTCGTTGAAATTACTAATTCCGGAGAATGCTAAGTAATTATTTTAAAAACAGAAAAGCCCTTTGTATAAAAGGACTTTTCTGTTTATTGTCATTTCGACGTGAGGAGAAATCACACCAATAATTCCGTTCCTAAATTCGCCAATCTTTGTCGAGTTTCTAGTGTGATTTCTCCTCACGTCGAAATGACATACTAAATGTATGTTTTATTTCTTTTTACTTAAGCCTCAGTAAGCTTATTCAAAAACTCCAGGCGAACACTTCCGTCTTCGTCAATCTTAGTCAGGTTTATTTCCTGTAGGGTATTGACCAATTCAGGATTCCATGGTGTTTTTACTTTTACGTAATTCTCTGTAAAACCATGAATATATCCTTCTTTATTTTCTCCTTCGAACAAAACAGTTCTGTTAGATCCTAACTGACTTTCATAAAAAGCACGACGTTTTTTAACGGATAATCCACGTAGCATTTTACTGCGTTTCGCTCTTACATTTGCCGGAACAATTCCCGGCATATTTGCCGCTTCTGTATTGTCTCTTTCGGAGTACGTGAAGACATGCAGATAAGAGATATCCATTTCGTTAAGGAAATGATAGGTTTCTAAAAAATGCTCGTCGGTTTCACCAGGGAAACCAACAATCACGTCTACACCAATACAGGCATGTGGCATTACTTCACGAATTTTATGAACTCGTTCAGTATACACTTCACGCAAATAACGGCGCTTCATCAATTTCAAAATATCATTGCTTCCGGATTGTAACGGAATATGAAAATGCGGTACAAAAGTTCGGCTTTTAGAGACAAACTCAATGGTTTCATTCTTCAGTAAATTAGGTTCGATAGAGGAGATTCGCAAACGCTCGATCCCGTCAACCTCATCCAGAGCCTGAACTAAGTCCAAAAAAGTATGTTCGTGTTTTTTATTCCCGAACTCTCCTTTTCCGTAGTCTCCAATATTAACTCCCGTTAAAACAATTTCTTTGATGTTCTGAGCAGAGATTTCTTTGGCATTTTGCAATACATTTTCCAGAGCATCACTTCTCGAAATTCCTCTTGCTAACGGAATGGTACAATAGGTACATTTATAATCACAGCCGTCCTGAACTTTCAAAAAAGCACGGGTACGGTCTCCAATAGAATAACTTCCCACATAAAAATCAGCCTCAGCAATTTCACAAGAGTGTACTTCGCCCATGTCATTCTTGCTCAGGTCATGAATATAATCCGTAATTTTAAATTTTTCTGTAGCTCCCAAAACCAAATCAACTCCATCAACAGCTGCTAATTCCTCCGGTTTCAACTGGGCATAACAACCTACAGCTGCTACGAAAGCTTTCTCATTCAGTTTCATTGCTTTTTTCACCACCTGCTTAAACTGCTTATCAGCATTCTCTGTAACCGAACAGGTATTGATAACATAGATATCGGCTATTTCCTCAAAATCAACACGATCAAAACCTTCATCGTTAAAATTTCGGGCAATAGTTGAAGTCTCTGAAAAATTCAGTTTGCAACCAAGCGTATAAAAGGCAACTTTTTTTCTATTTTCCATAGGAATAAACTACGTTTTAAGTAGTAAGATATTATATTTACATCTCTTTTGAAGAGTTTGCAAATTTACATACAATATTCTTTAAAATAAAATCAATAATATACTATATATCAATATTTTGCAAGAACCTACTATTTTAATTCGTTTCAAAAAACTGTAAATCAAACCAAATCGTCAGGAAAAAAAATTGAACTAAAAAAAAATGCAACCCAATTCAATAAGAATAAAACGACAAACGGATCGATTAAACGCAAATAACATCGATTAAATGCGTTTTTTAAGATATTAAATTAAAATTTTCTTACATTTAACTTTGCTGGAAATATTTTTAGAAGTAATTTCACTTCGTCAAAAAATAGGAACCAAAAACTAAAGCATCAAAATCATAAATAGCGCATAACAATTTTGATTTCCCATCGTTATGTTGTTGTTTTGTTATCATAAAAATGGGCAGGCCGAAAACCATAAAGAGTAGGCAAAAATTAAAAATTAAAACTCCATATGAAAGCATTTTTACCCACAATCTGCTTGATGTTCTTAACCCTTTTTAGCGCTCAGGCACAAACTGCTCCGGCTGCTAATCCATTTCCATCTATCAGCACATTGACAAACTGGGCGAGCTTAAACTCTCAATCTCAATTTGATATTGCCATTCGTGCGGTTGGATTTAAATTTGAAGTAAAAGAACCGGGTGAAGGCTCAACGGCTTACACTTATATTCGTAAAGTAACCGTAAACGAAGTAAATTACACGGATAGAATCGTTTACAGAATTACAAACAACAATTCAGCAAGTATCATTTCGTTAGTAACTGCTTCTACTGATTTAGTAAGCTTGTACACTCCACAATTGTCAACTTTTAAAAACAACAATTGTAAAACTGAAATGTCTAAAGACAAAAATACAACTTGTACTTGCTACGAAAGCGCCAACTTCGCTATCGATCTTTGCGACGAACGTGTAAAATTGACAATGGGTGACGGAAACAAATATTTTGTTTCAGTAGCTAAAAAATAATATTTAATACCTCTTTCTTAAGTATTAAAAAACTAAGAACTGTTTTCCAAATCTTTGCAAATCTTAAGCAATTTGAGTTTACAAAGATTTGGAACACATTTCATTTTATCTCTTTACAGGTCTGAATGCTTCAATTCATACCAAACTTCCAGCTCTCCTTCATATTCAAAAGAATTCACGTAGCGAAAACCTAATTTTTCCAACGCTTTTCTTGAGACCTCGTTTCCTTCATCGGCATAAGCGTAAAGAGCTTTGACTTTCATCTTGTTAAATGCATAATCAACAAATGCTTTTCCCGCCTCAGTAGCATAGCCTTTCCCCCAGTGTTTCTCGATGAAACGATATCCTATTTCGTAAAAATCTTGGCGACCATTAATTTCATAGGTGATAAATTTTATACCTGACCAGCCTAAAAACTCATTCGTTTCTTTTAACACAACTGCCCAGCGGCCCGTTCCGAAATCCTTGTATTGCTGCTGAATATTTTCGATTTGAGCAACACTTTCCGCAATAGTTGTTACAGGCTTTTTTCCAACGAAAAGATGCACATTTGGATTCGAATCCAATTCAAACATTCCGTCGGCATCCGAAAGAAGTAATTCTCTTAAAATTAGTCGTTCTGTTTCAATTGGTTCTTTCATACAAATTAATTTAAAATATAGCGCTGCACCACCTCAGCAACTCCATCATTATTATTTGAAGCTACGATTAAATCTGCTCTGTCTCTTAATTCCGGGGTTACGTTATCGACCCAGACCCCTAAACCTGCATATTCGATCATGGTCAGGTCATTTCCGGCATTTCCTACCGCAATGATTTCGCTTTGATGAATGTTTAGTTTTTCTGCCAAAAGTTTCAAACTGGCCGCTTTATCGATTCCGTTCTGTGCTGCTTCCAGAAAGAAAGGTTTTGACATGGCAACACTCAGATGAGGCATTGCTGCTTTTAAGTCAGCTTCTACTTCTTTTAGATAAGAAGGTTCCGCCAGTAAAATACATTTTACCGCAGGTTCTGTAACCGCTTCTTTAAAACCAACTACTTTATTATGTGGTAATCCGGTAATTTCTTTTTCAACATCAATATATTCCGAATCGGTTTCGCTTATAATTTCTCCATCCAGATACGTAATGATATGGGTATTCTTTTTTACACTGTAGTCATACAGCTCATGGATTTGCTCAACGGTTAATTTTTGTTCGAACAAGATAACATCATCTTTAACCGTACTAATAATCGCTCCATTAAACGAAATTATGTACGAGTCATTCAAATCCAGCTCTAACTCCTTAGCATAAGCAGTCATCGCCGATGTCGGTCTGCCCGAAGCCAAAACGACGTAAACGCCTTTTGACTGTGCTTCCAGTAGTACTTTTTTATTAAGGTCCGAAATTTTATGATCGTCTGTCAACAAGGTATCATCCATGTCGAGCACTAACATTTTATATTGCATATTTTTTTTCAGTTTGCAGTCTCAGCGCACAGTCTCTGTACACTAAAACTTTTCACATCTCACATTTTACATCTTACAAAAAGATACCGCTATTGAATATTCATTCTAAACTCTTCAATAACCGGATTTGCTTTGGCGAAATCAGTTTCCTGAATAAACACTTCTACTGCTAAATCAGATCCGCCATATCCTCCCATACGAGCTGACTGGATGTTATCTTTTTTTACCGTTTCTACTCCCGCTTCTTCTAATCTTTCTTTCAAAGCAATTGCTAACACTTCACTCCCTGAAAACACTTTCATTAATCCCATGACATTTATTTTTTATCGTTTAATTATTCTTCCTCTTCGATATCATCTTCGTCTTCATCAAGCTCCTCTTCTCCTTCTTCGTCCATATCAAACAAATAAGGCTCCACTAACATTTTGTCGGCCAGGATTTCGATACGCTCTGTCAGTTCTTCAGCAAAAATGATTCGCTGTACTTTCGCAATACTGTTTGAAATACGCATGATTTTAGTTTCATGACGTAATTTCAGAATCGGATCGGCATCATCCAGAATAAACATTTTCAGTCGGTTTACATTGTAGCCCGCTGTCGTAAACATATCACTTAATTTATTTGGTGTCCCGATTAAAACATCAACTCCCGTAGAAACATAATTTTTATCATAATCCATATCGCCTTTGTCGTGTACGCCATAAACTTCAAGATTAGTATACTTCCCGTATTTTTCAAAAAGCGCTTCCATTTCCAACACTTTAACTTTGTCTTCAACAATAATCAAAGCACGTGGCGATTCTTCCGTTTTCCCTGCCAATTGTTGAATGACATTTAATACAATTGTTGTCGATTTTCCGCTCTTTTCCGGAGAAAGGATGATACAATCAGCCCCACTTTTAATCGTCGAAAAAGTCTCCTGCTGCAACGCATTTGCTTCCGTTAGACCATTCTCAATTAAAGCGTCTTGTAACTTCTCGTTTATTTTTTTCAGTTTCATTTTTTTTATGCTTTAAGCTTTAAGCTTTACGCTGTAAGCAAAAATTTATTTCGTTTTTATAAAAGCTTAAAGCCTGAAGCTTAAAGCGTATTGCGTGAAGCATTTACTTGCTTGCAAACATTTTTACATCGGTTTCCGAGATTTCACTGCCTCCTAAAATGATTAATCTTTCCACTACATTTCGAAGTTCACGGATATTTCCTGTCCAATCGTATTCCTGCAATAGTTTTATGGCTTTTGGCGAAAACACTTTTACCGAATTGCCTTGTTCTGATGCAATTTTCTCGGTAAAATGAGTAATCAATGCCGGAATATCATCACGTCTCTCATTCAATGGCGGCACTTTAATTAAGATTACTGCCAGACGATGGTACAAATCCTCACGGAAACGACCTTCTGCAATTTCAGTTTTCAGGTCTTTATTGGTCGCTGCTACCACACGCACATCAACTTTGATGTCTTTTTCAGCCCCTACTCTTGTGATCATATTTTCTTGTAGCGCACGTAATACTTTGGCTTGTGCCGAAAGACTCATGTCTCCAATTTCATCCAGAAAAATAGTTCCCTTATCGGCCGCTTCAAACTTTCCGGCACGATCTTTCACTGCCGATGTAAAGGCTCCTTTTACGTGCCCAAACAATTCGCTTTCGATCAGTTCACTTGGAATAGCCGCGCAGTTTACTTCTATCAAAGGAAAATTGGAGCGCTCGCTTTTTTCATGTAACTGATGTGCTACCAACTCTTTTCCAGTTCCATTTGGGCCTGTAATCAAAACTCTGGCTTCGGTTTGGGCTACTTTATCAATCATTACTTTAATATGACTGATCGCTTCGCTTTCCCCTACCATCTCATAGTTTTTACTGACCTTTTTCTTCAGAATCTTATTCTCTACTACGAGTTGTTTTTTATCTAAAGCATTACGAACAGTGTTCAGCAATCGATTCAAATCTGGTGGCTTCGAAATATAATCAAAAGCTCCTAAACGCATCGTGTGAATCGCGGTTTCCATATCGCCATGACCAGAGATCATAACCATCGGGATTTCCGGCTTAATCTTTTTTACTTCCTCCAGAACTTCAACTCCGTCTAATTTTGGCATTTTGATATCGCACAATACCAAATCGTAATCGTTGCTTTTTATTTTCTCAAGACCTGCCGCGCCATCTTCAGCTTCATCTACCTGATACGTATCATTCTCTTCTGATAAAATTTTTACCAAAACTCTTCTGATGGATGCTTCGTCTTCTATAATTAGTATTTTACTCATTCTTTTGAGGTTCTAAGGTTCTGAGTTACTAAGATTCTAAGGTTTTTCTATTAAGAAGCTAAAAAAACTTAGCACCTCAGAACCTTAGTATCTTAGAACCTTTAAACATGAAAATTTAAGCCATTTATACAATTCTTTCCAGGTTGGTTTTTTGCCATACATTAAAATCCCTATTCGGTAAATTTTGGCGGCGAACCATACTACAAGGAAAAAGGTAGCAAACAATAATGATACCGAAATCGCAATTTGCCACCACGGCACTCCAAACGGAAGTCGCATTAACATGACAATTGGTGACGTTAACGGAATCATCGAAAATACCACAGCAATGGTTCCGTGAGGATCATTTACAACCGTAAAAAAACCAACATAGACACTCAAAATCAATGGCATAATAATCGGCAAAAGAAATTGCTGTGAGTCCGTTTGGTTGTCCACTGCAGCACCGATAGCTGCGTAAAACGAACTGTATAAAAAATACCCTCCAATGAAATAAATTACAAAGCCAATTAGGATACTGGCAATTGGTAAATTCCATAATTCGCGAATATACATTTGAGCTGTTCCCGACATTTCATGCTGGGCAGACTGCATTAATTCCGGTGAGATTCTGGCTGTTGGACCAACATTTACTCCAAAAAAAGCCGATGCCGCAAACATTAATCCCAAACCTATAATTGCCCAAATCATAAATTGAAGCAATCCTGCAAGTGAAGTTCCCACAATTTTACCAATCATCAGCTGAAATGGTTTTACCGACGAAATAATAATTTCGATGATTCGGTTGGTTTTTTCTTCGATCACACTTCGCATGACCATATTACCGTAAATGATAATAAACATCATAATCAGATAACCAAAAGCACCTCCTATTCCGATTTTTATCTCATTCAATCCTTTTAAACTCTCTTCTCCGGATGCTTTTACCAAATGAATATTCACATCTGACTGTGCTTTTTGAATGGCCAAAGTGTCCAGTTTTGCCGTTTCAAGATTTATTTTGGTAATTTTTGATGCGATTACATCCTGTGTTTTTTCGATAAAAGAAATACTGGGGCTGTTATTCGAGATAAACTCAATTTTACTTTCTAAATCTGATAAATTACCGGTTTTTGGAATAACAATTAAACCGTCAAAGCTTTCGTTAGTAATACTGTCTTTTAGGGCTTTTGTATCAATTTCAGACAAATTAAGATATTTAAACTCGGCTTCATCCTTATTCTGTTTTAGAAAATCCTGCGCAAACAAACCTGTTTCGTCATGAATGGCAATTCTTTTCGTCTCTGCTTTCATCGAACTCAGATACCCAATGAATCCTGCGATTGCCACAAACAATAACGGACTCAAAAAGGTCATGACAACAAAAGACTTATTGCGCACTTTTGCAATAAACTCTCTTTTTATAATTAATGAAATTATACTCATTTATTTAGATTATTAGATTGTTAGACTTCTTAGATTATTAGATTTTTTTTTTTAGATCTCCTGATTCATTCTACGAATCCTGAAATCTAAAAATCCAACAATCTATCCCGTTACTGTTTGAATAAAAATATCGTTTATGCTTGGTATTTTTTCTACAAAATGGGTAACCTGTCCGCGTTGCGTTAGCAAATGCAATAGCTCATTTGGCGCTGCGTTTCCAATTTGAATATCCAGTTTCAGATCGTCATTTAAGGATTTAAAACTTGCTGGCGACACGGTGAATTTTTGTGTAACGTCATACATCAGGCCTTCTACATTGTCCGTTAAAATTCCCACTTCAAAACTATTGGTTCGGAATTGACGCTTTACATCACTTACTTTTCCTTCAATAAGCTTATTTGATTTATGAATTAAGGCAATATGATCACAGAGTTCTTCTACACTTTCCATACGGTGTGTCGAGAAAATAATGGTAGCTCCCTGTTCTTTAAGTGCTAAGATTTCATCTTTAATTATATTTGCATTCACAGGATCAAATCCTGAGAAAGGCTCGTCAAAAATCAGCAATTTAGGCTTGTGCAGCACGCAAACTACAAACTGAATTTTTTGCGCCATTCCTTTAGAAAGTTCCTGAATTTTCTTGTTCCACCAGCCCTGAATCCCAAGACGATCGAACCAATATTCCAATTGTAATTTTGCCTCAGCTTTAGAAAGTCCTTTCATTTGCGCCAGATACAAACATTGTTCTCCAACTTTCATTGAAGTATACAATCCTCTTTCTTCGGGAAGATAACCAATATGTTGTATGTGTTTGGGCTGTAATTTTTCTCCATCCAAAATCACTTCACCACCGTCAGGTAAAGTAATTTGATTTATAATTCGGATCAGGGAAGTTTTTCCGGCTCCATTGGGACCTAGTAGTCCATAAATACTACCTTTTGGTACATTTAATGAAACTTCGTTAAGCGCTACATAATCACCGTATTGTTTTACGACTTTATGTACTTCGAGTAAGTTGCTCATGCTATAATTAAGATTTTCTGCGTCAGTTTGACCATTGCGGCATTATGGATGTAAAAGTAAATAAATAGTATCGAAATCTTGTACTATTCACACAAAAAACCCATTCTACGGTTTGCTATAGAATGGGTTTCTTAAATTTATTGTTGATTCCTTTTAGAAAAAGTCCGATTTACGAAAACATATCTTTTACCTTTTCAAAAAATGATTTTTCTGATTTTTCAGGACTAGGAATAAAGTGATCGTCGTTAAGTGCATTTTCAAAAAATTGTTTTTGCTCTTTGTTCAACGTTTTTGGCGTCCATACATTTACGTGAACTAACAAGTCTCCATTTCCGTAACCATTGATACTTGGAATACCTTTTCCTTTTAATCTTAAGATTTTTCCGGATTGAATTCCTTCTTCTAATTTGATACGAACTTTTCCATTAATCGCTTCGATGTCTTTAGAAACTCCTAAAACGGCTTCCGGAAAACTAATGTATAAATCGTAATGAATGTTTTCACCTTCACGTTTCAGAAACTCGTGTTCTAATTCTTCAATAGCAACAATTAAATCACCAGGAATACTATTTCCCGGGGCATCATTCCCTTTATTGGAAACTTTTAACTGCATACCATCTACCACTCCCGCAGGAATTTTGATTGAAACGGTTTCGTCTTCTAAAATCATTCCCTGAGCATCTGCTTCAGATGGTCGTTTATCTAAAATCTGACCAGACCCGCCACAAGCAGGACAAGTTGACGCAGATTGCATTCTTCCTAAAATGGTGTTGGTTACACGCATTACCTGTCCCTGTCCGTTACAAGTCGAACATGTTTTATAGGTAACTCCTTTAGCCTGAACTTTACGTTTTACTTTTACTTTTTTCTCAACACCATTTGCAATCTCTTCTAAAGTCAATTTAACTTTAATTCGAAGATTGCTTCCTTTAGCACGACGAGGGCCACCGCCTCCGCCTCCGCCGAAACCACCAAATCCACCTCCAAAAATATCACCAAACTGGCTGAAAATGTCATCCATATTCATACCACCATGACCACCGCCAAATCCACCAGAACCATCAAATGCCTGATGTCCGTACTGATCGTATTTTGCTTTTTTGTTAGGATCGCTTAGTACTTCATAAGCTTCTGCCGCTAATTTAAAGTTTTCTTCTGCCTCTTTGTCGCCCGGGTTTTTATCCGGATGATATTTTAATGCACTTTTTCTATAAGCTTTTTTAATTTCAGCAGCGTCAGCATTTTTTGAAATGCCTAGTATTTCGTAAAAATCTTTTTTCATAATTTAGGTTAAATTGCTTCGCCAGTTCGCTAGCGCTTGTGTCCAAATTTAAAATTCCGAATTCCAATACTTTAAAAATTGACTTTCAGAATATGTCATTTGCTTTTCTTAGTTCCCGATAACAACTTTAGGGAAACGAATAATTTTGTCTCCTAATTTGTACCCTTTTTCGATAACATCAACAATTTTCCCTTTTAATTTCTCAGACGGAGCCGGAATTTGGGTAATTGCCTCAGCAAAATCAGCATCAAAAGCATCACCTGCTTTTAATTCAACTTGCTCTAAACCTTTAGAAACTAAAGTATTTTTTAATTTTTCATGAATCAATTCAACTCCTTTTGTCAAAGTTTCATCTTCCGATTTATTGATCTCTACTATAGCTCTGTCAAAATCATCTAAAACTGGCAACATGGCCAATAAAACATCTTGATTTGCAGTTTTAAACAAATCGATACGCTCTTTTGAAGTTCTTTTTTTGTAATTTTCGAATTCAGCAAATAGTCTCAAAAACTTATCTTTTTCTTTTGCCAAGTCTTGAGCCAATTGCTCTTCAACACTTAATTCTTCAACAATTAACTGCTCACCGTTGGCGTTGTTCTCTAACGTTACATCATCTAATTCCTGATCGAATTCTGTATTTTCCGTAGTCATATTACTTTTATTTTTAAAGATATTCTTAAACTTCATTTTTTATTCTTTCTTTTGGATTGCAAAAGTACTGCCAAATCTTTCAAAATGTCAAATTGTCACTTTCTTAAGACTGAGTCATTTAAAAAGCAAAAACAACCTTTTAAAATTTAGTATAATTTTAAGACTATCACGATATAGATTATAGTATATTTGAAATCCAATTGAAAACTAAATTATTACCTATCAAAATTGAATTTAAGGGTTAGCCTCGGCTTTATAAATAATTATTAATTCAAGTTTACCTTATATTAAAAAAAGCTTCGCCTTATGAGACGAAGCTTTTTTTTTTATGATTTATAGGTAGTACACGGTTTGTTTGCCACGAATTATTTCTAATGCAGCTTTTCAACCAAAATAAATTTACAGAATTTACGAGAGACAAAAAGCACTCCAACTTATCCAACTGACATAAAAGTACTAAGTCAGTAAAGCAATAATCTTTAACAAAGGAAACAAGATTATTATTGCACGGGCGGAGGGATTCGAACCCCCATCAACGGTTTTGGAGACCGCTATTCTACCCTTGAACTACGCCCGTATTTTGAAGTCGCAAATTAAACGCTTTTTTTCTCTTCCGGCAACTATTTCACTGCTTTTAATTCAATAAAAAATCAGCAACGCTACAGCCCTTTACCTAACTTTTTCTTCTGCAACGAATTACAAAAAACATTCTTTGAACAGACTATTTACTATCGGATTTAAAAATAAAGCTGAACGAAACAAAATCATTTCAAACTTATCTTCTTTCTGCCACAAATTCTCGAATTAGCTCTTAACAAGCTTACGTAAAAACAAAAAAACCTACCGAATCTGCGTAAAAAAAACCACACCAGACTTATCTTCTTTCTGCCACGAATTCATGAATTATTTCTTAACACGCTTACGTAAAAACAAAAAATCTGCCGAATCTGCGTAAAAAAAAACCACACCAGACTTATCTTCTTTCTGCCACGAATTCATGAATTAGTTCTTAACAAGCTTACGTAAAAACAAAAAATCTGCTTAATCTGCCGAATCTGTGTGAAAAAAAATCACACCAGACTTATCTTCTTTCTGCCACGAATTCATGAATTAGTCCTTAACAAGCTTACGTAAAAACAAAAAATCTGCTTAATCTGCGTGAAAAAAAATCACTAAAGACTTGCCTCCCTTCTGCCACGAATTCTCGAATTATTATTTTTTTTAGATTTCGTTTAAGCAAAAAAAATGCGCAAATTCGATTGAATCTGCGCAAAAAATATTGTATTTCAGCATAAAAACCTAAGCCAGCAAAGCATTTTTCAATCCTTCAAAATCTACCGTAATCTGCTCGCCTGTTACCAGATTTTTAAGTGAATACGAATTTGAAGCGATTTCCTGATCTCCTGCAATTACGGCAAAAGGAATCAGTCTTTTATCAGCATACTGAAACTGCTTTCCTACTTTTACGTTATCCGGATAAAGCTCTACTTTGATATTTTCCTGACGTAATTTCTGAATGGCCTGTGATGCATACAAAGCCTCTGTATCTCCGTAATTAATAAACAATGCTTTTGAAGTCGCCGAAACAGTTTCAGGAAACAACTGCAGTTCTTCTAAAACCAAATAAATACGATCTAGTCCGAAAGAAATCCCAACACCACTCATATTTTTCAAACCAAAAATACCCGTCAAATCGTCGTATCTTCCACCACCTCCGATAGAACCCATCGAAACTGATTTTGGGGCCGCTACTTCGAAAATGGCTCCGGTATAATAGTTTAATCCACGAGCAAGAGTCACATCTAAATCTAAAGTAGCTGTCGACAATCCTAAAGTTGCCACATTGTCACAAATAAATTTAAGCTCCTCCACACCTTTCATTCCTTCTTCTGACGCTGTTAATAAATCGGAAAGCTGATTGATTTTATCTGCAAAAGTTCCGGTAAAACTAAAAAGAGGCTGCACTTTTACCAATGCTTCTTCAGAAATACCATTCTCGATCATTTCTTTTTTCACACCATCTTCACCGATTTTATCCAGTTTATCAAGAGCGACCGTAAAATCAATTAATTTATCATAAGCACCAATCACCTCAGCAATTCCGGATAAAATTTTTCTGTTATTGATTTTAATGGTTACCCCTTCTAAACCTAATGCAGTAAAAACGGTATCGTATAATTGCACCAGTTCTACTTCCTGCCACAACGATTTTGAACCAACCACATCGGCATCACACTGGAAAAACTCTCTAAAACGCCCTTTTTGCGGACGATCAGCTCTCCAAACTGGTTGAATCTGATACCTTTTAAACGGAAACTCAATTTCATTCTGGTGCTGCACCACATATCTTGCAAATGGAACTGTTAAATCATAACGCAATGCTTTTTCAGAAATTTGTTTTGTAAACGAATTTAATTCAACTCTTTCTGCAATAGTAATTTTATCAGCAGAAACAGCCTGAAGCTGCTCGATAGATTTTGGCAGTTCAATTTTGCTTTTATTGTAGAAAAAATTTCCTGAATTTAATATTTTAAAAATCAAACGATCTCCTTCTTCCCCATACTTCCCCATCAAAGTATCTGAATTTTCAAATGAAGGGGTTTCAATCGGCTGAAAGCCAAATTTCTCAAAATTATGTTTGATAACCTGAATAATATATTGACGTTTTGACACCTCCGCTGGTGAAAAATCTCTTGTTCCTTGTGGTATGCTTGGTTTTGAAGCCATTTCTTTGATTTTAGATTTTAGATTTTAGATTTTAGATTGCTTTTGAAACTTAAAATCACAAACCTGTAAAATTAATTTATTTCTAGATTTTGAGATTGTTGGATCTTTAGACTTCCGACTTTAAGACTTTCCAACTTTCGACTTAATTAAGTCTGCAAATATCTTATTTTTTAAAATAAATTTTCAGTAAAAATCCATCAAAGATTAAAAATAGCTAATGTAGTATTGAAATATATGTTTCGACCTCAGCATTATTTCCATCATAATACTTTTCCCCATGAATAGTAAAGTCTGACTTGTAAGCCCTATTCAAACTTTTATCCTGCCATATTTCAAGCCACGTATTAAAAACAGCTTCGGGCATTTTGCCTTTTGAAAGGTATTTTTGGTAAACATCGGTTTCAATTGTTATGCCCACAAAACCCTTGGGAACATTTTCTAATGTACTTACGCGGGAGCCTATAATTAGCGTATACGCCCCGTTAAAATCTGTTTCGTAATCCCTGTAAACAGCATAAATATCATTACTGATTTTATTTGGTATTTGTTCTTGAATTTCCTCACCCCAAAATCTTGTCCATAACGCTTCTATGTCTACGGCAGACTTTCCTTTTTCATTTATAGTTCTAGTTGCTATGCCAATTACGTAAAATTTCTGAATAGTCGGATTGTCCATCGTTTTTGATTGTTTTTGTGATTGAGCTGTGAAGGATAAAAGTGTAACTGCAAGTAACATTACACTACGAATTTTAATTGTTATCATTTTTTTTTATTTTGATTCACAGCAAAATTAAAAGACACCTGCGACAACGTTATGGCAAGGGTGGAAGACATTTTTTCCTGGTGCGATCAAAATATTCTTCAAAAGTAATTTTATGCGGCTCAAATACTTCATCCTCCACCGTCAAACCTGCAATACGGTCTAAACGAAAAGCTCTGTAATCCTTCCTTAATCTGCAAAATGCAATTAACAACCAATTCTCCTCAAAAGTATACATAGCGAAAGGCTCTATTGTACGATTGGTTGTTTGATTATTATCCGGTGAAAAATAGTTGATACGAACAAGATTAAAGTTTGTCAATGCCAATTGAAGAGCAGACAAATTATTACTTGTCCGGTCATTGTTATTATTCTGCCCAGAAACAATACGATTTGAAAGCAGATTGGCTTTGTCTTTTGTATTGTTTCGAAGTACCGATTTTATCTTGCTAATGGCTGCTGTGTATTCTTTTACAAACGAAGCATCTTTATTTTTCAGAACTAACTGCTCAGCAGTAATCAAAGCGTTGGCTTCGCTTTCGGAGAACATTACGGGCGGAATCCTATAACCATCCATTAACGTATAGCCTTTTCCCTCTTCTGTCAAAATAGGAACTCCTGCTTGTTCCAAAGCTTTGATATCTCTATAAATTGTTCTTTTACTAATTAAAAATTTTTCAGCCAATTCACTGGCCGTCAAAAGTCTTTTAGTCTGTAATATTATCAGGATTGCTGTAAGACGTGAAAGCCTCTTCAGATCACTATCATTCATATGGATTAAGCTTTTGATTTTTTATTACTTGTTTTTTTATTTTAAAAAGTTAAAACATCCCGGTATCTGAAAATTTCAATAATAACGAAAAAAGGATTCTTTAATCTAGTGTATCTAAATAACCCCGAAGCAAGAAATACTATCTTCATCATAAAGAAAGGTCACAAACCTTCAGAATTCCATTTTAACAAATAAAGATAAGACATTGCGATCAAACCAAAACTATTAACTAAAGACAATGACTTTTAATGTATTGGAGTAATACTACTTTCCCTTAAAAACTTTAAAATAAATAATACCACTTCGAAAACAAACTTGTAACAAAAAACGTATTTTCGTGACAAATAGATCATGATGCTAAAATTATTTAAAGAAAATATCCGAATTGCTTTTGGTTCTATCAAAACTCAATTGCTACGTACGATTCTTACTGTTTTAATTATTGCTATCGGAATTACCGCTTTGGTGGGAATCCTGACGGTCGTTACGGCACTTGAAAATACGGTTTCGACCAATTTTGCATCAATGGGTGCCAACACCTTTAACATCAATCAATACGAAAACAACCTTAAAAACAGAGGAGGAAACGAACGCGAAATCGTCAATCCGATTATTTCGTACCCAGAGGCGGTAGCCTTCAAAAACAAGTACAAATATCCTTTTACCGAAACCTCTCTATCATTTACCGCTACCTCAAAAGCGGAAGTAAAATATTTAGACCAAAAAACCGATCCGGAAATTACGATTGTTGGTGTCGACGAACATTTTATCTCTAATTCAGGTCTGGAAACTACTTTAGGCCGTTCTTTCAACCAATTCGACATTGAAAACAATACTTACTCTTGTGTTGTCGGTTCTGATTTTGAAAAAGGCCTACTAAAAGACGTTAACCCAATTGATAAAATTATCTCTATTCGTGGAGCCCGATTTAAAGTAATCGGTGTTTTAAAAGAAAAAGGCTCAACCTTCGGAAACAGTCAGGATTTACGTGTTTTAGTTCCAATTCAGGTCGCACGATCTTTGTTTACTACCCCAAAAATCAATTACACCATTAGTGTGATGGTTTCAAAAAAAGAACTTTTGGACGAAGCTGTAGACAATGCTACAAGTACGATGCGCAGGGTTCGTAAATTAAGCCCTGTTCGCGACAACAATTTCGGAATTGGAAGAAGTGACGATTTAATTAACCGAATTCTGGGAATCACCAAATATCTGGGATGGGCCTCCTGGATTATTAGTATCATTACGATCCTGGGGTCATCCATTGCTTTAATGAACATTATGATTGTTTCGGTTACAGAACGAACCCGTGAAATTGGCGTACGAAAAGCCCTGGGAGCTACCAAAGTAACGATTTCAGTACAGTTTTTTATCGAAACCTTATTAATTGGTCAAATAGGTGGTTTGGTTGGAATTGTATTGGGAATTCTTGTCGGTTTTGCCTTTGCAGCCGCAATGAATTTTGCTTTTGTAATTCCGTGGGTGGCTATCTTTGCTGCTTTTGCTACCAGTTTTATGGTTGCTATAGTTTCAGGCTTATATCCGGCTATAAAAGCATCACAACTGGATCCGATTGAGGCATTACGATATGAATAATTTCTAGTTTACAGTCTCAGTTTACAGTCTCAGTTTATAGTTACAGTTTGCAATTAGTTATGACTGAAAACTGAGACTGTAAACCGAGACTGCGACAGCAAACTCAAACAGTTCCCTTAATCATACGATCATTATCGTAAATATCTTTTTTCAGTTCAATATTTTTGAAATTCATCTTTTCTAATAAATCAATCATCTCTTTCCCCAGATACTGATTGATTTCGAAATACAATTGTCCGTTTTGTAAAAGATTTTCCCTGGCCAGTTCGGCAATTTTTTTGTAAAAAATCAAAGCATCGTTATCGTCTACAAAAAGAGCAAGATGCGGCTCATAGTCCAATACATTCTTTTTAATCTCTTCTTTTTCTAAATTCCGCACATAAGGCGGATTTGAAACAATGACATCAAAATTGTACTTCAATTCTTCTGTCTCTAAAATATCCTGAAGCATAAAAGTAACTTCAACTTTATTCCGGACTGCATTTCTTTTAGCTGTTGCTATTGCTTTTTTAGAAACGTCAATGGCATACACTTCTGCATCAGGAAGGTTTTTTGCCAAAGAAATTGCAATGCAGCCACTGCCGGTTCCAATATCAAGAATCTTGATTTTTTTTGATTTAGTCCCTCCTGAATTATCATTTATAATCCATTCTACCAGTTCTTCTGTTTCGGGGCGGGGAATCAGAACATTTTCATTGACTTCGAAATCTAAACCGTAAAAATGAGTTTTACCTAATAAATACTGAATTGGAATTTCTTTTTTTAATTGCAGCACTAAAAAATCCCAAATCAGAAAATCACCTTCTGAAAAAGCCAATTCATGATTCAATGCCAAATCAATTTGTCGCAATTGATGCTTATCTTCAAGAATTAAATAAAAAAAACTCTCCGCTTCATACGCGTCGTAAAAAGGCGATAAATCTTTAATGAACTGAGTCCGATATTGTTTGATTTTCATTTTGGGTATTTGAGCATTATTTTTCAGTCAAGGGCAACTGTATTACAAGATAAGTATTGTAACGCAAATTTACTACACTATTTTCTTATAATTTTTTCAACATCCAAACGGGGCAGGAACCGTGACCTGTATTACCCATAGGAGCTTCTAAATATTCAAAACCTGATTTTACATATAATTTTTGCGCGGCATGCATGAAAGGCATTGTCTCTATATAACATTTTTCAAAACCAAAAATTTTCGCCTGCTCCAGACACTTCTCCATCATCTCACTTCCAATTCCCAAGCCCCTGCTTTTTGGCAAGAAGTACATTTTCTGCAACTCACAAATCTCCGGAGAACCATTTTCTAAAGGGGCAACGCCACAGCAGCCTATAATTTCACCTTCCTTTTCAACCACATAATAAACTGATTTCGGCTTATTGTATTCTTCAAACATTAAATCTAAATACGGATCTTCATAAGCAGTCCCTACTTTAGGGATTTCCATTTCATCAAAAACGGATCGTATTAAATATGCAACTGCCTGATTGTCTTCTTTCTTAATAGTTCTAATAGTCCAATTTTCCATATTTTATCACTCCTTGTAATGTCATTACAAAAGTAAAAATACTTTTTCGATAGTTGCTTAACTACCCCAAAACTATCGGGACTAATCTCAAAATTAACTACTTTTGTATGGTGAATATACATGAAAAATACATACAACGCTGCATAGAACTGGCTCAAAACGGTTTTGGGACTACTTATCCGAACCCAATGGTTGGAAGCGTAATTGTTTACGACAATCAGATCATCGGAGAAGGTTGGCATAAAAAAGCGGGAGAACCACACGCAGAGGTGAATGCCGTACGTTCTGTAAAAGTCAAATCGCTGTTAAGCAAAGCGACGATATACGTTAGTTTAGAACCTTGCAGCCATTTTGGGAAGACCCCCCCATGCTGTGACTTAATTATAGAGCATAAGATCCCACATGTGGTTGTTGGAACTGTTGACCCCAATGAAAAAGTAGCAGGAAACGGTATTAAAAAACTAATCGCAGCCGGAGCAAATGTTACGGTTGGAGTTTTAGAAAAAGAATGCTACGAACTTAACAAACGTTTTTTTACTTTTCACCAAAAGCAGAGACCGTATATACTATTAAAATGGGCAGAAAGTCAGGATGGCTTTCTATCTCCTGAAAAACAAAAAAATACAGAGAGAAAACCAATTTGGATTACCAATTCCTATTCCAGACAATTGGTTCACAAATGGAGAAGTGAAGAACAGGCAATTTTAGCGGGAACTCAAACCATTATAGATGACAACCCGAAATTAAATACGAGAGATTGGTCAGGAAACCATCCGGTGAGGGTTATTTTAGATCAAAATAACCGCATTTCGAAAGACAGTTTTGTTTTTGACGATAGCGTAAAAACCATCGTATTTACAAAATCCGAAACCAGCCTTTCAACAGAAAACACTACCTTTACAGTAATCGATTTTGATCATAGCATTGTACCTCAGATCGTAGCTACTTTGTATCAAAATCAGATTCAGTCTGTTCTTATCGAAGGAGGCGCTCAGACTTTACAATCCTTTATAGACCAGAATATTTGGGACGAAGCCCGCATTTTCATCGGAAAAACCTCTTTCAAAAACGGAACTAAAGCACCACTTATTCCAAAAGAAAATGGGACAAAAACCAATATTCTTGACGACGAATTATTAAACATTAGAAATCATGATTGATACTATAATTTTTGACTTTGGAGATATTTTCATCAATCTGGACAAACAGGCAACTATTTCAGGATTACAGAAATTAGGACTAAAAGAATGGAATGCAGAATTAGATCAATTGAATCTTTTGTTTGAAACCGGAGACATTTCACCTGAGGATTTTTTGGCAGGCTTTAAAAAACAACTTCCAAACGCCACTACCGAACAAATTCTGGAAGCATGGAACGCCATTTTAGCAGACTTCCCTCTATACCGACTGGAATTTTTACAACTGCTGTCTCAAAAATACCGCTTGTTTCTATTGAGTAATACCGACTCTATACACATTGAAACTTTCGAGAACAAAACCGGCATTTCATTTTACAGTGATTTTTATCAATGCTTTGAAAAAGTTTATTTTTCATTTGAAATTGGCATGCGAAAACCAAATGCTGAAGTTTTTCAATATCTCATCAACAAACACGAACTATCCCCAAAAAGAACTTTGTTTGTAGACGATAAAAAAGAAAATACAGATTCGGCAGCAGCACTAGGATTTCATGTCTGGAATTTACAAGTTGGACAGGAAGATGTTGTTGACTTATTTGATAAAAAAATATTATAACTATTAAGAATATTTTTCGTCACAGATTTTTTTTCAAGCAGATTTAAAAAAACTCGAGCAGATTCAATTTTAATTATAATCTGCGAGCATCAGCTTAAATCTTTTTAAATCTGCGTGAAAATTTTGTGCTAATTCGCGCAATTCGTGGCTAAAAAACATTAACTATAATTTAGAAATTTACTTTTGGAATTTAACGATACGTACCAGACCATTTCTTTTGAATCTGAAGAAGTGCTTTTAAAAGAAAAAAGCAGCAAGTTCTTCGGCTATGCCTATCCAATCGAAAGTGAAGACGAGGTAAAACCTATTATTGAGAACTTAAAAAAGCAGCATCCACATGCTGTACACTATTGTTATGCTTACCAATTAGGAACCGCTCCCAAAATCTCCTACCGCGCCAATGACGACGGAGAACCCAGTAATACTGCAGGCGCACCAATTTACGGACAGATACAATCTTTTGGAGTAACTAACGTTTTAGTAGTAGTGGTTCGGATTTACGGAGGAATTAAATTAGGCGTTGGCGGCCTGATCACTGCCTACAAAACAACGGCACAAATGGCACTGGAAGCCTGCGAGATTATAGAAAAGACAATAGACGTTCACTTTTTAATCTCCTTTGATTACAAAAATATGAATCGGGTAATGCGGGTTATAAAAGAAAAAAAACTGGAAATTACGGCTCAGGAAATGGAGATTAATGAAGACTCGGGACTCCCTATTGGCAAAATAACAACCAAAACACGCAAAAAAAATGCCGAAACAATATTCGACATTTTTGATTTAATGTTTGAAATCGATATTAAAATTATATAATTTGACATTAAAAGGGGACACATTATAACAATTATACCAGCGTTTTAAATAATTCTAAAATATAATCTGGAGGCGCTGTAGGACGACCCGTTTTTAACGAAATAAATACCAAAATAAACACAGCAGTTGTTAATAACTCATCTGCTTCATTATAGATTGCGCAATCAAATTCAATCTTAACAGATGATTGACTTTTGAAAGCTGTATGAATAGTAAGAAGCTCATCGTAACGTGCCGATTTTTTATAATTTATCTGCATCGAAACAATTGGCAATCCAATACCGCTTTCTTCCATGCTTTTATATGAAATCCCTTTATTTCTAAGCCATTCCACGCGTCCAATCTCAAAATAGGGCACATAATTTCCGTGATAAACAACGCCCATTTGATCGGTTTCAGAGTAACGGACACGCACTTGCGTTTGATGATTTTTCATTATTTTCAGATTAAAAAAAATTAAGTTTAAAAAGTTTACTTACAACTTTTTTTTATAAAATTAGAGTTCAAAATATTTTTTTTTACAGAAATTTGTTCACATATTTGTTATCCCGAAATACGGAATAAAACTGCTCCTTTTTTATTAGGAGAATCTTTATCAATAATAAGAAAATTTATTTGAATCTATGACTAAAACTGCTCAATCGGTATGGGAAAACTGTTTGTCTTTTATAAAGGACAATATTCAAGATCAAGCATACAAAACTTGGTTTGAGCCAATCAAGTCAGTTGAACTAACCGATAACGCGTTATACATTCAAGTACCAAGTAAATTTTTCTACGAATGGCTCGAAGAGCATTACGTAAAATTATTGAAAGTTGCACTTACCAAAGAACTGGGAAAAAACGCAAAGTTACTCTATAAAATTAAAATGGAGAACACTTATGGAAATAAACAGCCGTTTACCGAGCAGCTGCCAAGTTCCAACAGAGTTCCAATGAAACCTCAAGAGGTTGATGCTCCGTTTAAAAACCTAAATCCTGAACTTAAGAATCCGTTTGTAATTCCGGGAATCCGAAATTTAAAAATTGAATCTCAGTTAAATCCAAATTACAGTTTTGATAATTTCCTTGAAGGAGATTCAAACCGTTTAGCCCGTTCTGCAGGTATGGCAGTTGCCAACAAACCTGGAGGAACCTCCTTTAATCCGTTATTGATCTTTGGAGGAGTAGGATTAGGAAAAACACACTTGGCACATGCTATAGGTGTAGAAGTGAAAGACAAATACCCTGAAAAAACGGTTTTATACATTTCTGCCGAAATTTTCACGCAGCAATATATTGATTCTGTTAAAAAGAACAATCGTAATGATTTTATTCATTTTTATCAGTTAATCGATGTTTTAATTATTGACGACGTTCAGTTTTTATCCGGAAAATCAGGAACTCAGGATGTATTCTTCCATATTTTCAATTATTTACATCAAAACGGAAAACAGGTAATCCTTACTTCTGACAAGGCACCTGTTGACATGCAGGATATCGAGCAGCGTTTATTATCCCGTTTCAAATGGGGTCTTTCTGCCGAGCTGCACCAACCGGATTACGAGACTCGTATTTCTATCTTAAAAAACATACTATATCGTGATGGTGTTGAAATGCCGGAAGATATTATTGAATATGTGGCACGTAACATCAAGAGTAACGTTAGAGAATTAGAGGGAGCTATTATTTCCTTAATTGCTCAGTCTTCGTTCAATAAAAAAGAAGTTACTATTGAGTTAGCCAAAAGTGTTGTAGAGAAATTTGTTAAAAATGTAAAGAGAGAAATCTCTATCGATTATATTCAAAAAATTGTGTCTGATTATTTCCAGTTGGATGTTGAAACACTTCAATCTAAAACCCGAAAGAGGCACGTGGTACAGGCGAGACAATTGGCCATGTTTTTTGCAAAGAAATTTACAAAAGCTTCTTTGGCAAACATTGGCTCACAAATTGGAGATCGCGACCACGCTACCGTATTACACGCTTGCAAAACAGTTGACAATTTAGTTTCTACAGACAAACAATTCAAAAAATTTGTCGAAGACATCAACAAAAAACTAACGCTATAAACGCGCATCATGCCAGTAAAAATTTTAATGGTTTGTTTGGGAAACATTTGCAGATCCCCTTTAGCTGAAGGTATTTTAGCTTCAAAATTACCCAAAAATAATTTCATCGTTGACTCAGCCGGAACCGGATCCTGGCATGTAGGACACTCCCCTGATAAACGATCTATAGCAGTAGCCAAAAAAAACGGCCTGGACATTGGAAACCAAAAAGGAAGACAATTCAAACCTGCTGACTTCAATACTTTTGATTACATCTATGTGATGGATTCTTCTAATTATGACGATGTTATAAAACTGGCTCAGACTGAAGAACATAAAAACAAAGTCCGTCTGATTTTAGACGAATTATTTCCCGATGAAAACGTAGATGTTCCGGATCCTTACTTTGGTGTTACCAACGGATTTGAAAATGTATATCAAATGTTAGACGAAGTAACCGACATCATCTCGAAGAAACTTATCGAAAAACATTTATAAGTTCTTCTTTTCCTAACAAAATAAAAAGACATCTATGAAACTCCTGGGAAAACTATACTTAATTCCAACAACAATGGGCGAAAGCGACCCTATGGATGTTTTACCTCAAACTGTCAAAAGAAGTATCGATTTTATAGATCATTATATCGTTGAAAACGAAAAAACGGCCCGTAAATCCATAAAAGCAGTCTCGCCGGAAAAAAAACAATCCGAACTGATTCTTTTTACCCTTAATAAACGCACAGAAACAAGCGAACATTTAGACTTCATCAAACCTTTACTAGAAGGAAAAAACATTGGTTTAATGAGTGAAGCCGGTTGTCCCGGTGTTGCTGATCCCGGTGCCGTAATTGTAAAACTGGCACATGAAAAAGGAATTCAGGTGGTACCTTTAGTGGGACCATCTTCTATTTTATTGGCCATGATGGCATCCGGAATGAACGGACAAAGTTTCACTTTCAATGGCTATTTACCTATTGATAAAGACGAAAAAAAATCAGCAATTCGTCATTTCGAAAGATTATCACAAGACAAAAACCAATCACAGCTTTTTATTGAAACTCCGTATAGAAACAACAAATTAATCGAAGATCTTTTACAGATTTTAAATCCGTCAACGCATCTTTGTATTGCAACAGATATTACTTTACCAACAGAATTTATTAAAACAATGCGGGTTTCTGATTGGAAAAAGCTAAAAGTAGATATTGACAAACGCCCTACAATTTTTATTATTCATAAAATGTAAACCATTAAACCGTATTCATAATGAAAAAGTTTCTTCTTCTACTTCTGATCTGCTTTGTTCAAATTACATTTTCGCAAACCAATAAAGAATCTGAAAAAACAACAGCAAGTTCAATTTCGAATGACGATACTATTTATGATCTCAATGGAATAGAGGTAAAACCCGAATACCCTGGCGGTGTCACTGAATTCACTTCCTTCCTTAACAGAAATTTTATAAAACCCGTTGAAAAACCAACTCTAAAAGGAAAAGTCTACTTCACTTTTATCATCGAAAAAGACGGTTCTGTTAGCGATATAAAGATCATAAGAGATCTTGGCTTTAAAACTGGAGATGAAGCAATACGTGTTTTAAAGTCTGCTGCAAAATGGAAGCCCGGTAAACATAAAGAAAAAGAAGTAAGAACCTTGAATACAGGCGCGATAACCATAAGCTAGACAAGATTCCCCTATATCACTCACAAGTTTCCCCCTAATCAAACTTTATCATGAGTAAACTTCCCAATGTAACGACAAGTATTTTTACGGTCATGTCTAAAATGGCATCGGAATACAACGCCATAAATCTTTCGCAAGGATTCCCGAATTTCCCTGTTGATGAAAGATTGACCGATATCATTGCGAGATTAGCAAAAGAAAACGTGCATCAATATACTCCAATGGCAGGATTTCCCCCATTGATGGAACAAATAGCACAATTGGTTCAAAAATCCTATGGCCGAACCATTCGACCGGAAACCGAAATCCTGGTAACAGCGGGAGCCACTCAGGGAATTTTCACTACAATTTTGGCTTTGGTTAAAACCGGTGATGAAGTCATCATCCTGGATCCGAGCTATGATTCGTATGAATCTCCTGTTTTATTGTGCAACGCAAAACCTGTTCGTGTCGCTTTAAACGATGATTATACCCCAAACTGGGAAACAATAGAAAAAGCCTGTTCTTCAAAAACGAAGATGATTATCATCAACAATCCGCACAATCCAACAGGTAAAATTTTGACTCAGGATGATTTTTCTCACTTAGAGAGATTATTATCCAAACATCCTAATCTCCTTGTTCTGTCTGATGAAGTTTACGAATACATTACTTTTGAAGAAAAACACATTTCGGCACATACCAAAGATTTTCTTTTAAACCGTTGTATCATGGTTTCTTCTTTTGGAAAATCATTCCATATTACGGGATGGAAAATTGGCTACAGCGTTGCTCCGGAACATTTAATGAAGGAAATTAAAAAAGTACATCAGTTTCTGGTTTTTAGTGTGAACAGCATTTCACAAGCTGCCATCAGTCAATATCTGAAGATTGTTGATGTCAATTTACTTGGAAAGTTCTATCAGGAAAAAAGAGATTACTTCCAGAAACTGCTTCAAAATAGCCGGTTCGAATTAAAACCTTGCGAAGGAACTTATTTTCAGGTGGCTTCTTATGCTACTATTTCAACCGATGACGATGTTACTTTCTGTAAAAAATTAATCACAGAACATGGTGTCGCCGCAATTCCGATTTCTACTTTCTATTCCGACCACAAAGATCAAAAGCTCATCCGCTTTTGCTTTGCTAAAGACAATTTTACACTGGAAGCAGCCGCAAAAAAATTAGGTGATATTTAAAGTTTATTAAAATTTTATAACATTATTATGCGTGCATCCTATTTATTTAATTAATATTGTAATAAAAAGAAATACATATGAGCTATACAGATAAAATGTTAAGAGATGACGCTTTAAAAGGCAAAGTCATTGTTGTTACAGGTGGAGGAAGCGGTTTAGGAAAAGCCATGACCAAATACTTTTTAGAATTAGGGGCTCAGGTAGCCATTACTTCAAGAGATTTAGAAAAGCTTAAAAACACCGCCACTGAACTTGAAACGGAAACCGGAGGAAAATGTTTACCGCTTCAATGTGATGTTCGTCATTACGAAGAAGTGGAAAACATGCTTCAGGAAGTTTTAAAAACTTTTGGAAAAGTAGATGTTCTTTTGAACAATGCAGCCGGAAATTTCATCTCACCAACAGAACGTTTATCTGCGAATGCTTTTGATACCGTTATTGATATTGTATTAAAAGGTACAAAAAACTGTACACTTGCATTTGGAAAACACTGGATTGACACCAAACAAACCTCTGCTACGATTTTAAATATTGTTACAACTTATGCCTGGACAGGTTCGGCCTATGTAGTACCAAGTGCAACCGCAAAAGCGGGAGTACTGGCAATGACACGCAGTTTGGCCGTTGAATGGGCAAAATACGGAATTCGTTCTAACGCGATTGCTCCGGGACCATTCCCTACAAAAGGAGCCTGGGACCGATTATTACCGGGAGATCTTGCCGAAAAATTCGATATGGCTAAAAAAGTACCATTGAAACGTGTAGGCGATCATCAGGAATTGGCCAATCTGGCAGCTTATTTAGTTTCAGATTTTTCAGCTTATGTAAATGGAGACGTTATTACAATTGATGGCGGAGAGTGGTTAAAAGGTGCCGGACAATTTAATTTACTGGAAGCAATCCCGGAAGAACTTTGGGATCAGCTTGAAATGATGATTAAAGCAAAAAAGAATAAATAATTACAAGTGCTTACTAAATTCAGAATATTTTATTAAAACTATACTGATTGCACCAAATCCCGATGGCATTGCTATCGGGATTTTTTTTGCATAGTTCTCGTAATCCTTTCAAAACCTAAGTTAAACTTATCCGCATAAATTCAATTTTAAAGTTCGGATTCCATTAGGAATCCACTTAAATTATTATTTTTGCTGAACAAATATATAACACAAATTTTATGCTCATTATTGGACTTGCAGGAGGAACAGGAAGTGGAAAAACGACAGTAGTACACCAAATCATGAATGAATTACCAGACACAGAAGTGGGTGTAATCTCTCAGGATTCGTATTATAAAGAGACTAACAATTTGTCATTTGACGAAAGAGCATTAATCAATTTCGACCACCCGCGTGCGATCGATTTTGAATTACTGGTAAAACACCTTAAAGCATTAAAAGCAGGTGAAACGATAGACCAGCCTGTATATTCTTTCATACAGCACAACAGAACCGATGATACAGTTTCAACTCACCCAAGAAAAGTAATGATTGTTGAGGGAATTTTAATTCTGACCAATCCGGAGTTACGTGATCTTTTTGACATCAAAATTTTTGTTCATGCCGATTCAGACGAAAGATTAATCCGTCGTTTAAAAAGAGACATTTCAGAACGCGGACGTGATATTGACGAGGTTTTAACACGTTATCAAAACACCTTAAAGCCAATGCACGAACAGTTTATAGAACCTTCTAAGGCTTTCGCCGACATTATAATTCCAAACGACAAATACAATACCGTGGCCATAGATGTAGTCCGGGCTGTAATTAATCAGCGAATTTTATAATTTTTATTGTAAATTTAATGCATCAAACTTAGAAGATCCATTTCACCTTTTGTGCCTGACAATGGCACAAAAGGAGTATCACTTCTATCACAACCAAAACATCAATCGAAATTATAAAACGCAATCGGTTAAATGAAAATAAAAAACCCATATAGAGACAAAAAATGGTTTAAACTCCTGGGCAACAAATACGTTTGGGTGTTGCTCTTTTTTGTAATATGGATGTTATTCTTAGATAATTATTCTTATTTTGATCATCGTTTTCTGGACAACCAGATTCATGAATTACAAGACAATAAAAAATACTATCAGGACGAAATAAAAAAAGATCAGGAACAGATCAAACAGCTCAAAAATCCTGAACAAATTGAAAAATATGCCCGCGAAAAGTACTTTATGAAAAAAGACAGCGAAGATATTTACATCATACATTTTGAAGGAGATACCATTCAAGATAAAGAATAACCCGAAAAAATACACAATGGCCACTACCCTGTTCGACGATTTTAGTCCGATTTCATCCAAACAATGGAAACAAAAAATTCAGTTTGAATTAGATGGAGCCGATTACAACCAAACTGTAATTTGGAATTCTCCTGAAGACATTCAGGTAAAACCATTTTACCACACAGATGAATTTACAAAGGCCGCAACGGTAAAAACTCAGGTATCCAACTTTAAAATTTGCCAGAACATTTTTGTTTATGACATTGACAAATCAATTCAGAGAGCCATCAATACAATTGAAAGAGGCGCTGAAAGCCTGCGTTTCACAATTGAAGACAAAACCATTGATGTTCAAAAATTACTAGAGACACTTCCTTTAGAAAATAGAATTGTTTACTTTAATCTGAATTTCATTTCAATCGATTTCGTAAAGCTATTGGACGAGATTTCAATTCAGAAGAAGGCCACTTTTTACTGCAATATTGACCCTATTGGACAATTGGCAAGAGAAGGAAACTGGTTTTCTACAGCAGATAAAAATAATTTTGAAGGTCTGGAAAAAATTTCAAAAGCAACAACCAATATTTCATTTTTAAGTATCGACTCGGGTTTGTATCAAAATGCAGGCGCTACTATCACGCAGCAAATTGCTTATAGTTTGGCTCATGCCAATGAATATTTGAACCGCTTTCCGAATACTTTAAAACCAATTGTTTTTGAAGTTTCAGTAGGAACAAATTATTTCTTCGAAATTGCGAAACTTCGTGCCTTGCGCATGCTTTTCAAATTAATCGCTGCTGAATATAACCCTGACTTAGAATGTCATTTAGTAGTAACTCCTACCAAACGAAATAAAACGATTTACGATTACAATGTTAACATGTTGCGCACAACCACAGAATGCATGTCGGCTATTTTAGGCGGTGCAGATGCTGTAGCCAACCTGCCTTACGATTCTTTGTATCATAAAGACAATGAATTTGGCGATCGTATTGCCCGCAATCAATTACTGGTTTTAAAACACGAAAGTTACTTTGACAAGGTTGATAATCCGGCAGACGGAAGTTATTACATTGAAAGTCTGACGATGCAGCTGGCCGAAAAAAGTTTAACGTTGTTTAAAGACATTGAAGCAAACGGAGGATTCTTAAAACTTTTAAATGACGGAACGATCAAGAAGAAAATTCAGGAAAGTGCTGCAAAAGAACAGGAATTATTCGATTCAAAAAAGGAAATTCTGTTAGGTACCAACAAACATCCGAACAAAGAAGACAAAATGAAACATGATTTAGAATTGTTTCCTTTCGTAAAAATAAAACCGAGAAAAACATTAATTACTCCAATAATAGAAAAAAGATTAGCCGAAAAACTGGAGCAGGAGCGATTGGAGCTTGAATGAAATTAATTTCAAATAACTATATTTGAGTATAAATCAAAATAATTATGGAAGCGATCAGACAAATACTATCCGTTAAAAATCATTCTGTAACTGTAATTCTGCCGGAGGATTTTGTAGCAAATGAAGTTGAAGTAATTATTTTACCGGTACAGCATGATGACTATAAAATTCCACAATGGCAAATTGATCAGGTTAGAGAAAGAACCGAAAACTATTTAAAAAACCCTGATAATGTCTCTGACATTGATGATTTTTTAAAAGAAATCGAAAATGATCGATAAAATAGTCATTATTGAAGAGGCAAAGGCAGATTATAAAAACTTCTTGCCTTTATTATAAAAATATACATCCAAAATTAGGTAACAGATTTAATGATTCTTTTAAAAAAAGTATCTCAATCCTCAAAAGTAACACATTATCTTTTCAGATTAGATATGACAATATTCGAATCCTATTTTTAAAAACGTTTCCATACGCGATACATTATTCTATTTATAAAAACAGCATCGTAATTAAATCTATTTTTCACACATCGAGAGATAGTGAATTAAACTTATTCTAAATAACATTTTTACAATTGAGAAAAGACCTTACACATATTAAGTTAGATGTTAACCGTGAAAAGTTAGACGAACTGACACATAACTCAGAACCCGGAACTCACAACTTCACCACGGCCGAAGGAATTGAGCTCAAAAAGAGATATTCTGAAAAGGATCTTGAAGATTTAGAATTTCTTGATTTTGGAGCCGGGTTTGCACCCAACTTGCGCGGGCCTTACGCTACCATGTATGTAAGACGTCCGTGGACGATTCGTCAATATGCAGGATTTTCGACCGCTGAAGAGAGTAATGCTTTTTACAGAAGAAATTTGGCTGCCGGACAAAAAGGTCTTTCGATTGCCTTCGATTTACCTACCCATCGTGGTTACGATTCCGATCATGAAAGAGTAGTTGGTGATGTTGGAAAAGCCGGAGTAGCCATCGATTCTGTCGAAGACATGAAAATACTATTCGATCAGATTCCGCTTGATGAAATGTCTGTTTCAATGACTATGAACGGAGCCGTTTTACCTATTATGGCTTTTTATATCGTTGCGGCGGAAGAACAGGGCGTAGCTATTGGCAAATTATCCGGAACCATTCAAAACGATATTCTGAAAGAATTCATGGTGCGTAACACCTATATCTACCCTCCGACTCCTTCGATGAAAATCATTGCTGATATTTTCGAATTTACGAGTCAAAAAATGCCTAAATTCAACTCTATTTCAATTTCAGGATACCACATGCAGGAAGCAGGTGCCACTGCCGATATCGAATTGGCCTACACTTTAGCCGACGGTCTGGAATACATTAGAACCGGTCTTTCCACCGGAATGAGTATTGATGACTTTGCTCCCCGATTGTCTTTCTTTTGGGCTATCGGAATGAATCATTTTATGGAAATTGCCAAAATGAGAGCAGGTCGAATGATCTGGGCAAAACTGGTGCAGCAATTCAATCCTAAAAGCGACAAATCTTTAGCCCTGAGGACACACTGTCAGACTAGTGGATGGAGTTTAACCGAACAGGATCCGTTTAATAATGTCGCCAGAACCTGTATCGAAGCCACAGCAGCTGCTTTTGGAGGAACACAGTCCTTGCACACAAACGCATTAGATGAAGCTATTGCTTTACCTACTGACTTCTCGGCAAGAATTGCCCGTAATACTCAAATCTTTTTACAAGAAGAAACTAAAATTACCAAAACCGTTGATCCCTGGGGAGGAAGTTATTATGTGGAAAGCTTAACCGACGAAATTCTTAAAAGCACCTGGAAACTTATCGAAGAAGTGGAAGAATTAGGCGGGATGACAAAAGCTATTGAAGCGGGAATTCCGAAATTAAGAATTGAAGAAGCTGCAGCAAGAAAACAGGCCAGAATAGACAGCGGACAAGATATAATTGTTGGTGTAAATCAATTCCGATTAGAAAAAGAAGATCCACTACACATTCTGGATGTTGACAACCAAATGGTTCGCAAGCAACAAGTGGATCAACTTCAAAAAATTAAAGAAACCAGAGATACTGAAAAAGTAAATCAATCACTCGAAAAATTAATTCATTGTGCAAAGAGCGGAGAAGGCAACTTACTCGCAATCGCAATTGAAGCAGCCCGAAACAGAGCGACTTTAGGAGAGATTAGCGATGCCCTCGAAAGTGTATTCGGCAGATTCAAAGCACAAATTAAATCCTTTAGCGGTGTGTATAGTGCAGCAATAAAAAATGACGAGAATTTCGAAAAGGCAAAACAATTAGCAGATGCCTTTGCCAAACAAGAAGGAAGACGTCCCAGAATTATGATTGCTAAAATGGGACAAGACGGACACGACCGAGGTGCAAAAGTAGTTGCAACAGGCTATGCCGATGTAGGTTTCGACGTAGACATAGGTCCGCTATTCCAGACGCCGGCTGAAGCTGCCAAACAAGCGGTTGAAAATGACGTTCACATCTTAGGGGTTTCATCACTTGCTGCCGGACATAAAACTTTAGTCCCTCAGGTGATTGAAGAACTTAAAAAACACGGCCGCGAAGATATTATGGTCATTGTAGGAGGAGTAATTCCTGCTCAGGATTACCAATTCCTTTTTGATGCCGGAGCAGTAGCTGTCTTTGGTCCAGGAACAAAAATTAGTGAAGCGGCCATTAAAATCTTAGAAATTTTAATTGATTAGAAGATAAATTCATTACGAGAGAGGCAATTGCCTCTCTTTTTTTATTCTGTATTTTTCTCAACAAAAAAACTTTCAATCTTTGCCAGGCTCCTATTCTCACACCCCAATTGTCATTTCGACGAAGGAGAAATCACAACAGTAATTCTACAAAGAAGCTCGATAAAGAAACTCTGCAAAGAAACTGCCAATCTTTATCGAGCTATGTTTGTGATTTCTCCTTCGTCGAAATGACACACAAGCCATTCTATGAAGAAACTTTACAAAGAAAACCCACGAAGAAATCACCAATCTTTGTCGAGCTTCTTATGTGATTTCTCCTTCGTCGAAATGACACAGCGTAAAAAAACTTCTAAAATAAACAACAAAACAAAGTATATTCGTACAAAATAATATATTATGTTCAATCCTCAATCTGCCTTTCATACCTATTAAGTCTATATTATAACCAACCAACATCGTTCGACTTTTTACATTGGTGTTACTAACAATTTAAAACTAAGATTACATCAGCACAAACAAAATATAGAAAACGGTACAAAAACATTTGCATCAAAATATAATATTCAATTTTTAGTATACTACGAAAAATTCACTTGGATTCACGAGGCTATTACACGAGAAAAAGAGTTGAAAAAATGGAATAGAGATAAAAAACTAGCATTAATCAAAGAACAAAATCCAGTATTTGAGTTTCTTAATCATTATTTTTTATAGTAAACGTAAATTTTACAATAGGATCTCTAGCATGCTATAAAGAAAATCACCATCCATTTTAAGACTCATTGTGTCATTTCGACGAAGGACACTCGAGAGATAGCGAACAGGCGAAGCAAATCACACAAGCCATTCTACAAAGAAACTCCTCAAAGAAACTCCACAAAGAAATTCCACGAAGAAACTGCCAATCTTTATCGAGCTATGTTTGTGATTTCTCCTTCGTCGAAATGACACACAAGGGGCAATTCACATCTTAAAATCTCAATAACCTTTACTAATTAAAAACAGCCATAAAAAAAAACCTGCTTTTTACAGCAGGTTTTCTTTATAAAGTTTACACTTTATTAATGGTGTATTGTAGCATTACTATCTGCTTCAATAAAAGATAAATCATAACCTCCAAAGGCTTTAAGGTAACTTTTTAAAGAAGTTCCGTAGGCATCTCTAAAGTGTTGGCCTCCTTTGTTCTTAAAAAAGTTTTTAACTGAACCTGCACCACCAAGATGAGCGGCAGCTAAAATACCAGACTCTGTAATTTCAATTCCGTTAATAATTTTCCCTTCATACTTTTCGATCTCATTGCGTAAAATCCATTTGTTTTTAGACAATAACACCAGAAATGCTTTTTCCTGTAAGGCAGGGTCTTTTAAAAAGGCTTTGTTGTTTTGAACACCAATAGCTCTCAGTGCCTGAGTCCCAAATTGATATTTCCCCATATAACCTAACGAATTTACCAAACGATATTTCCCTTGAGATTCTTTAAAAGCTACAGCTTCTTTGAATCCAATAAGGCGTTTTCCGGTAAATGGGGTGTTTAATTTGTGTAAGATAGGATAATCATCCTCTTCCTGTGATGGAAATACGTATTCAGATCCATCTGTTTTTTCTATTAGAAACCAAGGTTTGGTTTCCAGATTAAAGGGTTTAAAACCCAAAGTCAAAAATGTAATAATAACGATCAAACTCGCATAAAAATACCACTTCTTTATCATAAATTGTTTTTCTTCAAAACGCTGTCACCTTTTTGAAATTTCTACGGTGCAAAGGTAATAAAAAACAAATTATACTGATAATCAACAAGTTAATGTTTTCTAAAAATAGAAGGCATGCGCTTTAAGCCCTTTATTGGCGGAGTATTCGAGAGTTGGCGCCGGAATTTTTATCGTGTTAAAAATCGAAAAAATAGTCTTTAAAAAATGTGATTTTGTTTCAATTTTCGTCAAATTTACGTCAAAACTAAGATAAATCTGACGAAATCTTTTTGGGTTTTGCGTGAAATCACGATTATCATTTTGTAAATTTCCGGTTAACATTCCGTCAGCTCCATATCCAAAAGCTACATTTAACCACTTTGGAATTTTACTCTCTTTCGCGAAAGAATGAAGATTTACAGAAAGCCAATAGGTTTGCCCATTATAATCTTTCAAAAGCTGTTCATTTAACGAACTTCCCAATACTTTAGGTCTTAAATTCGCATATTGCGTAGTATGAAAAGAGAATTTTGGAACAATACGCTGTTCTTTCCAAAGTAATTCCTGAGAAACGTATAAAGCAGTACCGGTAGCATTAGCAATAACATCTCCTGAAGAAGCCCCCCATTCTGATGAAAATCCATCCAATACTTCAACAGCCGTCAGAAAGGCAAAGCCAAAACCTGCACCGTAAATTAATTGTTTTTTTTGATCAGCACCACTCCATTTCATCATTTCAGCACCCAACCTTCCTAAATGATAGGCCGAATACATATGCCCCACCTTATCCATCTGAAGCCATTCGTTATTATCATTTATAAAGTGGAAATTAGAACGAGGATAATCAGCATACCAAAGCTGATTCAAACCCAGTAAAGTTACCGAAGCCAGAGTAGCTTCGGTAATTATGACTGTATTTTGTCTTTTTTTATTTAAAGTATCCGCAGGTGTTAAAAAACTTTCAACCCTGCTTTGAGCGTTTACAGAAAAAACACTCCAAAACCCTAAAACCGATAAAAAAAATATGCTTTTAAAATTCAAAACTATCTTGTTACGCCCTGACTAGCAATCCAGTCTGAATATTTTTTTGCATTTACATTGTGTTCTGCCAAAGTAGCAGCGAATTCATGGTATCCGAAACGTTCCACGCTCGCACAAAAATAAATATAATCGTTTTTCTCCGGGTTTAAAACAGCATCAAGGGCTGTAATATCAGGCATTGCAATTGGTCCTGGGGGAAGGCCGATATTCACGTAAGTATTGTAAGGCGATTTCATAATCAAGTCGTTGTAAAAAACTCTTTTAATTACCTGATCGAAATTATTGTCTCTAAGTTTTAAAGCGTAAATTACCGTTGGATCAGCCTGTAATGGCATTTCTAAACGTAGACGGTTCAAATAAACACCTGCAATACGAGGTCTTTCATCTTTCTTTACGGATTCTTTATGAACGATGGAAGCTAAAATAGTAACCTGAACCGGAGTTAATCCTTGCTTTTTTGCCTTTTCGATTCTCTCAGCAGTCCAAAAATTGTGATATTCTTTGATCATTTTATCACGAAACTTCTCTGCTGAAGTATTCCAATAGATTTCATAAGTATTCGGAATAAACATAGCGAAGACATTGTCTTCGTTGAAACCGTTTGCTGCCAAAAATTCCGGATCTTTAAAAGCTTTTATTAAAGATAAACTGTCGGCTTCGATCTCAGAGCCTACTCTTCCTGCAAAATTTTCCAATCTCTCCTGATTATTAAAAGCTAATTTTACCGGAACATTAGAACGCATAGCGCGAACCAAATCCATATTGTTCATGTCTTTTTTAAGCAAAAAACGACCTGATTTTACATTTTCAGGATAACTTCTTTTGTCAGCCACCATTTCAAAATCTTCAAAATTCTTGATATAGGGCTCCAATATTTTCTTCACATCGGTATAATTTGCTCCAGTTGGAACATACACGTACAATTCTTTATCCTCGAATTTGGTATTGGCACTGAAGATTTTACTAATTAAAATAAATCCGTAAACCATTAAAACTGAAATTACGGCAACAGCAGTTAACGTGATGATTTTTTTTATGCTCAAAGTCTTAAATTTAAATTTGTTTGTTAATTAACTGAAACATTGCTTCGTCCTGATAGTGGTTGTGGAGCAAAATCCAATCTTTCTTAATTCCTATTTTCTCAAAGCCAAATTTAGTAAAAAGAGCTACACTTGGTGCATTTCCCACAGCAATATTTGCATATAATTGATGCAAGTTTAAATGGTGAAATGCATACTTAATTAAAAGCCCTAATGCCTCAGATCCAACTTTTTGATTTCTGTTTTCGTCTTTTTGAATGACAATGCCAATGCCTGCTCTGTTATTTTTTGGATCAAATTCGAACAAATCAATCAATCCAATCGCCGGAAAGTCCTGATCCTGACAGATCGCTAAACGCAATTGCTTGGCCTCATAAATATCCTGCTGTGCATTTTCGAGATACTGGCGGATCAAAAACCTGCTATAGGGCGTTTGGGTGTTACTGACTTCCCAAATGCTCTCATCATTCTCCATGGCATACACAAACTCCAGATCATTGGGTTCTAATGCACGCAGATAAATCGAGTCCCCTTTGAGTGTTATCATTTGATTGTAGATTGTAGATTGCTGATTTTGGATCGTTTTAGACTAATTAAATTTCGATCGTTCCTTTGAAAACAAATTTGGCTGGTCCGGTTAAAAAAACATTGGTAAAATGTTCGTCTGACTTATCAAAAGAAACCACCAATTTTCCGCCTTCAACATTCAGATCAATTGACGTTTTATCTGTCAAACCAATAGCATTCATTGCAATTGCCACTGCCGTTGCTCCGGTTCCGCAAGCCAAAGTTTCATCTTCAACACCTCTTTCATAAGTACGCAATGAAAAAGTACTATCGTCTACTTTTTTTACAAAATTAACGTTACTCCCTTTTTCACCATATAATTCGCCATAACGAATTGCTGCACCATTTTCTTTCACATTATAATGTTCTAAATCCTCTACAAGCTGTACATGATGTGGTGAGCCTGTATTTAAAAAAGTATAAGAATCGTATTTTTTTACTTCATCCACATCAATCATCTGCAAGGAAATAATAGCATCCTCTCCGACCGAAGCATGATGTAATCCATCAGTTGCAATAAAGGTAGTTTTGTCGTCAATAACCCCCAACTGATTGGCAAAAGCTACCAGACAACGACCGCCATTTCCGCACATCGAACTTTGGTTTCCGTCTGAATTATAATAGACCATTCTGAAGTCCGTTTCAGTATCATTTTCGAGTAAGATAAGTCCGTCGGCGCCTATCCCGAAACGTCTGTCGCACAGTCGTTCAATCAATTTAATATTCTCTTTTGGAAAGAACTCAGAACGGTTGTCAATCATAACAAAATCGTTCCCGGTGCCCTGATATTTATAAAATTCTATTTGCATTTTTTTTACATTAACTGACACAAAAGTACGAACAAATAATTAATGAAATGTTAATCATTGTTAAAGAGCGTTAAACCATTTTCTCAGATAATTTTTTGAAGTATTTTTACGTTAAAATAACCAATAATATAAACTGTAATATGAAAAGATTTTCAACCTTATTTTTAGTTTCACTGCTTAGCGGTGCAACTACCCTTGGTGCTTACAAATTATTATTTGAAAGCAGCAATTCTTTTTTTGGAAGAGGAAATTCTGTTGTTACTCTTGCCCCGAACTCATTTGGAAAAAACGTCGCACTATCTGCTGAAACGGTTGATTTTACAGCAGCTGCAGACAAAACCATTCACACTGTTGTTCACGTAAAAAATGTCTCGCGAAGAACCGTCAGCAATCCTATGATGGAATTTTTCTACGGTTATGGAGGTCAACAACAGCAGGAACAGGTTGGAACCGGATCCGGAGTTATTATTTCGGAAGACGGCTACATTGTAACCAACAATCACGTAATTAAAGATGCTACGGAAATCGAAATTACTTTAAACAATAAAAAATCATACAAAGCTAAATTAATAGGTACCGATTCTAAAATGGACATCGCTTTACTGAAAATTAATGCTGATGAAAAATTGCCTTATACTGCTTTTGCCAATTCTGATTCTGTAAAAATCGGAGAGTGGGTTTTGGCAGTAGGAAATCCGTATAATTTAACGTCTACGGTTACTGCTGGAATTGTTTCGGCAAAAGCCCGAAATCTAGATACTAACGGAATTCAGTCATTCATTCAGACAGATGCGGCTGTAAACCCCGGAAATAGTGGTGGTGCATTAGTAAACACCAGAGGTGAGTTGATTGGTATCAATACTATGATCTCCTCTATGACCGGTTCCTATGTTGGATATTCGTTTGCCGTTCCTTCTAATATTGCCCGAAAAATAATCGAAGACATTATGGAATTCGGAAATGTACAAAGAGGTATTTTGGGTGTTGAAGGCGGTGAGTTAAACAGTACCGCTTCTAAAGAATTAGGAATTACAGAAACACAAGGCTTCTACATTAGCAAAGTTTCTAAAAATTCCGGAGCCGAAAAAGCAGGATTGGGTAAAGGTGATATCATCATCAAACTTGACGACCAGAACATTGCCACTTATGCAGATCTGTCCGGTTATATAAACACCAAACGTCCAAATGATGTTGTAAAAGTGACCTACATTAAAGATGGAAAAACAAAAACAGTTCCGGTAACTTTAAGTAAAAATGAATTTTTTAGTACTGAATTTAAAGGAATCGAGCTGGAAAACATCGATGCCTCAGATAAAAAGAAATTCAAAATTGATTATGGTGTAAAAATCAGAAGCATCACTAACGAAAACTTAATGCAGTATCAAAATGAACTTCAAGGCAATATTATCTTAAGTATTGATAATGTAAAAGCAACCAACATTGAAACTGTTTCTAAACTTTTAAACAATAAAAATGACGGACAAAGTGTTCGTCTTGAAATGATCAGTAAATCGGGAGAAATTCTCAGAATTATTATTTAGATCCCTCTTTACAGTCTCAGTTTTCAGTCTCAGTTCTCAGTTTTTTACAGTTGAAAACTGAGACCGAAAACTGAAAACTCCTAAAAAAAGTCATCTTAGAAATAAGATGACTTTTTTGTTTTTCTTCGCAAATAAACTCCCATTTTCATTATCATTAGCTCTATTTTTAACCCATTAGGAAAAATTATTTTTTATATAAATTTCAAAAATAAATCATAAAACAGTTTACGAAATCGATTGAAATGGGTACTTTTGCGCAAAATTTAAAAATAGTCGTCTATTTATTTTTTCAATTTAATCAATTATGAGCAAAAAATCTTTGTACCAAAAAGAGGTATCATTACAAGTCGACCGAAGAAGAGCTGGTGTCGAATTAATTAAAATCATAAGCGATTTATGGTATGACAAATCCATTGAAATGGTTCTTTTCAAAAACCAATTACTGGATCAAAATGTCAGCGATATTATCAATTTGCATCAATATGCAGGTGAATTTGTAGGCAAGCCGATCACCATTTTTGATTCAGTGGAAATCGCGAGAGTTATTTTATCTTTAGATCTTCCACCTGCAAAATTAGATCTGGGAAAACTAACTTACGAATATCGTTTAGAAGATGAAAAATATCCTGATGCGCGATATTTTGTAATCGATAAATTGAAAGAAGCAAAATCTTCAGAAGAAATTCAGCCAAAAGATGTTGTTTTATATGGTTTTGGAAGAATTGGCCGTTTATTAGCGAGAGAATTAATGTCTAAAACCGGTAAAGGAAATCAATTGCGACTGAGAGCGATTGTTACCAGAGACAAAAATGACGCTTCGACATTAGAGAAAAGAGCTTCTCTTTTAAGATACGATTCAATACATGGAGATTTTCAGGGGTCTGTTACTGCCGATCCAAAGAACAATGCATTAATCATCAACGGAACCACTGTTCATATCATTACAGCAAATTCACCGGAAGAAATTGATTATACTTTATACGGAATCAATGAGGCCTTAGTTATTGACAATACCGGAGCTTTTACAACAGAAGAAGCTTTAAAAAGACACTTAACTTCTAAAGGAGCCAGTAAAGTTTTATTGACTGCACCTGGAAAAGGAGTTCCAAATATCGTTCATGGAGTAAACCATAACGAGTACAATCCTGACGAAATTGATATTTTCTCAGCTGCATCCTGCACGACAAATGCTATCACACCAGTATTAAAAGCTGTTGAAGATACTTTAGGAGTAGTAAAAGGACACTTAGAAACCATCCATGCCTATACAAACGACCAGAATTTGGTTGATAATATGCATAAAAAATACCGTCGTGGAAGAGCAGCAGCTTTAAACATGGTCATTACCGAAACTGGTGCAGGAAGTGCCGTTGCAAAAGCATTGCCATCATTAGAAGGGAAATTAACCTCTAATGCCATCAGAGTTCCAGTTCCAAACGGTTCATTGGTCGTTTTAAACTTAGAAGTTAAAAAAGCAACTTCGATCCCGGCTATCAACAAGATCATGAAGAAATACGCTTTGGAAGGTGAATTGGTGGAGCAAATCAAATATTCACTGAACAACGAATTGGTTTCATCTGACATTGTAGGAACTTCAGCTCCTTCAATCTATGACAGTAACGCTACAATTGTTTCTAAAGATGGTAAAAACATTGTATTATACATTTGGTACGATAACGAATACGGCTATAGCCACCAGGTAATTCGTCTGGCGAAATACATTGCCAAAGTAAGACGTTTTACTTACTACTAGGATACACCAAAACCATTCATACAGCAAAAGCCATCAAGTTTTCTTGATGGCTTTTGTATTTTAGTTGTAGTCACTTCAATTCTACTCGATTAAAATGAATCCATAGCACTTTTGTAAACTATATGGGCAAAACTGTCGTACTCTTTACCTCTGAAATTACAAAAACAGTATTGATCAAAGAAACTTCAGGAAGAACTGCTAATTTTTTTTGATGAAAGTGATGAAAGCTTTCCATATCGGGAATGACAACTTTCAACATATAATCAAAATTTCCGGAAACATAATTACACTCCACCACTTCCGGCAAATTCAGAATCGACTGATTGAATCCTTCCGAAGTATCATAAGTCTGCTTCGTGAGGGTCACCTGACAATACACCGTTAAATTATTACCGAGTTTTTTCTTATTTAAAATAGAAACATACTTCTCTATAACACCCTCTTTTTCAAGACGTTTCACCCTATCATGAACCGGTGTCAGAGACAGGTTTATCTTGTTCGCAATGTCTTTTAAAGTATAATGCGCATTTTCCTGTAAAAGTCGTAAGATTTTCTTGTCAATTTCATCTAAAGCCATAACGAAAACGTTTTCATTGATTCATAAAATTTAGTCATTTTTTCTTTTTAGAGGCAATTTACTTTCCAGAAACAGTATATTTTTCTGTAAAAGTATAAAATAAAATA
>NZ_CAGKLC010000005.1 GCF_903469665.1 Flavobacterium sp. UGB4466 | reverse complement strand
AGTAACAATATACTTAATGAAACATATACTGTTCAATATTTAAGTGCAAATTAAATTTATTCATGAGGTAATTAATGTAATTACTGAAAATACAAGAATTCATTTTTATAAATATATAAAACAGCACTTATGAAAAGTGAGGAAATCATAATCCTTTTTCAACAATTTGAAGAAGTTGCATCAAACATAGAAGGAGTTGAATGTTGGAGTGCGAGAGAATTGCAAAAATTATTAGGTTACAGTAAATGGGAGAACTTTGAAAAAGTTATCAGAAAAGCAAAAGACGCTTGTACAAATGCAGGAGAAGAAATAAATGATCACTTTCCTGAAGTCAGGAAGGTGATAGAAGCTGGAAAAGGTGCTCAGCATTTAATAGAAGATATAGCGCTTACCCGTTACGCCTGCTATTTAATTGCTCAAAACGGAGATAGTCGTAAAGAAAAAATTGCATTTGCTCAAAATTATTTTGCTGTTCAAACTCGAAGAGCAGAGATAATTGAACAACGTTTGCTAGAATTTGAAAGAATTAAAGCAAGAGAAAAACTTACTCAAACTGAAAAACAGCTTTCAGGAATATTATTTGAGCGTGGTGTAGATAATAAAGGTTTTGGATTAATTCGTTCTAAAGGTGATCAAGCATTATTTCGTTTATCGACACTACTGCTTAAGAAAAAAATGGGAATTCCTGACAATAGACCAGTTGCTGATTTTTTACCTACAATTAGTATAAAAGCCAAAGATCTAGCGGCAGAAATGACAGGTTTGAATGTACAGAGTAAAGATTTAAAAGGCCAAAACAAAATAGAAAGCGAGCATATTGAAAATAACAAAGCCGTAAGAAATATGCTTACCCAGAGAGGGATTATTCCCGAAAATCTTCCTACGGCTGAAGATGTAAAAAAAATACAACGTAAATTGGACAGCGACGACAAAAAGATCTTAAAGGAGACTAAAAAAAAGAATAAATAATTTAAAATTATTATAAAATCTTAAAAAAGCGCTGCAAAATCTGTAGCGCTTCTTTGAGTTTCTATTTTTTTACAAAAAGAATTACTTCCCCTTCAACAATTTTTCCAAATACTCCACTTTCTCTTTTTCAGCCAGAACCAAACGTTCGTAAAGTTCTACAACTTTGTCTAGTGGGTTGAAATTACAGCTATATGCACTTCCATTAACAACATTGCTGTCGTGATAAGTATTTCCAATAATATTTAAAACTGCCTCATCTGAAAAGTTTTTGATAGCTTCCGCAGAAACACCAAGTACCTCAGCAATTTTCGACAATTTCTCCTCATCAACCGTTTCGCTTCCTTCGATATTAGAAACCGATTGCTGGCTTACACCAATAGCAATTGCCAAGGCTTCCTGTTTCATTCCTCTAAGCTCTCTGATTCGGCTAATGTTTCTGCCGATATGTTTTGGTTTTGTTGCTGTGCTCATAATTCAAAGATATTTAAAATTGTTGAGAATTTCTGGAGATTGTGAAACACAAGCTTTGCTTAGTGGTTTACAATCTTACTTTTTTCGATACCATACTACCTATCGCTTAATTGCGGCTTAAACAAAAGTACGTTTTTTTCGTATAATTAATAATCATAAACTAAACGCCATGCCAAAAGAAAATCAAAGCCCTAAAGATCAAAATAACGTAATAACTGCTGTAGCCCAATTTCTATCGACACTCTGGATGGAAGGAGAATTTAGAGACCAGCCCGCTTATTTAACCGAGATTTTCGAAGAGATTCTTAAAACCGAAATTGGAGACGATCTCGATCTGCGAACCAAAATGATAAGTTGTATTAAAACCAGTAAAATGCTGGCAAAAGCCTTAGATCCTTTTACTGATCAGGAAATCGAAAAAGCCAGTATCGAAATGTTGAATACAAATTAACACTAAAAAAAGGAACGCGGATTACGCAGATTCGCTTTGCGAAAACGCTGATAAAAACGGATTTCTCAGAAGTTAACCAATAATAAAAAATCCGTGCTGATCCGTGTTTTCGTGAAACGAATCCGTACAATCCGTGGGCTATTTTTTAACCGCAAAGACCGCAAAGGTTTACGCGAGGAACGCGGATTACGCAGATTCGCTTTGCGAAGACGCTGATAAAAACGGATCTCTCAGAAGTTAACCAATAATAAAAAAATCCGTGCTGATCCGTGCTTTCGTGAAACGAATCCGTACAATCCGTGTACTATTTTAACCGCAAAGACCGCAAAGGTTTACGCAAGGAACGCAGAAACACTTTATCGGTAACCAATATCAAAATGCTGTGTCCAAATTAGCATTACAAAAAGGAACGCGGATTACGCAGATTCGCTTTGCGAAGACGCTGATAAAAACGGATTTCTCAGAAGTTAACCAATAATAAAAAAATCCGTGCTGATCCGTGCTTTCGTGAAACGAATCAGTACAATCCGTGTGCTATTTTAACCGCAAAGAGCGCAAAGGTTTACGCAAGGAACGCTAATAATTAAACTAAAATTTATACCTTAAAAACCTCACAGCTTCCGTGATGCGAAACAGGGAAATTGCAGGAATTGGCTATAAAACACAATTGGTTAGCTTTGGTATGAAGTGCATTGGCCAGTTCAATCTGATCGGCGTTTGCAATTTTTACTTTTGGGTTGAGATGAACAGCAACAAAGCGCCCACTTCCGTCGGGAGAAACCTCGAGTGTTGCTTCTGCATCATCTGAATATTCCAAAACTTCTATTCCGTTTTGAGAACATACATACAGATAGGACATCATGTGGCAGGAAACGAGACTGCTCAGCAATAAATCTTCGGGATTATACAACTCAGGATCTCCTTTAAATGCTTTGGCAGCCGAAACATTTAAAATCGGTTTCCCTTCTATGGTAATCTGATGACTTTTACTGTAAAATCTTTTTACAGCATCTTCTCCTTTTGGTTTAAAAGTCCATTTTACAGCTGCCTTGAATAAATGTTTCATCACGATTGTATTTTTGTTCTTGCGAAGTTAAGATTTTATATGGTTTGCGAATTAGTCTTATCTCTATGTGACGTTTTTTACAAACTCATCCCAAACAAAAAATGGCCGGAATTTCTTCCGGCCATACTTACTCAATTAGAAACTTGAGTTTACTATTATTTTGTTGGATGCGGCGCTATTAAATTAACCGTAACAGAACCTCCACCATCTAAAGTAGTTCCTTTTTTGAAAGCTCCTGTAGCAGGATCAACTTCGTAAATTGAGGCTACACCATCAACAGGACTAATTGCGGTGTAATACTTTCCTTTGTATACCAATGGTGAGCGTACCATTGAAACCGGGCTTAAAGGTGTATTAATCAACGAAACTGTTTTGTTTTTCAAATCAATTCTAACCAACTGCCCTACGTTTTTTAAACGGTCTCTTACTGAAGTCATTAACTCTTCGTATTGAACGGTACCAATTGCAATTCCGTTACCCACATAATTGATTCCCATCAAACAGGCTTGTTTTCCTAATGGTGTTGTTACATCAATAAAATAATCTTTATCAAAATCTGCTGCGCCTTTTTTAATACGTACCACTCCAGATTTTCCGCCTACACCTGTCCAGAATTTACCGGCACTCGCTACAAAGTAATGGTTTCCTTCTTCGTCTTTGTCTAATGAATGTAAGTAGTCATAACCCACTCCACCTTCAGTTGCAGTACTTTTGATTACTTTCAAGTTATTCATTGCAGGATAATCATAAACTAAAGCTCTTACGCCATCAACTGTATAGGATTTTGATTCGTTGTCGTAAAAATAACCTCCCAGAATAAGCTTTCCGTTGTCTACAAATGCTCTTCCAACAGAAAACTGAACTCCTTTTTTAGCAGCGTCGTATGGTACGGCCAATGTTCCTTTTGCTTCGATCGTGAAATCACTTAGTTTGATTCTGGCCCAGCCCACAGTACCATTATTGATATCCAGTCCTCCCAAAACCAACATGGTATTATCGTCTACAATATTCAGCGATTGAAAGTAATTCGGAACCACTCCGTCTGTAAGTATAGCCCCTTTTTCTTTTAAGCTTCCGTCTTTACCCATTTCGTATTGGATGAATTTTTTCTGCGGAAGGTTCATCAAATAAACATACTGTTTGTGCCAGATATAACGAGATCCGTTAGCCTCAATACCTTTCCCTTTAAAAGTTAAAGATCCTTCTGCTAATGAAGGTACCGATGCGATATATTGCAAATCCTGAGTCCAGCTGGCAATTGTAAAATGCTGTGCACTTTCGGCTTCTACTTCATCTGACTTTGAACTGCAAGAGCTTACAACTGCCGCAAACATAGTAACAGCAGAAACCATAAATGTTGTTTTCTTTAAGAACGATTTCATTTTCATTGATTTTAAATTTAATTGGTTATTGTAAAAAATATCTTAGTTTCAAACTGAAAAACCTTCCCGGCTTTTGCAGTAAGTAATTGTCATAAACTTGTTTGTCTAAAATATTGCGGCAGGCGAAATTGGCACTGTAACGTCCGTTTCCAAAAGTGTAACCAAAACCGGCATCCTGAACGAACTGAGTTGGAATGTACATTTTCTCGCGTGCTTCTCCCAGACTTGGCCAGCCTAAGTAATACTGATGAACATAATGTGTGCTAACAAAAAATGAAATTTTCGGTTTCATTTGAAACATCTCATCCAGGAATAATCTCGCCTCTGCATTTGCCATTACGTAAGGTGTATTTCGTAATCGGTCTCTATAAACATGATTTGGGGCACCGTTTCCTTCAAAACGCTGCATGTTCCTGATATCCTGATAGGTAAAATTGAATGATGTTTCAAGCCATTGCTTTCGGGTATAATTGGCTTCAACCTCAACCCCAAGCGTACGTATTTTTCCCAAATTTTCATAGCGGGCGGTTCCCATCAAATCTCCCTCTGTTAACCAGATCAGATTTTTGGTGTCTCTGAAAAAAACATTAAGACCGAAATTTACATTCTGAACCGTATTACGGATTGTTTTCTGAAGGGATGCATTCACATTGAAACTTCTTTCAGGCTGTAAATCCGGTGCATTTACAATCGTATTACCATTGCCCAGAAGCTCTATGGCTTCAGGTAACCGGGCAGTATTTTCAGCAGAAAATTTTATGGTATAGTCTTTTGGTAATAACCATTTAGAGGTGTATCCAAAAGCCCATGCATTGTCTTTTGTATTCTGATAAAAAGTTTCCTTAGAATTCCCGCCATTGTAATCAAATACAACGGCATTGGCTTCATAAGCAAAATACTTTGTAAAGAAAATATTCTTCCAACGGTCCTCAAATGAAGAAATCTCATACGATAAACCTGCGATATGTTTGTTCAGATCCTGAGGTTGTCTAAGCGGAATTGTCCAATCAGCTTCGGCAATAGCATCACTGCCTTTTCTTCTGGTACCGGTAAACACATAATTTAAGTTAACCTCCTGATTCTCTTTTAGGTGATATACAAAATTAATTCTGGCCAACTGCGTGCGATCCTGAAAAGAATAAATGGACTTACCTGATCTGATTCCTCCCAATTCTCCATCTACTGTTCCGATAGGTTTTCCTGTCCAATTGTATTTATAAGAGCTGGTATCAGTAGTTGTACCTCTTAACTTGTTTATAGAAGCATACAGATCTACATCTAAGTTTGAAAATAAAAATCCTTTCTTAGAATAACGCAGAGAAGGCATAACAAACTTCTCATTATAGCGTACGTCTCCATACACATAAGCCATTGTTCTTCCGGTCTGTATTCCTCTGTCCTGATCTGCTAAAGTAAAACCTAACAGCAAGGCATCTGCCCATTTGACATTGGTAAACCCAATATCAGTTCTAATGGTGTACGATTTGTAATCATCATTAAATCTTCTGAATCTTGGATAACCGGGAATAGGTCTTCCATTTTCTCCCGCAACTTCTACCGTTGACCCCCAAACCGGATAGTTATTATCGGAAGAATTAAAGAAAGAATTCGTTTGCAAAGTAAAACCGGATTCGTTTCTCCATTTTCCGGAAACCGCTGTACGATAGGTATTAAATGACCCTATGGTTTGCGACACATCGATATAATTTTTAAGACGGCTGCGTGTTACCAGGTTTACAGAACCTCCAAGTGCATCGGCACCAAAGGACACCGGAGTAACTCCTTTATAGATTTCTATTCTTTCGAGTGTATTGATGGAAAAATTGTTGATGCTGAAGGATGATCCGAAGTTTTCCATCGGAATCCCATCTACAAAAAACTTTACGGCTTTACCGGATAATCCATTAATCGAATAATTGGTTTCAGAGCCCATTCCACCAGATTCCTGTACGCGAATACCGGATACTCCATCCATTAACCGATTCAAATCGACATCACGTTCTGCCAGTTTTTTTGTACTGATAACAGAAACGGCAAACGGCTGTTCTTTGATTTTGGTTTCAATCGTTTTGCCAAACAAATCAACAGAATTTAACACAACCGAATTCGATTTTAACGCTATAACAATTTCTTCTTTCTGATTCTGTCCGACAACAACAGCCATTTCCCGGATTTGATAACCCGTCATCGATACCACTAACTGATATTTTCCTGATGTAATATTTTGAAAAACAAATTTCCCGGAGCTATTACTTTTCACTACGACGGTAGTATTTTGCAATTGAATTTCGGCACCGGCAACAGGCAGATCGCTATCGTCTACTATATAACCTGTAAAACTGACATTCCCATTATTCTGAGCATAAACGGCAGTACATATGATCATTAAAATAACCGTTAAAAAAAATCTTTTAAATTGCATCACTGATAATTTGTTCCCTAAACCAATAACTTCTCTATTTCAGTTATATCGGTTTTCTTATATTCTTCTTATTTGTATTTTAACCCGTTGAATGAAATTGTTTTAACACATAGAAACATAGTCTTTGTAAACTTAAAAAAAGGCGTTTCACTAGTTAAAAAGCACATAGTAAACTGTGTGAAAGAAAGACTTTTCTTCTTTACCTGCCTTTTTTGAGTAGTAATACCTATGCTTCTATGTGTTAAAACTAAATTTTGTTCCATTTACCCAAGGGGTTATATTTCCTTATAACTTAAAACGTTCCGACAGCCTCGAGCTAAATACTCTTGGTAAACCCTCGGCGATTTCATCTCTGGTTGCTGTTATTACCTCATAGTCTGCATCTGTCATGGCGAGATACGTTTGTCCTTTTTGCAGTTTTACTTTGTCCTGATACACAACTGTACAACCTGAAGTTCCGGTGCCAATATTAAATTCCTGCACTTTTGCCGAATCGCTAATAACCGAAACGGCTCCGCAAAACTTAACATCGCTTGCCTCACCCAAAAAATCCATTGAAATGTTGCACTGGCTGCCCGGCTCAACCAAAAAAGATAAACTGCCAATGTTTATTTTCTTAATCTCCTGACCGTTTAAATTGTTCACTAAAATCTGCGAAGCAAATGTTGATGAATTGTAGTAATGTAAACTGACAATCGCAAATAACACACAGGCCGCAGTTGTTAGGGCAGCATAAAGAAATCTGTTCTGAGATTTTGGTTTTACATGAATCGTTCTGGAAGCAATATTGCACCAGATCTCTTCTTTTAACCCGTCTCGTTGTGGAGAGCTAATAATTTCACGTTCTAAATCTATAACACTTAACCATTGCTCCACTGTTACCCTTTCGGCAGCGTTGCATTCCTTTCGCGCATATTTTTCTAATAAATCGGATGTAATAAACACAGTCTTGGTTTTGTTATATAATGATGTAGTTGCACAAGTCCTCGCTAACCCTACATAGGGGAGTAAAAAAAATGACCAAACTGCGAAAAACTTTTAAATGATCGCGAATGTGCCGAAGTGCTCTTGTAATATTTCCTTCAACGGCTTTCTCTGTAATAACAAGAGAAGCGGCAATAGAACGGTTGTCCATCCCGTCTTCCCTGCTCATTAAATATACCTGCCGGCATCGTTCCGGAAGTGTGCTGATGGCCAACTGTAGTTCACGAAGCAGATCTTTATGCAAAATATGCTCTTCTGTATTGTTGGAAACTTTATTCATTTCGGCAAAATGAGTACTTTCGTGTTTCTTTTTAGTGACTTGTTTTCGATGATATTCTACTATTTTGAGTTTTGCAGCACCATATAGATATGCTCTGATAGAAGTTTCGATTTGTAGCTGTTCCCGTCTTTCCCAGATACTGATGAAAATTTGCTGTACAATTTCCTTTGCAGCTTCTTCGTCGCCGGTATGATGTCTGCAAAAACAAAACAATTCATTCCAATACAAATCATAAATCTCCGGGAAATTTTTGGCGTTAATGTTTAGATATTGCTTTTCCATAGAAATAAAAATATGACGCAAAACTATCTTATTTAGACTAAATAAGGTTAATAATAATTGAAATTTGTGCTGTATTTTTAAATCTGCTTGTGTAATATTCTGGTAATTTGCCTTTTAAAAAAGCAAAAAAAACATGATATGGTCTCTATTTTACTGGGCTTAAACCAATATTGGTCTTAGAGCTATAAGAAAATACCGCGATGTTTTTCTTGGTTATAAATTGCATTTCCTCTCACCGAGTCCTATCAGAATCGTCTTTCTTTTCAGGAATGCTTATTCATTTCGTCAATGTATCGCTAGTTCAAAAATTGATCAATTGACAACACCAACTCGTTTCGCTTCAGAATCGATTTTGCGACAAAAAATTGTCTTGAGAATACTTAATTCAAGTAAGAATTATCCTCTTATTTTATTGCGTAAAAGTGACGCTTTGATATGTAAAATGATATTTTATTTAAAAAAACTTGTGAAAAAGGTTAAAAAATGACCGCTTTAATAATGATTTTAGCATTAAAAAACCATTACTTTTGTAACAGAAGTCTCAATCAAAGCAGTTAATGTAACTTTTACAAACGGTTACATTTATTAAGTGTTTACACAACGTTTAAAAAATTGAGAAACGAAATTAACAGGATTATATATTTACCACTAAAAATTTGAATATGCTTAACAGTTATAGCTCTGCAGATAAAGTTTTATTAGCAGTAGATTGTATTATTTTTGGGTTTGATCGCGAAGGTTTGAAAATTCTCTTAATCAAAAGAGGGTTCGAGCCTGAAAAAGGAAAATGGTCTTTGATGGGAGGCTTATTAAAGCAAGACGAAGTACTCGACAATGCTGCGATAAGAGTTTTAAAAATGTATACGGGATTAAACGATGTGTATATGGAACAACTTTATGCCTACAGCGAAATTGATCGTGACCCTTTAGAAAGAACCATTTCGGTTTCGTACTATGCTTTGATTAATATTGAAGATCACAATGCCGAGCTTATTGAAAATTATCATGCACAATGGTTTAGTGTGGCCGATGCTCCGAGTTTAATTTTTGATCATAACGAAATGGTGCAGCAAGCCATCAGAATATTACGTTATAAAACTTCGATCAAGCCAATTGGTTTTGAATTACTTCCTGAGAAGTTCACCATGCGCCAATTATTGGAGTTGTACGAAGCTATTTTGAGCAAAGAACTGGACAAAAGAAACTTTATCACTAAGATTAATACCATGGGAATCCTGAACAAACTGGACGAAAAAGACATGCAGTCTTCCCGAAAAGGATCGTATCTCTACACTTTCAATAAAGAAAAATACGAGGAAAAACTACGCAACAATTTTGTTTTAAACTTGTAACGTAATTCGTCTGTAGTTTCTTAAATCCGGAAGCGCAGACGGAATAATTATAACGAGTTTCGAATCAAAAGAGACGATTTATTTTCTATCTGCTGCTTGTGTCCATGAAGTACCATATCGGCTAAAATTTCTCCCATCATTTCAAAATCGGTCGAAATGGTGGCAATGCCGTTAGCGACAATCTTTTTCAAAGGAGTTTCGTTATAAGAAATAATTCCGAAATCCGTTCCGAGTTTAAGACTTTGCGATTGGGCATTTTCAATAACGCGAACCAGATCACGGTCGTTAGGTATAATGTACAAATCACCTGCATTGATTTCTCCGTTTGTAAATTCTGTGATGACATCAAACTTAAAATCATACTTTGTACAAAAAGCAATAAAACCGGTTTTCATTCCCAATGGTTCTCTAAATCCCGGAAAAATCAAAATAAGCTTTTTGTACTTATCCATTCGTGATTTTCCTTTAACCAAACCTTCAAAAATATCTTTTTCGTGATTTTGATAAACTGCCGGATACAATTTCAAATCCGGATTGGTCTGATCCAATATGATAACCTCCCCTACTGGTAGGTTTTTTATCGCCTCTGCCACATCGGTTAAATTGGTAGGCATGATAATGTATTTGGTGTAATTTCCATTACTGTCGGTAATCAGTTTTTGAAATACCTGAACATTAAAGTGATGAAAAAAAATATCAACCTGGACGTTCTTCCCAATATTCTGTATAAACGAATTATAGATGTCTTCTTTGAAACTGTTTAACTCATCAAAAAGTAAAAAAATCTTTTGCTTGATATTGATTTCAACGCTTTTAACATAATACCCTTTACCCGGAATGGCATAAATAATACCTCTTTTTTTAAGCTCGTCATATCCCAACAATACCGTATCACGTGACAGCGAAAATGCCAGGCAAACTTTATTGACAGACGGAAGCCGATCGCCTTTTACCAGTTTTTCTTCCTCAATTGCTTTCTCTACAGAGAGAATAATCTGCCTGTATTTTGGCAAACCAATATTACTTTGGATAGAAATTATATTCATACAAAATAGATTTTGACGCAATATACAAAAAACTGGTAGGTACTGGTATGTAAAAACAGATATTGTTTCTATTTTTGGTTTTCATTTTTGGCAAAAAAAATATGAATATAAAACAAATATCACACCTTCCTAATACATCTGCCATGGAATCATTTGGTTTATTGCCCGATCACGAAGAAATTCTTTCTTGTGAATTGTGCAACAAAAACGGAATGAAAGCAAAAATTATCAATTACGGTGCAACACTGACCTCTTTGTTAATTCCGGTTGCAACAGGTGAGGTTGTTGATGTTGTTTTAGGTTTCGATACTTTAGAATCTTATCTGGCTTCTTATCATTTACCAAGCGCTCCTTACTTTGGCGCTACTGTTGGGCGTTATGCCGGACGAATCGACAAGGGTGTTTTTGCCTTAAACGATCAGACATTTCAATTGAATACCAACAACAATGGTAATGCTTTACATGGCGGGAACATTGGCTTTGGACAAAAAACATGGAACATTACCCATATTACTTCGGGCGATAATCCTTCGATAACTTTAAGTCTTTTGAGCGAGAATTTAGAGGAGAATTATCCGGGAGCTTTACAGGTTGATTTGACGTATACTGTAACGGAAGAAAACGAATTAAAACTGGAATATAAAGCGACCTCAACTGAAGATACGGTCGTGAATCTTACGCATCACACTTATTTTAATCTTGACGGACATCATCGGGATTTGTTAAACCAAACCCTCTTTATTGATTCTGACAAAATGTTGGAAACAGATACTGAGAATATTCCAACCGGGAATTTCATTGCTCTCTCTGATCATGATTTTGATTTCAGAACGGCTAAAAAATGCCCGGAAGCTATTGACAATTCGTTTGTAATTGAGTCCGGAAAAACGGTTTCCGCCACTTTATCCAGTGTCGGAAACAATTTGCAGATGAAGGTTATTACAGATCAGCCCAGCGTACATATATATGTAGGCGGAAATTGTTTTGGATCTATAAAAGGAAAAGAAAACACTAATTATCATACATTTAGCGGAATATGTTTTGAAGCACAAAATTTTCCGGATGCACCTAATCATAAACATTTTCCGAATTCGGTTTTACGAAAAGGGGAAACCTATCATCAAAAAACCCTTTACCGATTTGAAAACATAATCTAATATTTGCTGAAAAAACAACCAAGAACTAAAAGCTATTTCTTTCAACCACTACCTAATGAATGATATTTTAATACAAAACACAACTGCTTTTTTTGAAAAGTCTTTTGGATCGGTTCCGAAAAAAGTGGTGCTCTCTCCCGGAAGGATCAATATTATAGGAGAACATATTGACTACAACGACGGCTATGTTTTACCGGCGGCTATTGACAAGATTATCTGTTTTGCTTTTGAAAAGAACAATACCAACAGCTCTAAAATAATAGCCATCGATTTGAACGAGGCCTTTGAAATTGATTTAACTGCAGAAATTCTTTTAAGCGAAGAGGTCTGGACCAATTATATTCGTGGCGTAATCAAACAATTACAGGACAACGGTTTTGTGTTTGAAGGTTTCAACTGTGTCTTTAGCAGCAACATTCCGGTAGGTTCCGGTTTATCCTCTTCTGCTGCTTTAGAATGTGGAATGATTTTCGGAATTGCATCACTTTTCGATTTAAAAATCAAAAAAGCCGACATTGCTTTATTAGGGCAAAAGGCAGAACACTGGGTAGGAATCAATTGTGGTATTATGGATCAGTTTTCAAGTGTTCATGGTCTTGAAAATAAGGTCATAAAACTGGATTGTAATACCCTTGATTTTGAATATCACAATGCCGATTTCAAAGATTATGCTCTGATTTTGTTTGACAGTAATGTAAAACATTCTCTTTTTACCTCTGAATACAACACCAGAAGACAGGAGTGTGAACAGGGGCTGGCGATTATAAAACATCATTTTCCTCAAATAAAAAGTTTTAGAGATTGTACGGAAGAACAGCTTTTGACGCTGCAGCATCAAATGTCAGCAACTATTTTTAAAAGAGCACATTTTGTAGTAAAAGAAATTAATCGTGTTGAAAAAGCTTGTGAAGCGTTAGATCAGGGAAATATTACACTTTTAGGACAGTTACTTTTCGAAGCCCATTATGGTTTATCGCAAGAATACGAAGTTAGCTGTAAAGAGCTGGATATGCTAGTAAATACGGCAAAAACGGACGATTTTATTGTTGGATCACGCCTCATGGGGGGTGGTTTCGGGGGGTGTACCATAAATTTTATAAAAAAAGGGCATGAAAATGAGGTGAAAAATAAGTTTTCAAATCTTTATTTAAATACATTTGGGATTGAATTAAAATTTTATGATGTAACAATCTCTAATGGAACAAGACTACTTCTTTAACATCACAAAAACTATAAATGAAAAACTTTGACATCAACGAAGATCCGCACAGACGTTTCAATCCATTACTAAACGAATGGATTCTGGTATCACCTCATCGAGCAAAACGTCCGTGGCAAGGGCAAAACGAGACTCTTGCAACTGAAACTCTTCCAAAGCACGACCCAAACTGTTATCTCTGTCCGGGTAACGTTCGCGCTAATGGAGAACACAATCCGACCTACAAAGACAGCTTTGTCTTTGAAAATGATTTCGCCGCAATGAAGCAGGACGAAATTATATTTGAAGAAGACATCAAGCACACTTTTTTTAAAACAAAACCCGAACAGGGAATTTCAAAAGTAGTCTGTTTTTCACCAAGACATGATCTTACTTTACCGGAGATGGAAATCGAGGGAATTGAGAGCATTGTAAAAGTCTGGCAAAAAGAATACGCCGAACTGGGAAGCATCAAATACATCAATCACGTTCAGATTTTTGAAAACAAAGGAAGTATTATGGGCTGCAGTAATCCGCATCCGCATGGTCAGATCTGGGCACAGTCGTCACTTCCAACTCAGGTTGAAAGAACACAAACCAATCTGAAATCTTATTTTGATAAAAACAACCGAACGCTTCTTCAGGATTATGTTCAGGCAGAATTAAAAACCGGTGATCGTGTAGTAATCGAAAACGATGATTTTATTGCTTTAGTTCCGTTTTGGGCAACCTGGCCTTACGAAACGATGATTGTAAGTAAAAGAGTTGTCAATAAAATTACTGATTTCACGGAAGAAGAAACCAATTCCTTTGCCGTAATTTTAAAACAACTTACCATCAAATACGATAATTTATTCAGTACTTCTTTTCCGTATTCATCAGGAATCCATCAATCACCTACAGATGGTTTAGAACACCCGGAATGGCATTTTCACATGCATTTCTATCCGCCTTTGTTGCGATCAGCCACAGTAAAGAAATTTATGGTGGGTTATGAAATGTTAGGCGAATCTCAGAGAGACATTACCCCTGAAAGATGTGCCGAAGTTTTAAGACAGCAATCAGACATTCATTACAAACAAAAATAAAATAAGACTTTAGCCTATTTTGCCCCACAAATTGTTACAGCTTTGAAAAACATACTCAAAAAAACAGGTACTTCTTAGCTCTTTTTTACCCTTTAATACAGAATCACATTAATAAATCAAATCAAAAACGAATATTCAACCCAAATCAAAAAAATAAAAAAAACAATATTTAAACCACCTCAGACAAATATTGTTTTTTACCCTCTACTAATCAAACAATCACTATCTAATTATTAAAAATAGTACTATCAATGAACCAGAACCTTGCTTTCGCAGATTATGCGGTTTTTATTATTTACTTCATCGTAGTTTCGGCCTACGGTTATACGGTTTACCGAAAACGTAAACAAGACGAACAGGATGCTAAAGCTTATTTTTTGGCCGAGGGAAACCTGACCTGGTGGGCTATTGGAGCTTCTTTAATTGCTTCAAATATCTCGGCAGAGCAATTTATCGGAATGAGTGGTGAAGGTTTCTTTTTAGGAATTGCCGTTGCGGCTTATGAATGGATTGCAGCCATAAGTCTTATTGTGGTCGCCGTTTGGTTTATTCCCGTATACCTAAAGAATAAAATCTATACGATGCCACAATTCTTAAAAACACGTTATAATGATTCTACTGCTTTAATCATGGCTGTTTTCTGGCTGTTCTTGTACGTTTTTGTAAACTTAACTTCTATTTTATATTTAGGAGCTGTGGCCATAAACGGTATGGCCGGCGGAGAATATCTGCATATTATCATGATCGGACTAGCATTGTTTGCCTTATTCATCTCTCTTGGAGGAATGAAAGTTGTTGCTTATACCGATGTTATTCAGGTGGCCGTTTTAATCATTGGAGGTTTAGTAACCTCGTATATTGCTCTTACCACCGTAGGACAATATTTTGGAGTCGGACAAAATGCAATTGCCGGATTCAAAGTTTTAATGAGAGAAGCACCGGAACATTTTAAAATGATTATTCCAAGACCAACTGCAACATCCTCTCAGCTTGATATCAACAAATACCTAACTTTCCCTGGTCTGATGTCTTATCTTGCCGGTATCTGGATCATCAACCTGAATTACTGGGGATGTAACCAATACATTACGCAAAGAGCCCTGGGTGCCGATTTACAAACGGCACGCACCGGTATTTTGTTTGCCGGTATGCTCAAATTGTTAATGCCTTTAATCGTAATGTTACCGGGTATTGCTGCCTATGTTTTGTATCAAAACGGGCATTTACCACAATTAGTCGGAGGAAAAGACGGAGCTTATTCTGCCGTACTGACTTTCCTTCCAACCGGATTAAAGGGGCTTTCCGTAGCGGCACTAACCGCAGCAATTGTAGCTTCGTTAGCCGGAAAAGTCAACAGTATCTCGACAATCTACACTTTGGATATTCACAAAAAATACATTCAAAAAGAAGCTGGTGAAAAACAGCAGGTAAACATTGGAAGAATTGCCGTTTTTGGAGCGATGCTTTTAGCAGTATTATTTACCTGGAATGATATTTTAGGAATTGGAGGTGTTGGCGGATTTACCTATATCCAAAAATACACGGGCTTTATCAGTCCGGGAGTTTTTGCCATGTTCGTTTTAGGAATGTTCTGGAAACGAACTACGGGAGCTGCAGCTGTAGTAGGCGTAATTTTAGGTTTTGTATTATCCGTACTATTCAACGAATATGCTCCTGCCTTATTTGGAAATGAAACGCTATTGTACACTGCTTATCCAAACGGAAAAGGAGCTTTTGAAATTCCTTTTCATATTTGTATGGGATTATCGTTCGTCTTTACCACCTTGGTAATGGTTTTAATCAGTTTTGCAGGTCCTAAAGTGAATCCTAAAGCATTCGAAATCGATGCCGAAATGTTTAAAGTAAAACCACAAACGACTGTTTTAATCGTCATTACATTATTGATTATTGCGGCCCTGTACATTAAATTTTGGTAGTTTTATTCTATTCTTTTTTGAAAAATAAAACCGTACCGGGAAAATCACATTTTTTAAATATTATGTTATTAATTTAGAAAAAACCTACTTTTTTAACCATTGTTAATCAGGCTTTTACGCGCCAAATTTTATTAAACCCGACAAGTTTTAGAGCTTGTCGGGTTTTTAATTATTGTAGGTCACCGCCTTATTTTACACTATTTCCCACAAAATCTTCATCACCAAATTCTTTGCCTTTTTTTCAAAATAAAAAAACCAAATCACTGAAATTCAAATATTTTACTTACAATATTGATTATTTGTACAAAGTAATTTCTTACTATATTTGATTTGCGTATGGTTAATCTTTAAACTTTAGGTACCAAATTTAAAGAGACAAAAACGATACGTTTTTTCAAACAATCACAATTAACGGAATGTATAACGTATTAAATGTTTTTACTATGATAAAAAATTATAAACTTTTATTCTTCTCTTTTCTTGTCTGTTTTATTCCAACTATGGCTAAAGCCCAATTAGGCAGCTCCTGTGGAATTCCAGCTTGGTATTCGGTCACACAATACTCCAGTAACTCTTATGTCCGTTACAATAATATAGTGTACAAAAACAATTCCTGGTCTCAGGGAGCCGGCAGCACACCTGGATCAAGCAGTGTCTGGTTGGCAGTAGGAAGCTGTGACGAGCAATTAATTATCAATAATCCATCTCTGGCTTATACTGCCTGCAATACCGTTTCTGATTGGAACAGCGCAACACCCAACTATAATGTAAACAACATTATACGATACAACAATGGTGTCTACAAAGCCAAGTACTGGGTGGCCGGAACAGAAATTCCTGATCAGTCTTCTGCTTACACTTTTCTTGGTGTGTGCATCAAGCCCATAGCTATTTCTCCTGCCTACGCCGATGGGCAAATTATTATAAAAAGCACATTATCGGCTATCAATCTCACCGCATCACTCAATCTGTACGGTTTTTCGGCAACACAAAATAAGGTCGAAATAAAAAAGACAACAGAGTCTTCTTATACAACTTACAATATGAGTTTATCCGGTAACACGATATCGTACAACTGGACCCCGACCGCTTATGGAGATTACAACATTCGATATACCACTGTAAATTCGATTGGAATAAGCACTGTAGTCAACACAACTATTAAAATTGCGATTACTGCTCCTGCTGTGATAACGATTACCGGTCCGCCAAACGCGACTTCCTATACTCAACTTAATTTTTCGCCTATAAGCATTACTTTTACTATTCAGCCTTCGTCCGGAAGTTCCATTAGCAGCATACTGTTTAAAGATCTCACCGCCGGAACTAATGCTAATGTGACCACCAATCCACAAAATTCTTATACCTTTAATTGGACCCCTCAGAATTATGGAAACAATTCACTGCAAATAGCAGTCACAGACAACAATGGGACCATAGCAACAACCGGTTTACAACTTACTATTGTGAATCCTGCCACACAAAATATTTCCTTTGCTTCACTTCCAAATCAAATAAAAGCGGTTAATGGAATACCTAAAACATTCGTATTCGATAAGGCTATCACTTCCTTAAAAAGAAGAAACACTACTGTATTTGATTATACTATTACCGGAAATACTTTAAAGATTATCCCTAAAAAAGCAGGCAGATCCGGACTTCAGATAACCACTTCAGATGGTACGATATATTATCTTGGTTTAAGAATAGACAATGCCAATGGGAGTGTGTTAAAATATCCTGATTATGTTTCTGTAGGATCTGTATCCGAAGACACTACCGACGATGTCAATTTTTACAACAACAATATCGACGATAGCAATCTGCTCAAAAACAACAGAATGGATGTGCGATACATCTATATCAATGGAGGGCCAATAGCCGGATGGAATACCTGGCAGCCTGACAGAGCTATAAAATTTGCACGGAATTCTTTGAAAATGGGGCTTATTCCTTTCTTTGTTTTTTATAACATTCCCGACGGAAGCGAATCTTACGAGCTGGATCTGGCACACGTAAAAGATCCTTCCTATATGACGGCTTATTTCAATAATCTCAACCTTTTTCTGAATCAGGTTAAAGCGGAACTGGGAGATGAGTTTTTTGGAGTGGTATTAGAACCTGATTTTCTGGGCTATATGCAGCAGTTTAACGAACCTATAACGACTACAACAGCCGTAAATGCAACAAGTATTGCCCAAAATGCAGGTACATTAAAAACCCTGGTAGAAAGAATCAATTTTGAGCTCAACAAGAAAAGAACTGACGAAAACCTGAATATGGAATTTGGATGGCAGCTTAATCTTTGGGCAAAATCTGGTGTAGCCGGTCCAAAAGGAATTATCAGAGAAACGGATACCGGGACCTTTACTACCCAGCTTAACAAAATTAAACAAACCGCTACAGATATTTTTCAGTACACCAATAGTATGGGAATTATGTCTAATAATGCAGACTTTATTTCTATTGACAAATATGGTCTTGATGCTATGGGTGCCGGAAGTACCGGAAACCCCGCCGATCCATTCTCTTATACCTGGTTCTGGAATAATGACCACTGGATGAATTACCTGAATTTTGTTCAAAAACTTTACGAAGCCTCTGGCAAACATGTTGTCCTCTGGCAAATCCCGGTAGGACATATCAATGGTTCAGAAACCGTAAATGAACGAACAGCAGGTCCTTTCCAAATTTTAAATAATACCAGCCAGCACTACGAAGATTCTGCTTCTACTTTTTTCTTTGGGGATACCGTAAATTTCTCAAATGACGCAACTCGTTATAACTATTTCAGTCAGAATAAACATGCCGACCCTAAACTTCTGGTTAATCCCACCACCAAAAAAGTGACTTTTGGAAATCACTTTGCAGAGGTAAAAAGTAGCGGAACCAAACTTGTGTTAATGGGAGCTGGTGTAGGAGCCAGTACGGATGGAATTGGAAACCCGGGAACTACGCTAACTGATGATCATTTTTGGATTCAAAAGTTACAGGATTATTATATCAATCAAACTTCCGGCACTAGCACAACCAGTGCTACTGCTCTAAATGATGATCTAACTTTTAATTCCTCTCTGATTATCTACCCGAACCCCGTTAAGGAAGAGCTAAGCATCGACACCAAAGAAAAAGTTGAAGTCGTATATGTTTTTGATATGAATGGTGAAAATGTTATCACCCTGAAAAATAAAACTAAAATCAATCTCTCCGAACTTAAAAACGGCTGGTACATAGTAGCTGTAAAACTTGAAAATGGTAAAAAGATTTCCAACAAAATATTAAAAAATTAAACAGGATCTTAAACCTAAAATTATTTTTTAATTAATATAAATAAAAGGAGGCGTTAGTGAACGCCTCCTTTTTTGTTTTGATGTATCTGTTTCCATACGAGAACCTTTGCGTGCTTTGCGGTTAAAAAATAGCCCACGGATTATACGGATTCGCTTTGCGAAAGCACGGATCAGCACGGATTTTTTATTATTGGGTAAAAAATAATTTTTATTCCTAACAAATCTGTTTTCATTAGCGTTCCTTGCGTAAACCTTTGCGCTCTTTGCGGTTAAAAAAATAACACACGGATTCGTTTCACGAAAGCACGGATCAGCACGGATTTTTTATTATTGGTTAGAGAATAATTTTTATTCCTAATGAATCCGTTTTTGTCAGCGTTTTTGTGAAACGAATCTGCGTAATCCGCGTTCCTTTTTGTAATGCTAATTTGGACACAGCATTTTGATATTGGTTACTGATAAGATGTTTCTGCGTTCCTTGCGTAAAAAACATTTTTGAACTTTAGCGTGTAGATGATTTTATTTTAACAGGAAAAATATTTATACAAACATTTTAATTACTTTTAACACACTAATAACCAAAAACAAAACAAAAAATGAAAAAATTAATCTTTGCTTTATTTATTATTTCCGGAGCAGCTTTTGCACAGGACATGGAAGTAGTAAAAGGAAACTTTGATTTCTTAAAAGATCAAAAAGAAATCAATACCGAATTTGATTACAGCAACTTTACGATGATGAAAGAAAAAAAATTGGAAGCACAGTATGTCCAGGAGCATAAAGCCGAGTTAGATCAAAAGGCAAAAGGCAACGGAAACATCTGGGAAAAAAAATGGATTAGTGCAAAAGACCAAATCTGGACTCCTAAATTTTTAGAAATTGCCAATATTGTTTTAACCAAAGAAAAAAAGGATTTGAACTTTCAGGAAAATTTAAAAACTCCTTATACTTTAATCGTGACTGCGGTATGGATCTATCCGGGTTGGGATGCAGGAATTATGAAACAACCCGCAAAAGTAACGACCAACTTAAAGTTTGTTGAAACTGCTAATAAATCAAATGTCCTTTTAGAAATCACAAGCGAAGAAGCTCCGGGTGATCAATGGGGCAGTAATTTCAGCAACGAAACCAGAATTGGTGAAGGTTTCGCCAAAACAGCAAAATCAATGTCTAAACTTATTGCAAAAAAAGCTTATAAATAAAACGATAAGAGGAGAGCTGTTTTATGACAGCTCTCCTCTTTATTTCCCTATATTGATTTTAAAAAACAATAAAACCTAAAATATGCCGCTCCTCCGGAATCTATAAATATTTTGCTCCGCTGGAGCAATCCGCTGGTGCTTTCTTCCCCGTATAAATCTATTTATTACAAATATTTTGCTCCGACGGAGCAGACAATAATAATTTTCTAACTAAAAAACTACTTCCCTTTTTTATATCCCGGAGGAATAACATATTTATAGAAATAAAAGGTTTATTTATAAATTAGAGCCCTGTAAGGGCGAAATATAACTGCAATAGAAACAATCACCTAAACAAAAAGCCCTGATTATTCAGGGCTTTGTTCTTTTTGCATATTGAGTAAATACGCCATATTTTTAATTACATGATCGTGTTTCTTCACAAAAGGATTTTCTTCGTTCCAGACATATCCCGCCAATACCGAACAAATCTTTTCTTTCACATCCGGATTTTCCGGCTGATGAAAAAACAAAGTCTGAAGATTCCCGGTGTACCATTCCTGTACATATGTGGTAAAAACAGCTATCCCCCTTTTCATATATCCGGTGAATTCTGTTTCCCAATCCACTTCGATTCCCTGAGATTCTTTAAGGTACAATTTGGCCGCCAGCATTCCGGATTCGGTTGCAAAGGCCACTCCAGAAGAAAATACCGGATCTAAAAATTCAGAACTGTTTCCTGTTAAGGCAAAACCATCACCGTACATTCTTTTTACCGCTCTTGAATAATTCTCCAATTTTACCGGCTCAAATAAAAATTCGGTTCCTTTAAATCTTTTAATATAATAATCCGATTTCTGAATCGCATTCCTTAAAGCCTCGGCATTATCTTTATTTTCTGAAAGTGAATTAATAAAATCGGTTGGTCCTACAACCCCCAGACTCGTATTTCCGTTGGAGAAAGGAATTACCCATAACCAAACTTCGGTTTCCAGAATATCAAAGGAAATTTGGGTTCCCTCTTCTCCTTCTTCTCTGTTAATATCTTTTACATGTGTAAATATCGAAGAATGCGGATCTAGTTTTGACGGGGTATCCAAGTCTAAAAGTCTTGGTAAAACACGGCCGTATCCACTGGAATCAATAATGAATTTAGCGTGTATTTCTTTTAGGTTTCCATCCTTATCTTTTACAATTGTTTTAGAGTTTTTACCCTCAAAAGAAACCTCCAGAACCTCTGTTTCAAATTCCAGATCAATTCCTTTTCTAATCACTTCCTGCGCCATGGTGTTGTCAAAATCAGCTCGCGGTACCTGCCAGGTCCAGTCCCAGCCTTCACCAAATTTTTTGCTGAAATCAAAAACACAAATTTCTTCTCCTCTGATAAAACGAGCGCCAAGTTTTTTCTCAAAATTCATCGCATCCAAACTCTCAAAAAGCTCAGCCTCAGCAAAATGATCCATTACTCGAGGGATAAGACTTTCCCCTACTACAAGTCTTGGAAATTTTGTTTTTTCAACTACTTTTATCTTAATGTTGTTTTTGTGAAGATACGATGCCGAGACACATCCTGATGGTCCTGCGCCAATGACTAAAACATCAACAAACTCCTTTATCATATTAATATTATTATCAATTATTAACCTACATTTGCCATCATCAAAATAACTACATTTATTTTGATAAATAAAATTAAATTAGCACAACCAAAAACGATTTAATGAACACAATTAATGAATATTTAAGTTTAGCAGAATTCGAGTCTATTATTTTTGGAAATAATAAAGTTGTCATCAGCGATATTGTTTTAAACAGAGTGAATGAAAGCTTCAATTTCCTAAAAGAATTTTCAGGAAACAAAGTAATATATGGTGTCAACACTGGTTTCGGACCAATGGCACAATATAGAATTAAAGAATCTGATCAAATACAATTACAATACAATTTAATCCGAAGCCACTCTTCAGGAACGGGAAAACCTTTAAGCCCCGTTTGTGCGAAAGCAGCAATTTTGGCTCGTTTAAACACTTTATCATTAGGTAATTCAGGGGTTCATCCTTCTGTAATTCACCTGATGGCAGAGCTGATCAACAAAGACATTACTCCTCTTATTTTTGAGCATGGCGGTGTAGGTGCCAGCGGAGATTTAGTACAATTATCACACTTAGCTTTGGTTTTAATTGGCGAAGGCGAAGTTTTTTATAAAGGAGACCGAAGACCAACTGCTGAAGTTTTCGAAATTGAAGGTTTAAAACCTATTCAGGTAGAAATCAGAGAAGGTCTTGCTTTAATCAACGGAACTTCCGTAATGACCGGAATTGGAGTGGTAAATGTACATCTTGCCAAAAAATTATTAGACTGGTCTTTAAAATGTTCCTGCGCAATCAACGAATTGGTTCAGGCCTACGACGATCATTTCTCTGAAGAATTAAACCAAACCAAACGTCATAAAGGACAACAGGAAGTAGCCTCAAGAATGAGACAAAATCTTTCAGACAGTACCTTGATCCGTAAAAGAGAAGATCACTTATATTCCGGAGAAAACACCGAAGAAATCTTCAAAGAAAAAGTTCAGGAATACTATTCTTTGCGTTGTGTTCCTCAAATTTTAGGACCGGTTTTAGAAACTATAAACAATGTCGCTTCAATTCTTGAAGACGAATTTAACTCGGCAAACGACAATCCTATTATAGATGTAAAAAACAAACACGTTTATCACGGAGGAAATTTCCACGGCGATTATATCTCGCTTGAAATGGATAAACTAAAAATTGTTATTACCAAATTAACGATGTTGGCTGAACGTCAGCTGAATTATTTACTGAATTCAAAAATCAACGAAATCCTTCCTCCGTTTGTTAACTTAGGAACTTTAGGATTCAATTTCGGAATGCAGGGGGTTCAGTTTACCGCTACTTCAACCACTGCCGAAAGTCAGATGTTGTCTAACCCAATGTACGTTCACAGTATCCCGAACAACAACGACAATCAGGACATTGTAAGTATGGGAACCAATGCTGCCGTTATTACTTCAAAAGTAATCGAAAACTCATTTGAAGTTTTAGGTATCGAAATGATCACCATCGTTCAGGCTATTGATTATTTAGGACAAAAAGATAAAATTTCATCCGTTACCAAAAAATGGTACGACGATGTTCGAAACATTATTCCTGAATTTAAAGAAGATCAGGTGATGTATCCTTTTGTTCAGAAAGTAAAAGATTACCTGATTCACAGTTAATACTTATTTTTACATTATTAATATTGAACCTTTAAAATCATGAAAAAGACACTTATTATTTTATTTGCATTCACTATTCAATTTGTTAATAGTCAGGAATTGGCGTTAGTTAAAAAAGATTCAAAAATTGGATATCTTTCCAAAGACGGAAATTTTAAAATTGAACCTCAGTACAAATCCGCAAGAAGCTTTTCTGAAGGATTGGCAGCTGTGGAAAATAATGGAAAATGGGGGTTTATAGATGCTAAAGGAGCCTGGGTAATTCCGGCAGATTTTAAAAATGTTAAAGATTTCAACAGCGGAATTGCAGTTGTACAAAAAGACAAAGACTGGGTTTATATCAATACGAAAGGAGAAATTCAGAACGCTCCTGTGTCAGACAAACTTTTTGATTTCGAAAATGGCGTAGCGTTCATTCGACAAAATGGCAAAGTAGGATTAATCAATTCAAAAATGACCGTTGTTTTAGAACCAAAATACGATCAGATCAAATCATTTGAAAACGGTTTTGCCAGAGTTGAAAACAATAAAAAATGGGGAATTATTAATACTTCCGGTAAAGAAATGATCGAGCCTGCGTATGAAGAAATAGGCAATTATTTCAAAAACACAAGCTGGGCAAGAAAAGATAAAACCTTTGGAATAGTCAGTTCAGGAAGTTTTATTCCTGTTGACGGAGCTGAAAAAATCTGGGACTTTGACACGCAGGATCTTACATACGCCAAGAAAAATGGCAAAATTGGATTCATTGACTTAAAAGGAAATTGGGTAATTACTCCAATTTATGACAAGGTGAAAGCGTTTTCAAAAAGTTTAGCTCCGGTTTGCGTAGGTTCAAAATGGGGGTATATCAATCCGAAAGCTGAATTTGTAATCGAACCTACCTACAGCGATGCCGAAGTTTTTAGTGCTGACGGACTGGCTCCGGTAAAAGAAAAAAACTGGGGATTCATCAATCAAACCGGAAAATTAGTTATTCCAACCCAATACAATATTACAGCAAATGGTTTTGTTATTGCGCTGTTCGTAAAACAAGACAAAGGCTTTATCGATGGTCTGGCCCGAGTAAAAAATGAAGGAAAATGGGGATTCTTAAAACCAGACGGAACTGTATTAGGCAACCAATGGTTTGAAAATGCTGAACTGTTTTCACAATCAAAAGAAAGAATCAGCACAGCAGAAATCACTGCAGAGAAACCAAAAGCAGAAATGAAAACGACTGAAAAGTCAGAGACAAAAACTACCAAAAAACCGGTAGCCAAAAAGAAGAAATAAAACCTATTAACCTATACGTTTTGCATATGAAATTGCTAATCAAAAAGTGATTTTATATCGAACAAATAAAAATAAATTCTGAATATGAAATGTGTATTAGTAACTGGCGGTTCACGAGGAATTGGAAGTGCTATTTGTAAAAAATTAGCCGTTGATGCAAATTATCATATCCTGATTAACTATCACTCGAATAAAACAGCTGCTGAAGTAACCCTTCAGGAAATACAAAAACTAGGAGCAACGGGAGAAATTTTAGGTTTTGATGTTTCCAATTTTGAAGATGTACAAAAAACATTAACACAATGGCAGGAAGCTAATCCGGAAGCAATTGTAGAAGCAATTGTAAACAATGCCGGAATTACAAAAGACGGTCTTTTTATGTGGATGAGTCCCGAAGACTGGAATGGTGTAGTAAACACCAGTTTGAATGGTTTTTTTAATGTTACGCAGTTTTTTATTCAAAAAATGCTACGCAATAAATACGGCCGAATTGTTAATATGGTTTCCGTTTCAGGAGTGAAAGGAACAGCCGGACAAACGAATTATTCGGCAGCAAAAGGCGCAATTGTCGCAGCAACCAAAGCACTGGCCCAGGAAGTTGCCAAACGAAATATTACTGTAAATGCTGTTGCACCCGGTTTTATTAAAACGGACATGACCAGTGAACTGGATGAAAAAGAATTATTAAAGCTGATTCCGGTAAACCGTTTTGGAGAAGCTGAGGAAGTTGCAGATTTGGTAAGCTTTTTGATTTCAAAAAAATCAAGTTACATTACAGGAGAGATTATCAATATAAATGGAGGAATATATTCTTAATAATCCTATGTTTGTGAGATTGTTTTAAGTTTTTTAAACGTCAAAAATTGCTCACAAAGACGCAGAGTCGCAAAGTTTTATTAAAAAAACTTCAAAAAATACACTTAGGATAGAAAATACTTTGAAATACCACCATGAATAAAAGAGTTGTAATTACTGGAATGGGAATTTATTCTTGTATCGGAACTTCTTTAGATGAAGTAAAGGAATCTTTATACCAGGGAAAATCAGGTATTCAGTTTGATTCTGAAAGAAAAGAATTTGGTTTCCAATCGGCCCTGACGGGAATGGTTCCGAAGGCTGATTTAAAAAATTTATTGACCCGCAGACAGCGAATGAGCATTGGTGAAGAGACCGAGTACGCTTATATGGCAACAATCGAAGCATTGAAAAATGCGAATATAGATGATGCCTTTTTTGAAGAACGCGAAGTGGGAATTATGTACGGAAATGACAGTGTATCAAAAGCTGTTATTGAAGCTACTGATATTGTCAGAGATAAAAAAGACACCGCTTTAATAGGTTCAGGTGCTATTTTTAAATCGATGAATTCAACGGTAACCATGAATTTATCGACGATTTTTAAACTTCGCGGTATCAATCTTACTGTAAGTGCAGCCTGTGCCAGCGGATCACACTCTATAGGACTTGCTTATTTTTTAATCAAAAGCGGATTTCAGGACGTTATCATCTGTGGAGGCGCACAGGAAATCAATAAATATGCGATGAGCAGTTTTGATGGTTTAGGTGTTTTTTCGGCCAGAGAAAACGAACCGGAAAAAGCTTCCCGTCCGTTCGACAAGGACCGCGACGGATTAATTCCGAGTGGTGGTGGTGCAACATTAATTCTGGAGAGCTATGAATCGGCTATTGCCAGAGGCGCAACCATCATTGCCGAAGTTGCGGGTTACGGATTCTCTTCAAACGGCGGACACATCTCGACGCCTAATGTTGAAGGGCCGTCTATAGCCATGCAACGAGCACTTGACGATGCACAGCTAAAAGCAGCGGATGTTGATTATATAAATGCTCATGCAACCTCAACTCCTGTTGGAGACGGAAATGAAGCTAAAGCCATTTTCGAAGTTTTCGGAGAGAGAAATCCCTATGTAAGTTCTACCAAATCGATGACAGGTCACGAATGCTGGATGGCAGGAGCAAGCGAAGTAATCTACTCTATCTTAATGATGCAGCACGATTTCATTGCTCCAAACATCAATTTAGAAAATCCTGACGAAGATGCTGCTAAATTAAATTTGGTCAAAACTACTTTAAACAAAAAATTTGACATATTTTTGTCCAATTCCTTCGGATTCGGAGGAACCAACTCTGCGTTGGTGGTTAAAAAGTTTAAATTGAGCGATGAATAAAGAAGAGATTATAGCAAAAATTAATGGTTTTTTGGTTGATGAATTTGAAGTAGACAATGATGATATCGAACCGGATGCTAATTTAAAAGAGACACTTGGATTAGATAGTTTAGATTATGTAGATTTAGTAGTCTCGATCGAATCTAACTTTGGTGTAAAACTGGTAGAAGCTGATTTTGTTGGAATTGCTACTTTTCAGAATTTTTATGACCTTATTGAAACCAAACTAAAAGCTAAAGCTGTTTAATGAGTCAATGGGATGGCAAATCAAAGGGAACAGTTTTAGGCTATAGAATATTCGTTTTTTTAATACAAAAAGCGGGTATTAAGGCTGCTTATGTCCTGCTTTATTTTGTTGCTTCATATTACTTTTTGTTTTTAAAAAAAAGCAACAAAGCCATTTTCTATTACTTTAAAGAAAGGCTTCAATATTCCTGGTTCAAATCTAAAAAAATGGTCTTCAAAAGTTACTATACTTTTGGACAGACGATCATTGATAAAATTTCCATTTCGGCAGGAATGCGAAACAGATTCACTTATGAATTTGACGGAATTGAGGTACTGAAAAAACTCTTGGCCGAGAAAAAAGGAGGTGTTTTAATTAGTGCTCATGTTGGAAATTTCGAAATTGCCGAACATTTCCTGGGTGATATTGATCTTAATTTTCAAATCAATCTGGTTACTACCGATTTGGAACATTCTGCTATAAAAAACTATCTGGAAAGCGTTACCCAAAAACCTACCGTAAAATTTATCATTATTAAAGACGATTTGTCTCATATTTTTGAGATCAATGCTGCTTTAACCAATAACGAACTGGTTTGTTTTACCGGCGATCGTTACTTTGAAGGCACCAAATCTCTTTCGGAAAACCTATTGGGTAAGGAAGCCAATTTTCCTGCGGGTCCGTTTTTAATTGCTTCACGATTAAAAGTTCCTGTTGTTTTTGTTTATGTAATGAAAGAACCTAACTTACATTATCATTTGTACGCCAGAGAAGCTGCCTCGAAACATCGTGATGAAAAAGGATTGCTGAAAGAATATGTACAAAGCGTTGAGACTATTCTGCAAAAATATCCGCTGCAATGGTTCAATTATTTCGATTTCTGGAATAATCTGAAATAAAACTTAAAAAATCTCGCAGAGACGCGAAGTCGCAAAGTTTTACTCCGTTTTGTCATTTCGACCGAAGGGAGAAATCACACCCGTTTAGTCACAAAGATTGTCGACTTAGTTTGCGGAGTTTCTTGTGTGATTTCTCCCTTCGGTCGAAATGACAAACTGTACTTAAAAATTCATTTCAAATTAAAACTTTGCGTCTCTGTACCTTTGCGAGATTAAAAAACCCAACAAAAATCTGTGGCCCAAAAACAATTCATTTAAACAAGAAAATTCGTTTAAATAAATTTACCTATTTTTGTTCGCAACCAAAAGCAAGTATACCACAATGAAAAATGTTCTCGTAATTTATTATACGCAGTCTGGACAACTGGGAACAATTGCACGAAATATTGCAAAACCCTTCCTGAATTCAGGGGAGATCAATGTAACTTTTCACGAAATACAACTGCAGAAAACTTTTCCTTTTCCATGGGATAAAGACTCTTTTTTCGATGCTTTCCCGGAATCATTTCTGCAAATTCCAACCGAACTAAAACCGGTTCCGGAAGAAATTCTAAACACTAAATACGATCTGGTATTGTTTCACTATCAGGTTTGGTATTTGTCCCCTTCTATTCCGATTAACTCTTTTCTGAAAAGTGCCGAAGCCAAAAAAATATTAAACAACACACCTGTTATCACCATAAGCGGCTCTCGTAATATGTGGATTATGGCACAGGAAAAAATCAAAGTTTTACTAAAAGAAGCCAATGCTCAGCTTGTTGGAAATGTGGCTTTAGTAGATCGTGTTGGAAATTTAATCAGTGTAATTACGATTGTAGAATGGATGTTTTCGGGCGTAAAGAAAAAATATCTTGGTATTTTTCCACTGCCGGGAGTATCAGAAAAAGACATACTGGAGTCCGATAAATTTGGAGAAACGATACTTTCTGAATTTAAGCAAAATCAATTACAGAACTTACAGCCCAAATTAGTTGCCATTGATGCTGTTAAAATTAGCCCTTATTTGGTCACCGTTGATAAAACGGCAAATAAAATCTTTAATAAGTGGTCGAATCTGATTTATAAAAATCAAAAAAACAGAAAAACACTTCTTAAAGTATTTAATGTTTATTTATTCCTTGCAATATGGTTAATCTCGCCAATAGTGTATATATTGCACCTTATTACCTACCCCTTTAAGTTAAATACCATAAAAAGAGAAACTCAATATTATCAAGGAGTTTAGAAGACGAAATTAGATTATGTTTGAAGTATATATTACCAAAGCCGCAAAGTATTTGCCAAATGAAGCCATTTCTAATGATGAGATGGAAAGTTATTTAGGCCTCATTAATGATGCTGCCTCTAAAGCAAGACGTATTATTTTGCGCAATAATAAAATCACAACTCGTTATTACGCAATAGATAAGTCCGGAAAAAGCACGCATAACAACGCCGAGTTAACCCGAAATGCAATTCTGCAATTGTTTGATGAAAACTTTACAGCACTGGATCTTGAAGTCCTTTCCTGCGGAACCTCAACACCTGATATCTTCCTTCCTTCGCATGCTGCGATGGTACATGGTTTATTGAAAAACAAATCTGTAGAACTAAATTCTTCAACAGGAGTTTGCTGTGCAGGTATGAATTCTTTAAAATTTGGTTTCCTGTCTGTAAAATCCGGAAACTCTAAAAATGCCATTTGTACGGGATCTGAAAAAGTTTCGACCTGGCTCAATGCCCAAATGTACAACCACGAAGCGGCTAATTTGAAAAATCTGGAAGAACAGCCCATCATTGCCTTCAAAAAAGATTTTTTACGCTGGATGTTATCTGATGGTGCAGGAGCGTTTTTATTAGAAAACCAACCAAAAGGAGCGATCTCCTTAAAAATTGAGTGGATGGAAGCCTTTTCGTATGCTTACGAATTAGAAACCTGTATGTATGCCGGTGGTGATAAATTAGAAAATGGTGAGATCAAAGCCTGGAGCGATTATGCACCGGAACAATGGTTAAACGAATCGGTTTTTGCCATCAAACAAGATGTGAAATTACTGGACGAGTTTATTCTTTCCAAAGGAGCAGAAAGTATGAAAGATGCTATGGATAAAAACAAGATCACATCAGATCATGTCGATTATTTTATCCCTCACGTTTCTTCAAACTTTTTTGTGGAAGGACTAAAAAAAGGACTGAATGAAAAAGGAATCGGTATGGCCGATGAAAAATGGTTCATGAATCTTTCAAGAGTTGGAAATGTTGGTTCTGCCTCTATTTACTTAGCTTTGGAAGAATTAATGAATTCAGGAAATTTGAAAAAAGGAGAACGTATTCTATTATCTGTTCCGGAAAGCGGAAGATTCTCTTTTGCGTATGCTTATTTAACTGTTTGCTAATGGAAACCTCTTTACTTTTAGAAAAAAACGCTGTCGAAAATTTATTGCCTCAAAAGTTTCCTTTTGTTATGGTTGATAAAATGTATTCGTTTACTGAGACCTCATTGGTTGCGGGATTAAAAATTGAAAACGATAATATTTTTTCCGACAACGATACCTTTTTAGAAGCGGGTTTAATCGAGCATATGGCGCAATCTGTGGCTTTGCACACAGGCTATCAATTTTTCCTAAAAAACGAAACAGCCCCAACAGGCTACATTGGATCGATCAAAGAAATTGAAATAAAAAAGTTACCCAAAGTCAACGACTCAATTCAATCGACCATAACTATTTTACAGGAGTTTGCCGGAATTACTCTGGTAGACATCGTAACGTATCTGAATAATGAAGAAATTGCGAACGGACAAATGAAGACCGTTTTAGCCAAATAATATAAATAGGAATGAAAACCGGAGTCGACATACAAAACTATCTGCCCCACCGAGCGCCACTGCTTATGGTGGATTTAATTTTGGATATAAATTCCAGTTTTGTAGAAACCACCTTTTTGATCCGTGAAGACAATATTTTTGTTGACAACAACATTTTTATTGAAGCCGGGCTCATCGAAAACACCGCACAAACCTGTTCCTCAATTGTAGGCAAAAAATATTTTTTTGACGATGACGGGACAGAAAATGAAAACGTAAATGTAATTGGTTTCATCAGTGCTATAAAGAATCTGAAAATACATGCGCTGCCAAAAGTTAATGACACTATTATTACCAAAGCAAATTTAGTTTCAAAATTTGCGGGTGACGATTATACTTTATGCACCATGAGTTGCGAAAGTTTAGTTGATGACAAAATACTTTTAGAATGCGAAATTAATCTGTTCATTCAACAAACAATTTCGGCTATTTCATAACTTCTCCCGAAAATAAAAAGGCCATGGAAAAAGAAAAAGTACCACAAGACAACGGCAATTTAACCAAAAATAATCTCAAAGAACTGCTTTACGCCACCGATGAAAATGGTGACTATACCACAACTTTAAGTACTGGTTGGGAACCTAAAACCATTGCACTATCCAATTCGATCGATGACATAAACGAACGAATTGCCGAAGCAAAACAACAGGTAGAAATAGGTGAAGTAAGTCCGATTTGTTATTATATGGAACTTAATAAAATGGATCTCACCATTCTTTCCAGTTATGTTGGAATGTGGAAATGGCGTGTAAAAAGACATTTTAAACCCTCTGTTTTTGCCCAATTGAGCAACACTACTTTACAGAAATATGCCGATGCTTTTGAAATTTCAATAGCTGAATTAAAAAATATTAAAACCGCGTAATGCAAACTAATTTTACACATCATCAATCTGCTCATTGCGAAAATGGAGTAGCTTCGAATTTGTTAAAAAACAACGGACTGAATATCAGTGAACCAATGGTTTTTGGTATTGGCTCCGGACTTTTCTTCGTATACCTGCCGTTTATAAAAGTCAATCACGCTCCGGCCATTAGTTACAGAACTTTGCCCGGACAGATTTTTAACAAACTGGCGAGCCGTTTAAACTTAAAAATAAAAAGACAAAAATTTTCCTCTGTAATAAATGCCAACAAGGCCTTAGATGAAAATTTAAAAAATAATATTCCAACCGGATTACAAGTTGGCGTGTACCATTTGAGTTATTTCCCTGATGAATACCGCTTTCATTTTAACGCACACAATTTAGTGGTTTACGGAAAAACCGAAACCGATTATCTGGTGAGTGATCCTGTAATGGAAACCGTTACCACCCTGACACATGACGAACTGGACAAGGTCCGTTTTGCCAAAGGAGCTTTTGCACCAAGAGGACAAATGTACTATCCGATTCAAATTCCGAAGGACGTTGATTTAAAAAGCGCCATTATAAAAGGAATCAAAAATACCTGCCGCGATATGTTGGCACCAATGCCTATTGTGGGTGTCCGCGGAATCAAATTTGTTTCCAAACAAATCCGAAGATGGCCTGTAAAACACGGTACTAAAAAAGCCAATCACTATTTGGCACAAATGGTTCGTATGCAGGAAGAAATAGGTACAGGAGGCGGAGGTTTCCGATTTATTTATGCCGCTTTTTTACAGGAAGCTTCAGTTATTCTGAACAATGAAGAATTAAAATCCCTTTCAAAAGAGATGACACAAATCGGTGATTCATGGCGTGATTTTGCCGTTGAAGCCTCAAGAATTTACAAAAACAGAAGCGCCAAAGAAGATGCCTACAATACAATTGCCGATGAACTACTGGACATTGCCAATCGTGAAGAAATCTTTTTCAAAAAACTAAAAAAAGCTATTAGCTAAGAATATTTTGCAATCCATAATAAAAATAGAATCCCTTTCGAAAAAGTACAAAAATGCAGATCTGTATTCTTTGAACGATGTTTCGCTGGAGATTAATCAAGGTCAGATTTTTGGGTTATTGGGGCCTAATGGTGCCGGAAAAACCACTTTAATCTCCATGCTTTGCGGACTGATCAAACCAACTTCAGGACATTTCACTATTGATAGTCTGAATTATACCCATCATTCCTCCAAAATCAAAAAAATAATTGGCGTTGTCCCTCAGGAGTATGCTTTATACCCTACCCTAACAGCCCGGGAAAATTTACATTATTTTGGAAGCATGTACGGACTAAAAGGCAATTATCTAAAAGACAAGGTCATTGAAACCTTAGATCTTTTAGGATTATTAAAATTTGCCGACAAGCGTATTGAGACTTTCTCAGGCGGTATGAAGCGCAGAGTCAATTTGATTGCCGGAATTTTACACAATCCCAAAGTTTTGTTTTTAGACGAACCAACCGTGGGTGTTGACGTTCAATCGAAAAATGCCATCATAGACTATTTAAAATTCTTAAATCAAAACGGAACCACCATTATCTATACCTCACACCATTTAGCAGAAGCGGAAGATTTCTGTACTCATATTGCCATTTTAGACCGCGGCAGAATTTATGCCCAAGGTACACCTTCGAGCCTAATTGCTTCTACTGAAGAAGCTCGTAATCTTGAAGAAGTTTTTATTTCATTAACCGGTAAAGACTTTAGAGATGGTATATAAAATTTGGATGTCGGTCGTAAAAGAATTTCTCCTGCTCAAACGAGATCTGGGCGGTTTGATCATTTTATTCATCATGCCTTTGGTTTTGGTGATTACCGTAACCTTGATTCAGGACAGTACTTTCAAAACCGTTAGCGATAACAAAATTCAGATTTTACTGGTTGATAACGATAAAGGTTCAGTGTCTAAAACCGTTTTTGATAATCTGGAGAAAAGTCAGCTTTTTAGTGTGGTCACACAAATTGATCATAAACCCATTACGGAAGAAATTGCCAGGGAAGCCGTTTACAAAGGAAAGTTTCAGCTGGCCATTGTAATTCCGGAAAAACTAAGTGTTGATCTGCAAACCAAAATTGATCAGAATGTCGAAAACATTGTGAGCAAAATGGGGCTAACAGAAACAGATACTTCGGCTCAAGCCAAAAAACCGAAAGTAATTAAAGAAAAAGAAGTTAAATTGTATTTTGATCCTGCGGTTCAAATGAGCTTCAAGAATGCCGTGATGAGTTCCATCGATAAGATGATTTCACAGATCGAAACCAAGTCTATTTATACCACTTTTCAAAATCAGCTGGGAGAAGGAAATGCCGAATTTGAACAAAAAAGTTTCATCACCTTTAAAGAAATTATTCCAAAAATAAACAACAAAGAAGTGCGTCCAAACTCCGTGCAGCATAATGTTCCGGCCTGGACCCTTTTTGCTATATTCTTTATTGTAATTCCTTTATCTATCAATATTGTAAAAGAAAAATCACAGGGAACCTTTGTTCGTTTATTGACCAATCCGGTTTCTAATATTGTGGTTATAATTGGTAAAACCATCACCTACTCTGTCATTTGTATGATACAGTTTTACATGATGGTGGCGGTCGCAGTCTTTTTGTTTCCACATATTGGTTTACCTTCTTTAAATATTGAAGGCCATTTATTTTTAATGAGTGTTGTAGCCTTATTTTCAGGTTTCGCGGCTATTGGTTTCGGAATTTTATTGGGAACGGTCGCAAGCACGCAGGAACAATCGGCTCCCTTTGGTGCGACAAGTGTTATTATTCTGGCGGCGATTGGCGGAATCTGGGTTCCCGTTTTTGCAATGCCGGGGATCATGCAGCTTATTGCTAAATCATCACCTATGAACTGGGGATTAGAAGCTTTCTATGATGTTTTACTTCGCAACGTATCTTTCCTTGAAATCATCCCAAAAATAAGTTTGTTATTTTTGTTCTTTATTATCACAACATCCATTGCCTTATTTTATGACAAAAAGAAAAGAACAGTTTAACGAAGCAACCGAACTAACCGTTTCGCATGAAATCAGGATTCGTTTTAACGAAACGGATCCGCTTGGAATCGTGTGGCACGGCAATTATATCACCTATTTTGAAGACGGACGTGAAGCTTTTGGACGCGAACACGGACTTACGTATTTGGACATTGCCAAAACAGGCTACACAACTCCAATCGTAAAATCAAAATGCGAACACAAATTGTCTTTGCGTTATGGCGATGTGGTAACCATAGAAACTACGGTAATTGACACACCCGCTGCAAAAATGATCTATCGTTTCAGAATACTGGACGATAAAGGTGAAGTGGCCTGCACCGGAGAAACCGTTCAGGTTTTTTTAGATCAGGAAGGAAATCTAATGCTGACCAATCCTCCTTTTTACGAAGAATGGAAACGAAAAGTGGGGTTATTAAAGTAAAATTTTAGCCACGAATTCACGAATTAGAAAAAATTAAAATCGGAATCTGCTCAATCTGCCAAATCTGCGAGCAAAAATTTCACGAAATTAAAATCATAAAATGTTAAGAGAAATATACATCACGCAAACCAACTGCATCACACCATTAGGTTTTGATGTCGAATCAAACGTTGAAGCAATTCTTCGAGGAGATTCCGGTATTCAGCTTCAAAATGATATTTCTTTAATGCCCAATTCATTTTATGCTTCTATTATTTCTGATGAAAAAATAAACAGTGCCTTCGCAAAAATAAGTACAGAAACAAAATACTCCCGTTTAGAGAAAATGATGATTTTGGCTTTAGAACCGATTATCAAAAACTCGGGAGTTGAACTAAATTCCAAAGCAGCCTTTATCCTTTCGACAACCAAAGGAAATGTAACCGCTTTAAAAAATGATTCTGTTGACAGTTTTACTAATGCACATTTAGATGTTTTGGCAAAAAATGTTGCCGTTTTTTTCGGATTTCAAACACCGCCCATTGTGGTTTCGAATGCCTGTGTATCCGGAATTTTAGCCATTTCTGTTGCCAAAAGAATGATTCAGTCAGGTCTTTATGACCATGCTTTTGTTGTAGCGGGTGACGAAGTTTCAGAATTTGTTTTGTCTGGTTTTAATGCTTTTCAGGCTATGAGCGATTTACCATGCAAACCGTATTCTAAAAACAGAACCGGTGTAAGTTTAGGAGAAGCGACAGCCGCAGTGTTAGTTACCGCCGAAACTGCAAATGCCAAAATAAAAGTTATCGGAGACAGTTCGATAAACGATGCCAATCATATTTCGGGTCCATCGAGAACCGGTGAAGGTTTGTTCAGAAGTATTCAAAATGCTTTGAAAGAAGCTCAAATTGAAGCTGCAAAAATCGATTATATTTCAGCACACGGAACCGCAACGCCTTTCAACGACGAAATGGAAGCCATTGCCCTAAACCGTTTAGGTTTACAAAATGCCCCAGTCAATAGTCTGAAAGGATTTTATGGCCATACCTTAGGCGCTTCGGGATTGTTAGAAACGGTAATTTCCATTGAATCTGCCAATCAAAATAAGCTTTTTGAATCAAAAGGTTTTGATGAAATTGGGGTTAGCGAACCAATCAATGTTATTGAGAAAAATGAAGAAAAGACAATTGATTTTTTCCTAAAAACAGCTTCTGGATTTGGAGGTTGTAATACGGCGGTGATATTTGAAAAAGTAAAAAATAATTAGCCACGAATTGCACTAATTTTCACAGATTAATTAGTGTAATTTAAACCCCAAATCAATTCGTGCTAATTTGTGCAATTAGTGTTAAATTAAAATAATGAATCCAAACAAAACTAACATACAATCCTATTGTACCATCGAAAACAACGAAATTGTTTTGAACGGGACTTCGATATTCAAAATTGAACCCACAGATTTTGCTAATTTCTCGAAACAGGCCTATCGCAATTTTGACCTGCAATACCCAAAGTTTTTCAAAATGGATGCCTTGAGCAAACTGGCTTTTTTAGGAGCTGAACTGCTTTTGAGTCCGATAACTTCTGATGAAAAGGAGAACAATATTGCCTTGGTTTTGGCCAACAAATCCTCGAGTTTAGATACCGATGTTAAGTATCAGGAATCTATTTCCGACAAAGAAAACTACTTCCCGAGCCCGGCAGTTTTTGTTTATACCCTTCCAAATATTTGTCTGGGCGAAATAAGTATCCGCCATCAGCTGAAAAGTGAAAATTCTTTCTTTATATTTGATGCCTTTAACACCGAATTTATGTCCAATTATTCTACTATTCTTCTGAATACAAATAAAGCCGACAGGGTTCTTTGTGGCTGGGTAGAATTTTTCAACGACGATTACAAGGCTTTTCTTTGCACCATTAGCAAGGAAGAAAGTACAAAATATAACAACGAAACTATCAATACATTATACAATAAATAATCATGGAAGCATTAAAAGAAGAATTAAAAAACAAAATCATTACTACTTTAAACCTTGAAGATATCGCGATCGAAGATATTGCAGATAACGATCCTTTGTTTGGAGATGGTTTAGGTTTAGACTCCATTGATGCGCTTGAATTAATCGTGATTCTAGATAAAGATTACGGAATTAAACTGGTAGACCCAAAAGAAGGAAAAACCATTTTTCAATCCATCGAAACGATGGCGGCGTACATTAGCGCTAACAGAACTCTTTAGATTTTTAGATTGTTGGATTATCAGGTTTTTAGATTTCTTAAATGAAAATATTCAAAAATCTAATTCAAAATAGTTTTTAAAACTTTTATAAACCAAAAAGAATAGTCCAACAATCCAACAATCCAACAATCCAATAATCTAAATGAAAAAAGGTGTTGCAATAACCGGAATGGGAATTATCTCCTCGATTGGAAATTCAGTCGAAGAAAATTACATTTCGTTAATCGAAAATAAAGTTGCGGTAACGCGTATCGAAAACATTGAAACGATTCACGCTGCTATAAATAAGGTAGGTGAAATTAAAAAAACTAATGATGAATTGGTTCAGGAATTAGAACTTACTCCCGATAATAACTTTTCGAGGACTGCGATGATTGGCACTTTTGCAGCGAAACAGGCTGTTAAAAATGCCGGAATCACGGCGATAAACGAATTCAGAACCGGACTCATTTCGGCGACAAGCGTGGGTGGGATGGATATGACCGAAAAGCATTATTACGATTATTTCAAACATCCTGAACTTGTCAAATACATTACTTGTCATGATGCTGGCGATGTAGCCGAAAAAATTGCAGACGAACTCGGTTTAAAAGGAATTGTTACCACCATAAGTACCGCTTGTTCATCGGCAGCAAACGCAATTATGCTGGGTGCAAGACTTATAAAATCCGGGAAACTGGACCGCGTAATTGTTGGTGGAACCGACGCTCTGGCAAAATTTACAATCAACGGATTCAAAACCCTCATGATTTTATCTGACGATTACAACAAACCTTTCGACAACAACCGAAAAGGACTAAATCTGGGTGAAGCAGCCGCTTTTCTGGTTTTAGAATCCGATGAAGTAGTTCAGAAACAAAACAAAAAAGTTCTGGCCCGTGTTTCAGGTTATGGCAATGCCAATGATGCTTTTCATCAAACGGCTTCTTCAGAAAATGGAGACGGTGCTTACCTGGCCATGAAAAAAGCCTTTGACGTTTCGGGTTTAAAACCAAGTGAAATTGACTATATCAACGTGCACGGAACAGCTACTCCCAACAATGATTTGTCTGAAGGAAGAGCTATACTTCGAATTTACGGTGATGAAAAAGTACCCGATTTTAGTTCGACAAAACCTTATACAGGACATACTTTGGCAGCTGCTGCAGCCATTGAAGCTGTTTACAGCGTTCTGGCGATTCAGAATAATGTGGTTTACCCCAATCTGAATTTTGAAACTCCAATGGAAGAGTTTGACTTAAAACCGCAAACGACTTTAAAGAATAAAAATATTGAACATGTTCTGTCTAACTCTTTTGGGTTTGGAGGAAACTGTTCCACTCTTATCTTCTCAAAATGCAATTAAAAAAAACATATATAAATGGAATAGGTTGTATTTCGACTCAAAAAACATTTGATACTGTTTTTTTAGAAGAAGCCACACACAACCTCGACGAGAATGTACTTAAAATCGTTCCGCCGGTTTACAAGGATTATATTTCTCCTGCTGCCATAAGAAGAATGGCAAAAGGTGTGAAAAATGGAATCGTGGCCTCGGCAATTGCCATGAAAGATGCACAACTTGAAAATGTAGATGCCATTATTACCGGAACAGGATTAGGATGTATTGAAGATTCTGAAAAATTCCTGACCAACATCCTCGATAATAATGAGCAATTCTTAACACCAACTTCATTCATCCAGTCGACACATAATACGGTTGGCGCTCAAATTGCGTTGTTGCAAAAATGCAACGGTTACAATTTTACCTATGTCAATGGAGCTGTCTCTTTTGAATCGGCACTTTTAGATGCTAAAATGCAAATTGAGGAAGAAGAAGTACAGTCTGTTCTTGTGGGCGGTGTGGATGAAAATGGTGATTACACTACTGCGCTTTTTAAATTGTCAGGACGTATCAAACCAGACGGCCAGCAACCCTACAACCTTTTAGAGGCTACTACAGGCGGTGCCGTTTATGGAGAAGGTGCCAGTTTTTTTGTTCTGGAAAATGAACGAAAAGAGACTACCTATGCTGAAGTACTGGACATTGCCTTACTAAATACGCTGGAAGAAAATGAAATTGAAGCCGCAATCAGATCTTTTTTGAAATCCAATCAATTAGAAATTTCAGATGTCGATGCCTTGATTTTAGGATTTGACGGTAATGCAGATTTTGAAAATTATTATAAAAATCTAACCCAAAAGGACTTCGCTCAAACTCCGCAATTGTATTACAAACATTTGAGTGGTGAATACGATACCGCTTCGGCTTTTGCTTTATGGATGGCGTCTAAAATTTTAAAAACTCAGGAAATCCCTGAAATTATAAAAGTAAATTCAGTCGAAAGACCGGCTTATAATACGATTTTATTGTACAATCAGCTCAACGGAAAAAACCATAGTTTTACGTTACTTTCAAAATGATAACGCATAAAAACATTTCGTTATTCTTTCTCTTTGTATTGCTGCTACTGCTTCTTCTGAATCTCTATACAGCAATTAACGGAGCATGGTTTATCGCAATTGTTTTAATTTGGTTAGGCATAAATGCTGTGGGCTCTGCTGTAATTTCTTCTAATTATCATGTAAAAGCTTACTGCAATAATTCATTGGAAACCCAAAAGAAAATTGCGATTACCTTTGATGACGGACCCTCTATTTTTACTCCGGAAGTTTTGACTCTTTTAAAGAAATATGAGGTCAAAGCTACTTTTTTCTGCATCGGAAAAAACATCGAAACTCATCCTGAAATCGTACAACAAATTATAGCAGAAGGACATTTGGTTGGCAATCATTCGTACAGCCATTCTCCTTTTTTTGATTTTTACAATGCTACAAAAATCACGACTGAAATTCAGAAAACGGATGCTCTTTTAGAAAAGTACACCTCCAAAAAAATAAATTTTTTCCGCCCGCCCTACGGGGTTACGACACCCTCCATCCGAAGAGCTTTAAAACGTACCGGCCACAAAGTAATTGGGTGGAATATTCGTTCATTGGACGGTGGCACAACCAACCAAAGTTTAATTTTCAAACGAATCATAAAACGTATTTCTCCGGGAGGAATTGTACTTTTGCACGACACAGGAGTACACTCTGTTTTAGTACTGGAACAGTTTTTGCAATTTTTGCAGCAAAACAATTATAAAGTAATTTCAACCGAAGAACTTTTGAATCTGAAAGCTTATGAAAACTGAACGCGGATGAAGCTGATTCGCTTACGCGAAGACGCGGATAAAAAACGGATTTTAATCCTTTAATCTGTAGCAAACTAATAAAGCACAATTCGTAATAAATATGAAAACTAAAATAGCACTCTTAATTTTATTTATCTCAGGCAATTTGTTGGCTCAGGAACAAAAAATGTCTGATGCCGAAATTAATGCTTTCAAGCAGGATGTAAATGTAGTTTCCAAAAAAATCAAAACCCTGAGTACCGATTTTGTTCAGTACAAACACTTGGACTTTTTATCGAAAGATATTGAGACTTCGGGAAAAATGATTTTTAAAGAACCTTCTTTACTGCAATGGCAATACAAGAAACCATACAATTACAGCATTGTTTTTAAAAACGGGAAAATCCTGATTAACGACGAAGGGAAGAAAAGTGCCGTTGATATGGGTAACAGTAAAATCTTTGGCAGAATCAACAAATTGATTGTCGGAAGCGTAAGCGGTAATATGTTTGACGATAAGGAGTTTGTCATTTCTTATTTCAAATCAAAGGGACAGAATATCGCTAAGTTTGTTCCTAAAGATGCCACTTTAAAAAAATACATCAAACAAATTGAACTGACTTTCGACAAAGAAGAAGCAACTGTCGTTCAGGTAAAACTCTTAGAATCCTCTGAAGATTATACCCGAATTGTACTTAAAAATAAAGTGATCAATGCAAAAATCGACGATTCAGTTTTTACTAATTAATTGCTTCCTTGCAATTGTTCTGGTTTCTTGTGGTTCTGTCACAAAAAACTATACTCCTAAAAAATTAGACCGAACGTCTTATCAGGTCCCTTATTTCGCAGATTCAAAAACCGATTACGTGTATAAAACCAACATTACGGTTTACGGCCATGAAATGTCTGGAATTTTCATCGCCAAAAAAATCAATGACACTACACATCGTATTGTTTTTACAACAGAATTTGGCAACAAATTAATGGATTTTGAGATTTCTGAAACAGCCTTTAAAATCAATTCGATTGTATCCGAACTAGACCGAAAAATCCTTATCAATACCTTAAGAGAAGATTTTCGCTTGCTGCTGAAAAAAGATTATATCTTTCAACAACAATTCGAAAACGAATCAGCTGACATCTATAAATCACAGGATGGAAAAAAACGTGACAACTATCTTTTTGTCTCCAAAAAAGACCAAAAGTTAGAAAAGGTCGTTCAGTCTTCTAAAACAAAAGAAAAATTTACACTGACATTTAGTTCAGAAAACAATATTTTTGCGGAGAAAATTTTGATTAATCATCAAAATATTAAGCTGAAAATTGAATTAAATTATTTGAAATCAGAGTAAAAATTTAAACTAAACCTAAACTTAAACCAAACCAAAAATGAAAAAAATAACCGTAATTGCCTTTGTTTTATGTATTGGAGTTATAACGTCAAATGCCCAGGTAAAGGTTAGTCCGGGATTACGCGGAGGTTTAAATATATCGGATTTAAGTAATATGCCGGGGAATAGCAGTTCAAAATCTGATTTTTATGTGGGTGCGTTAATGGCTATAAAATTCAATAAATATTTTACGCTGCAGCCCGAGTTAAATTATTCCAGACAAGGCGCTGATATTCGTTTGTCTTACTTAGATTTTGACAACAATACTTCCCGTCGCAGAAGCCAGAAAGCCGAAATCAACTATCTTACACTTGGAGCTGTGGCTAAATTTAATTTTAAAGGAAAAGGTTTCCACGTATTAGCAGGACCATCAATAGATTTAAAAACCAATGATAATTTTGACAAATTTGGCGAGAACCCTGTTGATGTTGACTTTGCTATTGTTGGCGGAGTTGGATATACCCTTCCAAACGGATTAACTTTTGAAGCCCGATTGAAACAAGGATTAGTTGATATTTATGGCTACGACGGATATGATTATGATAATGATAATAACAGACGCTATTATGATGACATTACTTTAAATCAGGTTTTCCAGATTGGTATTAGTTACACGTTCAAAGTAAAATAATTTAAATCATGAACAAAAGAAATTTAATAATTATCGTATTGGCCTTGTTTGCCATAACAAGTTCACAGGCACAAGTTACCTTTAAACCTGGTCTGAGAGCAGGAGCTTCTTTTTCTACATTCTCCAATACACGTTCCGACTATAAAACTGATTTTTATATTGGAGGTTTTGGTGAAATCAAATTGACTAAAATTTACACTTTACAACCGGAAATCACGTATAGCCAGCAAGGAGCGAGTAACGTTAAAACTTTTATCAGTTATAATAATGGCAATGATGTTGTGAGTTCGAAAGATTTAGAAATTGATTATCTTTCCATTGCTGTAGTCAATAAATTTACTTTAAAAAATGGCTTTCAGTTTCAGGCTGGGCCCACTTTAGATTTTAGATTACAAGACAACTTGCTTTATGAAAAATCAGATATTGATCTGGCTTTTATAATGGGTATTGGTTATAGATTACCTTCCGGATTGACTTTTGAGGCCCGTTTCAAAAAAGGAATTGTGGATGTTCTTGATAGTGATTATTACGGCAGCAACGGTAACAATAATGATTATTGGTTTAGAGATTATAATACAAATGTTAGTTTTCAAATAGGTGTTTCTTATCCTTTTGGCAGATAAAAAAAATATGCTTTTAAAATTCTTTTACAAAGTTCTTTCCGAAGAAAAAACAGGAGATTCTAAATACACAATTTCGATTCTGATCAATGAAAAACACGACGTTTTCAAAGGTCATTTCCCGGGCAATCCGATTATGCCTGGAGTTTGCATGATTCAGATTATTAAAGAACTTACGGAGTCTATCACCAAAAGTACTTTGATCATGCAGACACTTTCCAATGTGAAATTTATGGCGCTAATCAATCCCGAAGTAAATCCGGAATTACGCTTAGAACTTGATATTGTTACAACAGAAGAAGATTTGGTTAAGGTGAAAAACACCACTTATTTTAACGACACCGTTGCGCTGAAACTGAGCAATGTGTACAAAAAAATATAACTATGAAATTAGTATTGTCATTGTTTTTATGGGTTCATTTTGTGAGTACTCCGGATTTGTCCAGCATCAGAAAAATGTATGCCGACGTCACAAAATCAGAAGCAAACGCTAAAGAATTTTCAGAAAAACTTTCTGGTATTTCTGCCAACGATGATAAAATTCTGGTAGCCTATAAAGCGGCTTCTATTTTATTGGATTCGAAATTTAAAAACCGGTTAAAAGATAAAATGGATCGTTTTAAAGAAGGCGCAAAGTTATTGGAAGCCACTATAAAAAATGATCCCAATAATATCGAAATGAGAATGATTCGGCTGAGTATTCAGGAGAACGTTCCTGGAATTACCGGCTATAGAAAAAACATTAAAGAAGACAAAAAATACCTCACCGAGCATTACGCAGAGCAAAGTGCTGCTTTAAAAGAATATCTAAAAAACTTTGTTTTACAATCAAAGAGTTTCTCTGAGAAAGAGAAACAATTTGTGAAGTAGATAAAGGAAAAAAAACTCATGATACCTACTTTACCACAGCAGGAATTACTAAACGCTACAAATTTTTGTGTGATTGTACCCACGTACAATAATCACAAAACATTGAAAAGAGTGTTGGATTCTGTTTTAGATTTCACTTCAAATGTCATTATTGTTAATGACGGTTCGACCGACGAAACTTCTGAAATTCTGAAACACTATTCGCAATACACTCAGATTCATCATCCTAAAAATCTGGGAAAAGGAAGAGCTTTACGAAATGGTTTCAGAAAAGCAATCGAATTAGATTTTGAATACGCGATTACAATTGATTCAGACGGACAGCATTTTGCTACCGATATTCCGAATTTTATTGCCGAGATTCAAAACCAACCTAATTCTTTATTGATTGGGAGCCGAAATATGACTCAGGAAAATGTTCCTAAAAAGAGCAGTTTCGGAAATAAGTTTTCTAATTTCTGGTTTAAATTTGAAACCGGAATTCAACTCGACGATACTCAATCCGGTTACCGACTGTATCCTTTGAAACTCATTCCGAAACAATTTTATACCAATAAGTTTGAATTCGAAATTGAAGTAATTGTGCGCTCTGCCTGGAAAGGTATTGTGGTTAAAAATATTCCTGTTCAAATTTTGTACGATCCTGCTGAACGTGTTTCTCATTTTCGTCCGTTTAAAGACTTTACCCGCATCAGCATATTAAATACCGTTTTGGTCATTTGGGCATTGCTGTACATCAAACCCAGAGACTTTTTTAGAAAAGCAAAAAAAAAAGGTTTTAAAAAATTCTTTTTGGAAGACATTTTAGAAAGTAGTGATTCCAATTTTAAAAAATCGGCAGCAATTGCTTTGGGAATTTTTATCGGAATTTCTCCTTTTTGGGGGTTCCAAACCATCCTGCTTTTAACTTTTGCTACCTTATTTAAGCTTAACAAAGTGATTGCTTTTTTAGCTTCCAATGTGAGTTTTCCGCCTTTCATTCCTTTTGTTATTTACGGATCTTTAAAAATGGGAAGTTACTTTGTTTCAAACGATGTTATGCTTACTGCAAATGGTTCGGTTACACTCGATGATATTCAAAAAAATGCAACACAATATATCGTGGGAAGTCTTATTTTAGCATCCGTTTTAGCGCTCTCAGCAGGTCTGGTAAGTTATTTACTTTTAACCGCTTTCAGCGCGAAGAACAAAACAAAGATTACATAATGTTTTGCCACAGATTGAAAGAATTAAACGGATTTTTTTCGCCACGAATTTCACAAATTAGCACAATTTAATTGGCGAAAATTCGTGAAATTCGTGGCGAAAAAAACTGTAAGCAAAAACAATACTAAATAAACATGCATCAATATTTCTACGCCATTCATCTATTTGTAAACCGAAGAAAATCTTTATCGGTTATTCTGGCTATTTTGATCCTTTTTGTTTTTGGCTTTTTTGCCTCTCAAATTAAATTTGAAGAGGATATCACCAAACTGATTCCCACGAATGATAAAACAGATGTCACGGCAAAAGTGCTTAAACAGCTTAATTTTGCTGATAAAACTACGGTTATTTTCAAACTCGATAAAAACGGAACCGAAGACGATCTAAAAGAAATGGCAACTGCTTTTTCAGACAGTGTCACTCAGTCCTGCAAGCCCTATGTAAGCGGTATTCAGGGAAAAATTGACGAAGAAAATATTCAGGAAACCATTGATTTCGTCTACCGCAATCTGCCTCTTTTCCTGGAAAATAAAGATTACGAAGTCCTGCAAAGTAAACTTCAAAAAGACAGTATCGCGGCGACAGTTCAGGGAAATTATAAATCAATTATCGCTCCATCCGGATTTATCACGAAAGATTTTATTTTACAGGATCCGTTAGGAATCTCCTTTATCGCTTTAAAAAAATTACAGCAATTAAATATTGGTGACGATTTTACGCTTGACAATGGTTTTGTTATGACCAAAGACAAAAAGAAATTACTTCTTTTTATTACCTCAAATCTTCCTTCAAGCGAAACCGAACAGAATACCATTTTTGCAGCAAAACTGAAATCCATTCAGGACAATCTGAATCAGAAATTCAAAACCAAAACCTCGATTCATTATTTTGGCTCTGCCCTGATTGCAGTCGCAAATGCCAATCAAATCAAAAGTGATATCATCCTGACCACATCAATCGCGATGTTTACACTGATGCTCATTTTGATTTTGTTTTATAGAAAAGTATTGATTCCGATAATTATTTTTCTTCCTACTGTTTTTGGCGCTTTGTTTGCCATCGCCTTTTTATACTTTGCAAAAGAACAAATTTCTGCTATTTCATTAGGAATTGGTTCTATTTTATTGGGAATCACCATTGATTATTCCCTTCATATTCTCACACACTACAAGCACAACAGCGATATAAAAACCTTGTACAAAGACATTACTATGCCGGTAATCATGAGCAGTTCAACAACGGCTGTTGCCTTTTTGTGCCTGCTTTTTGTAAAATCAGATGCCTTAAATGACTTGGGGATTTTCGCTGCCGTTATCGTAATGGCTTCTGCATTTTTCTCTCTTTTAATTATTCCGCATCTCTACAAACCAAAAGAGAATAACGTAGAACACAAGAAAAATGTGATTGATAAACTGGCTCATTTTTCCTTTCACAACAACAAATTTCTGATTGGTTTTTGTGTTTTAATAGTTATTGTTTCCTGCTTTACTTATAAGAATGTGGGGTTCAACAACGATTTGTCACAACTGAATTTTATTCCGACAGAAATAAAAGCGGCTGAAAAAGATCTGGAAGAAAGCACTAGCCTAACCTCCAAAACTATCTATATCGCAGCCTACGGAAATAGTATGGAAGAGGTTTTACGAAATAACACTGCCCTGTTCTCCGATTTATCAAAAGAAAAACAAAACGGCAAAATATTGAATTTTAGTTCTGTTGGCGGTATTATGCTTTCGCAAAAGGAGCAACAGCAAAAAATCGATCGCTGGAATTCGTTTTGGGACACCAACAAAAAACAGCTTCTACAAACAGACCTAATTTCTGAAGGTTCCAAACTCGGATTTAAACCTACTACTTACACCGCTTTTTTTGAGCATTTGAATTTCAATTTCAAACCCATTTCCGCACAGGAATATTTGAAAATACAGGCTTTACAGCTGAAAGAATTTGTAACCGAAAAAAACGGATTCTTCACCATTTCTACTCTCGTAAAAGTGAGTCCTGAACAAAGAGATTCTTTCGTAAAATCAACTGAGACGAAACAAAATCTGATTGCAATTGATCGCCAGCAGATGAATGAAACGTTTTTCAGTACTTTAAAAACCGATTTCAACACACTGGTAAATTATTCGTTTATAGCAGTGATTCTGATTTTATTTTTCTTTTTCCGAAGACTGGAATTGGTTATTGTAAGCTGTATCCCAATTGCTTTAACGGGAATTGTTACGGCTGGGATTATGGGTGTTTTTGGACTTCAGATGAATATATTCAGCTTGATCGTCTGTACCCTGATTTTTGGTCATGGTGTCGATTTCAGTATTTTTATGACCAGCGCCCTTCAAAAAGAATACACGACCGGGAAAAACGAAATTGCTATTTATCGAACCTCTATCATTCTTGCCGTAATCACCACTATTTTAGGAATCGGTGCAATGATTTTTGCTAAGCATCCGGCCTTGCGATCTATTTCATCAGTGTCACTAATCGGGGTTTTTGCGGCCCTTATTATTACGTTTATTTTCTATCCTATTCTTTTTAAAATATTCATTTCAAACCGTTCAAAAAAAGGAAATCCTCCGTTTGTCTTACGCACTTTTATACACGGTGTCATCTCTTTTTTCTATTACGGTATGGGCGGAATCTTGATGTCGCTTTTCAGTATCACTATTATGCCGCTGCTGCCGATTAAGGAGAAAACAAAAATGAAAGCCTTCCGATACGTGATCTCAAAATTCATGAAATCGGTATTGTATTCCAATCCGTTTATTCATAAAAAAGTCGTCAATAAATTTGGAGAAACCTTCGAAAAACCGGCCATTATTATTGCCAACCATTCTTCGTTTATTGATATTTTGGCAATGGGAATGCTGAGCCCTAAAATTATATTTTTAGTAAGCGACTGGGTGTACAACTCTCCTATTTTTGGCGGTACCGTCAGAAAAGCAGGTTTTTATCCGGTTTCGGAAGGAATTGAAGGCGGAGTAGAACATTTGCGCCAAAAAGTAAACGAAGGGTATTCGTTAATGATTTTCCCAGAAGGAACGCGTTCTGAGAGCAATCAGGTCAAACGTTTTCATAAAGGAGCCTTTTATCTGGCTGAGGAATTTAATCTGGATATTATTCCTGTGGTCATTCACGGAGCTTCAGAAGCGATTCCAAAAGGCGATTTTGTCATTCATCACAGCCATCTTACGATTTCAATCTTGGAACGAATTTCTCCGGACAATACTTCTTTTGGAAAAAATTATGCTGAGAGAACCAAACAAATGAGTGCTTTTTTTAAAGAAGAGTACCACAAAATCCGTCAACAATTAGAAGGTCCGGACTATTTCAAAAAAATGATTTTACACAGTTTCGATTATAAAGAAATCGAAATCATCCATAACGTCAAGAGCGATTTAAAAGAGCATCTGGAAGTCTATTATCGTTTAAACAAACAGCTTTCGGCAAAAGACAGGATACTCCATTTATCCAATGATTATGGACAATTAGATGTGTTACTAAGCTTGCAGGAGCCTCAGCGAAAAATAACTTCGTTTAATTTTGACGAAGAAAAACGAGCGATTTCAAAAACCAATTATTTCCTCAAAAAAAGAAAAATCTCTTATTTAGATACGCTTGAACCGGCTTTGCAAAATCAATATGATGTTCTTTTGATTTCCGATAAAAATCAAGCCAATGATCTTGAAAAAATCATTTCTCTAACTTCTACGGTAATCTTGCTCAATCCTTCTGATTTAAAAAACACTTTGATTACATTTGATTTTGAATGTGTTTTTGAAGATAACAGTATAATTGTATTAAAGAAAAAAGGAGCATGAAAGAACATTACGATGTTGTAATTGTTGGCAGTGGATTGGGTGGATTAGTCTCTTCGATTATTCTCGCCAAAGAAGGTTATAGCGTCTGCGTACTTGAAAAAAACAATCAGTATGGTGGAAATCTCCAGACTTTTGTACGTGACAAAACCATTTTTGATACCGGAATTCATTACATCGGAGGCTTAGAAAAAGGACAAAATCTGTTCAAATATTTCAACTATTTGGGCATTATGGAGCATCTTAACCTCAAAAAAATGGACGATAACGGTTTTGACATCATCTCTTTTGAAGACGATCAAAACGAATATCCTCATGCACAGGGTTACGCTAATTTTACTTCTCAATTGGAACATTTTTTTCCGGAAGAAAAAACCGGTATTGAGGAATACTGCAAAAGAATCAAAACAATTTGCGAATCTTTTCCGCTCTACAATTTAGAATGGGAAGGTAAATACGATAATGAAATCTTAGGCTTAAACGCCAAACAGACGATCGATGAATGCACCCAAAATGAAAAACTGAAAGCTGTTCTTGCCGGTTCTAATTTTTTGTATGCCGGAATTGCCGACAAAACACCTTTTTATGTTCATGCCCTTTCTGTAAATTCTTATATTCAAAGTTCGTGGCGCTGCATCAATGGCGGAAGTCAGATTACCAAGCAGCTTTTAAAACAGCTTAAAAAATATGGTGGTGAATTTTACAAATACAAAGAAGTTACCCGTTTTAATGTTGAAGATAAAAAAGTAACTTCGGTAAACATGAAGGACGGGACCAATGTTTCCGGTACTTATTTTATCTCAAACATAGAGCCTAAAACAACTCTTAAAATGACCGGTGAGGAACACTTCCGAAAATCATTTTACAGTAGAGTTCAAAGTCTTGAAGGTGTAATTTCGGCGTTTAGTCTGTACATTGTCTTTAAACCAAAAACTTTTAAATACATCAATCATAACCATTATCATTTTAAGAAAAGCAGCGAAGTCTGGACCGCTCATAACTATGATGATGATTCCTGGCCAAAAGGCTTTATGGCCTCAATGAATACCTCCAAAAAACAGGAAGAATGGGCAGAAGGAATGACTTTTATTACCTACATGAAATACGATGATGTAATCCCGTGGGCAGATACTTTTAACACTACCGTTGAAGAAAATGACCGCGGAGAGAGTTACGAAGAATTTAAATCCAGAAAGGCAACGAAATTCTTAGACGAAATCGAACTAAAATTTCCGGGGATCAAAAATTGCATTCAATCCGTTCATACTTCAACACCACTCTCCTATCGCGATTATATTGGCGGGCACAATGGCAATATGTACGGATATGTTAAGGATTCGAATAATCCGATGAAAACGCTGATTCCCTCAAAAACCAAACTGGATAATTTGTATCTTACGGGCCAAAGTATCAACATGCATGGGGTTCTCGGAGTAACTATTGGAGCCGTGGTAACCTGTTCTGAAATTGTTGGTAAAGAATATTTGGTAAACAAAATCAATCAGGCATCTGAATAAAAAGCTATGAAAAACCGAATTATATTCTTTTTATTTATCGGTTTTTTAACGATGTTGGCCTCTTGTGGAACATCAAAATCAATGCGACACCAGCCTGAGATTGCCAAATACAATGCGACAAAACCTGTTGTCACTAAACTATCGGACAGTATTTTTATTTCCGGAAAAAATTCGCTTTTAAAAAACAGACAAGGCCTTTGGGAATTGTATGCCGAAGGCGATCCGTTAGAAATCGGACTCAACACGGGTGCTTTATCAGATTCGCTTTTAAAAAAACAAGAACGTATTTTCTTCTCTAAAATACAGGATATCGTTCCGTCAAAATTTCAACAGAAACTCCTTCGCCATTTCCTGAAATGGTACAATCGAAAACTATATTTGAATGTTCCGGAAGAATATCAAACCGAAATTTTTGGAGTTTCACAATACACCTCTCCTGATTTTAATAACATTGCACCACGATACCAGCGCAGTCTGTACCTGCATGCTGCACACGATATTGGCCATGCCCTGCAGGATTTGGCTTTAGTGGGCTGTTCATCCTTTGCAGCATGGGGAGAAAAATCGGAAGACGGAAATTTAATCCTCGGACGCAACTTTGATTTTTATGTGAATGATGCTTTCGCAGAAAATAAAATCGTGGCGTTTATCAATCCGAAAGAAGGTCACAAATTTATGATGATTACCTGGCCCGGAATGATTGGTGCGGTTTCCGGAATGAATGAAAAAGGACTAACGGTTACCATTAATGCCGGAAAATCTGAAATTCCGTTGATTGCCAAAACACCCATTTCAATTCTTACCCGCGAAATATTACAGCACGCCAAAAACATAAACGAAGCAATTGCTATTGCCAAAAAAAGAGCCGTTTTTGTATCCGAATCAATTATGGTGGGAAGTGCCGAAGATAACAAAGCCGTTCTGATTGAAGTCACCCCTCAAAAAATGGACGTTTACGAGACTCCAAACAGCAATCAATTATTTTGTTCGAATCATTTTCAGGGAGAAGATTTAAAAAACGAAAAACGCAATCGCTTCCAAATGGCCAACAGTCATTCTGAATATCGTATGGAAAAGATGAAGGAACTTTTTTCTCAAAATCCGAAAATCGATCCTAAAATTGCCTCTGAAATTCTTCGAAATAAAGAGGGTTTAAATAATATTAGTTTGGGATATGGTAATGAAAAAGCACTTAACCAGCTGATGGCTCATCACGGTGTTATCTTTAAACCTGCTACAAAACAAGTTTGGGTATCCACAAATCCGTATCAATTAGGCGAATTTGTGTGTTATAATCTGGATACCATTTTTAAAGAAAGAAAAACAGATCGCATTGTTTCCTTACAGCAAGTAAATTTAGACATTCCGAAAGATCCTTTTTTAGAAACAATAGCCTATAAAAATTACCAAAAATTTAGAGTCGAAGACCACAAATTTGATTCGTATCTGAAAAACAAAGAAACAATAAGTCCTGAATTCATACCGAATTACCAATCGTTAAACCCTGATAATTGGGTTGTGTATTACAAAGCAGGGTTGTACTTTTATCAAAAAAAAGAGTACCGTCTTTCTCAGTCCAATTTTGAAAAAGCACTAACAAAAGAAATCACAACTGTTCCTGACAAAACAGTCATTGAAAAATATTTAAAAAAAATCAAAAGAAAATTACAATGATTCCATTAATAGAAAAAAAATCTCTAGAAGAAATTAAAATTTTTCAAGAGCAGAAGTTAGCGGAACTATTACACTATATCAGTCAAAATTCTCCTTTTTACAAACGTCTTTTCGCCGGACAAAACATTGATCTTTCGAAGATTAAAACCCTGGAAGATTTACAGCATTTACCCGTAACAACAAAAGAAGATTTACAAGAGTACAACGATGATTTTTTATGTGTTCCGCAACATCAGATTATTGATTATGCTTCTACTTCCGGAACTCTGGGTGATCCCGTTACTTTTGGTTTAACCGATTCTGATCTGGATCGTCTGGCTTATAACGAAGCCATTTCGTTTGCCTGCGCCGGAATTGCCGAAGGTGATGTGGTACAGCTGATGACGACAATTGACAGAAAGTTTATGGCCGGTCTGGCTTATTTTCTGGGATTGCGAAAATTAAAAGTGGGGGTAATCCGCGTTGGTGCCGGAATTCCGGAATTGCAATGGGATTCCATTTTAAAATACAAACCGTCTTACCTGATTACCGTTCCTTCCTTTTTACTGAAATTAATCGAATATGCCGAAGCACACGGAATTGATTACAACAACTCCAGCATAAAAGGCGCCATTTGTATTGGCGAACCTTTGCGAAATCAGGATTTTTCAATGAATACTCTGTCAAACAAAATCACCGAAAAGTGGAATATTAAGTTGTTCTCCACTTATGCGTCTACCGAAATGAGCACCGCTTTTACCGAATGTGAACACGGTGTTGGCGGTCATCATCATCCGGAATTGATCATTGTTGAAGTTTTAGATGAAAATAATAGGCCTGTAAAAGAAGGTGAAATTGGCGAATTGACTTTTACCACTTTAGGTATTGAAGCCATGCCTTTACTGCGTTTTAAAACCGGAGATATTGTACAACTACACAACGGTCCTTGTGCCTGCGGAAGAAATACCTTGCGTGTTGGTCCGGTGGTTGGCCGCAAAAAACAAATGATCAAATACAAAGGTACAACACTTTATCCGCCAGCGATGAATGATGTTCTGAGTGGTTTTGACAATATCGAAAATCATATTATCGAGATCTCTACCAACGATTTAGGAACCGATGAGATCCTGATAAAAATAGCCGTAAAAAATCAGACTCCCGAATTCTTGCAGGAGATCAAAGATCATTTCAGAGCCAAATTAAGAGTAACCCCAAAAATTGAATTCGCTCCAAAAGAAGCGTTGAATCCTTTGGTTTTTAACCCTATGAGCCGAAAACCTATTCGTTTTTTTGATTACCGAGTTACGGTTTAAAGTTGCTAAGATACTGAGATTCTAAGGATCTAAGTTTCTCTTTTACTATTTAATAAGAATGAAAACTCAGAACCTTAGCATCTTAGAGACTTAGAATCTTTTAAATTGAACTAAATGTTGTAATTTTGCAAAAAATATTGAAGATGGTCAAGATTGGCAACATAGAATTACCCGAATTTCCTTTATTACTCGCACCGATGGAAGATGTGAGCGATCCACCGTTTCGCAGATTGTGCAAAACGCATGGCGCTGACTTAATGTATTCTGAATTTATTTCGTCGGAAGGATTAATTCGTGATGCTATCAAAAGTCGAATGAAGCTGGATATTTTTGATTACGAACGTCCTGTTGGAATCCAGATTTTTGGTGGTGATGAAGAAGCAATGGCACTTTCGTCTAAAATTGTTTCTGCCGTAAAACCGGATTTGGTGGATATTAACTTTGGATGTCCGGTAAAAAAAGTAGTTTGCAAAGGTGCCGGAGCCGGAGTTTTGAAAGATGTTGATCTGATGGTACGTTTAACCAAAGCAGTGATCAGAAGTACCGATTTACCTGTAACGGTAAAAACGCGTTTGGGCTGGGATGACAGCTCTATTAATATTGATGAAGTAGCCGAAAGGCTTCAGGATATTGGTGTTCAGGCTCTGACGATTCACGCCAGAACCCGTGCACAAATGTATAAAGGCCATTCTGATTGGTCGCACATTGCACGTGTAAAAAACAACCCAAGAATCACCATGCCTATTTTTGGAAATGGCGATATCGACAGTCCTGAGAAAGCATTAAAATATAAAAATGAATACGGTATCGACGGGATCATGATTGGTCGCGCTGCGATTGGTTATCCATGGATTTTTAACGAAATCAAGCACTACTTTAATACCGGTGAGTACTTACCTTCCCCTACCGTAATTGATCGTGTTGAAGCGGCCAGAAATCATTTGCAATGGTCTATGGATTGGAAAGGCGAACGCTTGGGAATTGTAGAAATGCGCCGTCATTACACCAATTATTTCAAAGGAATCCATTCGTTTAAAGAATACAAACAAAAACTGGTTACTACAGACGAACCTGAAAATCTTTTCGCTGTTATGAAAGAAATCGAAGAGGTTTATGCCGGATATGAGTTTGTTTAAAATATAAAAAAGAGGAAGTTTCATTTACATGGCTTCCTCTTTTTGCATAAAATCATTTAATTCTCAAACTCAAGAAATGCATCATTTTCAAAATAAAAAATGAATGCATCAAACAATTGATTAATGGATGGATTTTCTAATTCTTCTTTTGCATTTTCTACCACATCTTCAATGCTTGCAGCATCCAAGGTTTCTATCCAACCCATTTCTTTTACTTGTTTTGGCAAATATTCATCTGAGTCTGGTGCAAAATCACGACTATCAAGTGAAAAAATTCCTAAGGTATCTAAATTCCATTCGCCAGAATTTGGTGGAAGATAAAACCATTCTAAATTCTTTTCCGGATGTGATAATACGTCTCTAATACTTATTAATTCCATACTATTTTCACTTAAAATTACACCTGCACACGTTTCCATTTTCCTTTTTTATAAAAGAAAATCCCTGCTAAAGTAATAGCCGTTTCAGCAACCGGAATTGCAATGAAAACACCTTTTGGTCCCATATTAAAATGTTTTGCCAGCACAAATGCCAACGGAATCTGAAACAGCCAAAATCCAAAGAAATTAATTCCTGTTGGTGTCCAGGTATCTCCCGCCCCATTAAATGTGTTGATCAAAACCATCCCGATTCCGTAAAAAATAAATCCGATACTCATAATCTGTAACGCTTCAACAGCAATGGTTTTTACCATTTCGTCATTGGTAAAAAATGAAATGATATATTCTCCAAAACACAAGGTAATGATCATAATCGTTGCCATAAAGATGACATTGTATTTTGCTGTGGTATAAACCGATTTCTCGGCGCGCTCAATTTGTTTGGCTCCTAAATTTTGTCCTACCAAAGTCGCAGCGGCATTACTCAATCCCCAGGCCGGAAGAATAAAAAACATCATTATTCTAAGAGCGGTCTGATAACCTGCCGATCCGTGATCTCCTCCCGTTGTTGCTACCAGCTGTGCCAGAAAAATCCAACTACAGGAAGCGATCACAAACTGTAATACGCCCGGTGCTGCAATTTTTACTAAGGCATTTATCTGTTTAAAATCCGGTAAGAGGTAGGACATTTTAATTTTCAAAACTCCATTTCCATAGAACAAGTGATAAATTTGATACAGGACACCAATACTTCTTCCGGTAGTGGTGGCGATCGCAGCACCAAGTAAACCAAGCGCAGGAATTTCGGCAAAACCATTAATTAGTATCGGGCATAAAATAATATTACAAATATTGGCAATCCAAAGACTTTTCATAGCGATTGCAGCATTTCCGGCACCACGGAAGATTCCATTAATCAGAAATAAAAGCGTAATACTTAAACTGGAACCAATCATAATCTGGGTATACCTAAAACCATGCTCGGCCGCATCTGCAGATGCTCCCATTAAAAGGAGAATATCTTTGGCATAGATAATTCCAAAAATGCTTAAAAAAACACTTAACACAAATGCAATAACGATGGCCTGCATCCCTGCTTTTGCAGCAGCGACGGGATCTTTTTCTCCAATACGCCTTGCTACCACTGCAGTTGCTGCCATACTTAACCCGATGTCAATAGAATATATAATGGTTAAAACCGATTCGGTTAATCCAACCGTCTGGATTGCAAAACTGCTGTGCTCCAAATGCCCGACAAAATACAAATCGACTAAAGCAAAAACAGATTCCATCATCATTTCCAAAACCATCGGAATGGCTAATAGAATGACTGCTTTTTTAATGCTTCCTGCGGTATAATCAAAAGACTCATCTCCTTGGAGAGCCTGTTTTAAAGTCGTGTAAATTTTAGAAAATAGATTTTTCTGTATGGTAGTTTCTGTCATAATAAATTAAGATAAATGATAAAATTTGTCCAAATGCAACGATCTGAACTCAAAAAACAAACGTAAGTATCCTAATTATTCTAAAAATAAAATAGGACTAAGCAGAAACTATCATATGCTGTAGATTTTTAAGACGGTAAATATAGGTAATATTTTTCTGGTAGAAATACTAATCAAGAAGCTTTTTACTCACACGGCTGCTGGCAATTAAAGAAGCCACAAAACCAAGTGATACAATAGTTGCCATCACAATAAGTACATTTTCTAAAGTAAAAACGACCGGATAGGCCAAAGTGGGTGTCAGCATAATCAGATTGTATTCTTGTTGAAGCAATACTAAAATGATGCCCAGAACAAGACCAATTATACCTCCAAAAACACTTAACAAGGTTCCCTGAAGCAGGAATATTTTGCGTAAACTGGTGATTTCTGTTCCCAGATTAAAAAGCGTTTTCAGATTGTGCTTCTTCTCTAAAATCATCATAATTAAAGCACCCACTAAATTAAAAAGGGCTACGATAATTACTAGTGTAAAGATCAGGTACACTACAATGTTTTCGGTATTGAGCATCTTATACAAAGATTCGTTAAGCTGTGCTCTGTTTTTTATAGTGATTTTATTTTTGAATATCTTTTCAAGCTGAGATCTGATCGCAGTTTCATTGGCGTTTTCTTTCAGATTGAATTCTATTCCGGAAATCTGGTTTGTTTTATACAGCAGTAATTCCTGCGTCAGACCCAAATCTGCAAAAACATATTTTGAATCTAAATCTTCACTGATGGAGTAAATTGCAACTGGTAAAACGTCTGTTTTATTAAACGCTTCTTCCGGATTTTCGATCGCTCCTTTTCCTGGTTTAGGTGCAAATATCTGTAAAGGATTTTCGAAATCAAGAATTCCTAACGAAAAATCACGAGCAATTCCATAACCAATGACCACCTGATAGGTATCCGGTTTTAGCCATTCTCCGTTAAAAAGTTTTTTCCTGATATCGTTAACAACAATATAGTTTTTGTCAACGCCTTTTAAGTAGGTTACCAGCTGTTTGTCTTTAAACAAAAACAAAACCCGTTCTTCGATAATCTTACTGTAGGAAGCAATTCCATCAATGTTTTTAAGCTGAGTTTCCTGATCCGGCGTTACAAAAAATGATTTTCCGTAAGTGCTGCTTATTTTCAGATCAGGATCTATTTCGTTGGTGAACGAAAGACTGAAAACCTTTAGTCCGCTAAAAACGGACAAAACCACAAACAAAGCCATCGTTCCAACAATAATTCCCATGCTGGCAATACGATTGATGATATTGATAGCATTGTTTTTACTTCTGCTAAAAATATAACGTTTGGCTATGTAAAGGGGGAAATTCAATTTATGATTTTCTTCTTTTTTCTAAAAGATCACGGTTTTCAATTGGGTTCTCTCTGTTAGATAATGCATTATCAATCTTTTCGATATAATCTAAAGAGTCATCAATAAAAAACACCAGGTTGGGTACACGACGCAATTGCAAACGCACGCGTTGTGACAAATCGTGTTTGATTAAAGTTGTATTTGACTTTATGCCTTCTAAAGTTTCTTGGGCTTTATCCTGAGGAAAGATGCTTAAATAAACTGTCGCTACCGATAAATCTGTAGTAACACTAACTTTGGATACTGAAATTACTAAATTAGTGATTCCGTTTTTTCGCACTTCACCTTGCAAAATATCAACCAAATCTTTTTGGATGACACCGCCTATTTTTTTCTGTCTGTTTGTTTCCATACTGCAAAAATACTATTTTTAAATTTCAATCGGTGCAATTTCAAATGAACAATAGGATGATTTTTGTATTCTCGTTCACTTTCTTTCAAAAATAACTCACCTTTTAAAGAAAATTCAGCCAGTACTCTACTTGTTTCAACATTTTGAGAAGTTGTAAAACATGATAAAGGTCATTTGTTTTATGTGGATTATTTCACAATTTTAATAGAAATAATACAACACTTCCTATTATGAAAAAGAGAGAACCTATCAGTCATATTATGACTAAAAGCGTCATTACTGCAAGTGAAAGTGACGACCTTAAAAAAATCGTTGAACTTATAAAACATCACTCTATCCGACATATCCCAATCGTCAGAGGCAAAGAAGTAATTGGTATCATAAGCCGCACGGATATTAATCGCCTAACTTTTGGTGCTTTGTTCGAAGGACAGGAGGAAGCTGACGAAGCTATTTTAGAAATGCTCAGTATTTCTCAAATCATGACTTCAAAGCCAAAAACCGTTTCATCCGATACCAGTATTCGGGATTTAGCTCAAATTTTAGTTATGGAGGAATTTCACGCACTTCCTGTTGTCGACAATGGCAAACTTAGCGGCATTGTAACGACAACAGATGTTATGAAATATTTACTTGAACAATACGATTAACTTTAAATAAAAAAAACTTTTCACCAGTCTATTTCCGGTGAAAAGGTTTTTCTATTTAAGTCCTGAATCAACTTTAATATTGTACTGTTTTAGAAACTTTTTAAAAAGGGACTACTACTTTTTTTAAAACTGCTCCAGTGGAGCAAAATAGGTATAGTAATTTTAATTTCACGGTATCAAAAAGCTCCAGGGGAGCGGAATGTAAATCTTTTAACCCCTCCCTTTTTATACCAAATTTTCCGCAATCCAGTCATTTTGACAAGCAAAAAAATCTTCGCTGCGATTATACAATTTTGCCAAATTTTATCCTGATAATAGAAACAACAACCTCTGACATAGCGCTCCGCTGGAGCTCATTTGTCGTGCTTGATAATTGTGCTATACCTATTAGGCTCCTCTGGAGCCCAATTCGGAATTCATCTGTGGCATCTACGGCCATTTTCAAAATTATATTTATCTAGATTAATAGAAGTAACGGATAGTCGAAAATTTAAAAGTTCCCATTCAATACTATTATCTGTTTTGCAACCATCCCTCCGGATTGTTATTCGATGTATTTTGAAGAATCAAAAACTTAATGATGGTTTTTCCGGTGTCACCACTGGTTCTCACTTTTCCTATACTTTGTTTTACATTTACTTTATCACCTTTCTCCACAAAAACCTGACTAAGGTTTTGATAAACGGTAAAATAATCTCCATGCTGAATCATAACAGCTCTGTTGATTGGAGACAAAACAATTACACTCGATACTACTCCTTCAAATACGGCACGGGCACTTGCTCCTTGTTCTGTTGTAATCTCAACTCCTGAATTATGCACCGTTAATGTCGGATAAAGAGGGTGAGGCTGATCACCATATCCTAATGAAATAAATCCTTTTTCTACCGGCCATGGTAATTTTCCTCTGTTGGCTTTAAAATCGGCAGCTAAAATTTTTCCTTCCGGAGTCAATGCAATTTTAGACGAGGAAACCGGAGTTTTAGATGCTGTCGAACCAGGATTTTCTTTTGCTCTTTCCAGGGCAGCTTTTCTGTTGGCTTCTGCAATGGCTTCACGGATCAAACGATCAATTTGTCTGTCGATTCTTTTGGCTTCCTGCTGTTTGCTTCTCGTATCGGCAATAATTTTGTTCTTGTCCTTTTTAATCGAATTAACTAGTTTTTGCTGCTCTTTCTTTTCCGTTTCTAAACTTTGTTTTTCTTTTTCATTTTCAGCAATAATCTTCTTCTTCACAATACGCTGACCGTTCAGTCTCGCATTATAGTCTTCCAGCTGTGCCGTTTTGGATTGAATTTCCAATCCCTGGTTTTTTCTGAAATTGGTATATTGTTTTAAATATTGTGCTCTTTTATAAGCTTGTAAAAAGCTCTCTGAAGATAAAATAAACATAGCTCTGCTTTGCTCAGATCGGCTTTTGTATGATTTAAGAATCATTTTTGAATAATCTGCCTTTAATACTTCCAATTCTTTTTTAAGTTTATTAACCTTAACCTGATTAATATACATGTCATTACTCAAAAGTTTTTCCTGCTTTGCAGTAGTATTAATCAGCTTTTCTTTCAGCTTGATTTTATTGGACTGAATTAAATAAACATTTACTGCCGATTTTTCTTTTTTCTTTACCGATTGCAGCATCTTTTCATTATCTCTAATTTCCTGCTGAATCTGAGCTTTACGCTGTTCCAGTTTTTCTTGTTGCGAATCTTGTGCCCACATAAAAGTAGTGGCACATATAAAAATTAGGCTTAGGAGAAATTTTGGCATGTTTATATTTTCTTTTTGCAAATTTACTTAATTATAACTTTCTTATAACCACTTGGCACACTGTAAGGAAAAGAAAGTTCTTCGTTAAACGAAATCGTATTGTAATTTAAACTAATATTTGTTTTTCCTTTTGGCTGAATTGCACTGATTTCAATACTTGTTGGAAGTATTCCCTGATTGAAAACCTTACTGTCGGCATAGGAAATCTGCAGGAATCTGTTTTCTGATGGCTGCGAGATCTCTTCTTTTTGCAACAGGTATTTTTCAGGATCCAAATAGAATGATTTTTTCAGATTAGAATCTTTTTCATCTTCTAAACGAAAAAGATTATCTACTATCGTTTGTGCATATTTCCCTTTTCTCAAATCATCTAAAGCTTCACCAACCAATAGGTTCTGAACTTTACTGTAATCCAGTTCTGTTCCCAGCCATTTACTTAGACTTGTAAAATCGCCTTCGTAGTAGGTACCGTTTATTTTTTCGTAGTAGCTTACTGCTGTTGGCGTAATCAAAGCTTTTGCCATAGTAATACCCAGGAAACGAACACTTACTAAAATTTGTTTGTCTTTTTCAATTTTAATCTCGGCGGTAACATTCTGACTTTGTTTATCGTCAACATATCGTGCACCGGCTTTTACGTACAGCGTTGAAAAATCTAACTTATTGTTATAGTGATTCTCTATTACTTTTTTTTCTTCTTTTGGCGTAATTTCTTTTACTTCGCTGGTATTGTTCTGCACGGCAACCGCCTTTGATTTACAGGAAATCATAAAAACGGATAATACCGCTATCGCTATATATTTTTTCATTTACCGCCTTTTTTAATTTTGAATCTGGACAAATCAAAATCTGTTTAATTGTTTATAGTGTTGTTTCAGGTTGCCGAAAATAAAAATCAAGATCTTAGCATATAAGCACATCCCCCTCTTTCCTCTATTTTCTTTCCTCTATTTTTTCTTTTTCAATAATTCATTTGCCTTCAAAAAGTATTCCTCTTTTTTCTTTGCATCTCCCAATCCATTGTAAGCCTCTCCCAACTGAATATTAAAATTTGCCTCCAGTGTTTTGTCCTCTACCACATAATCGAGTCCTATTTCTAAAACGGTTTTTGCATTTTTAAATTGCTTTAACTGATTATTTCCTAAACCGGCGTAGTAATAAAACTGCGGCTGACTTGGATAAACCTCAATCATGCTCATTGCTCTTTTTGTCATTGGCTCAAACTGTTTCATCTGAGCATACGCTTCAAGCAAAAGCAAATTAGTTTCACGGTCTGTCTCTGAATTGGCTTTTAAATCTTTTTCATAATATTTAATCGCATTTTCAAACTGACCTTTACTGTGATAGAATTTTCCAATTTCTTTGGCCACATCCACATTAGGATCGTTATCGAAATAGGAAATGGCTTTCTCTAAATCTGACGCATACTGTGGATTTTTGTTTGTATAGATCAAAAACTCATTTAAGGTACGATGTTTTATTTTGGAATCAATTTTTGAACTTCCCAAAATTACATTCATTGCCTTAATCGCTTTATCAGCCTGATTGGAATCCAGATACCCTTTAAACAAACTTACCTGCGCCCATTCTGAAGTTGGAATTTCCTTTGCCAGCTGTTTTGCAACATTTAGCGCCTTATCTGTTTCTTCTGATTTTGAATATAAAAAAATCAGATTTACATAATTTGATTCTTCTTTTGGATGCTGCTTTATCTGCTCAATCAAGTTATCAATTTCTGCATTTTGATATTTCCCCTGAGATAAGATTTGCAATCTATAGCGATCACGATCTTCTGATTTCCCATACTTATCATTCATTTCATTGATCGCCACCAACGCTTTATCAAACTGATTGGTGATCATATACAGCGAAATCAAATCATCTTTGTACTCTTCATCAAAAACCATTATTTTCTGAATGGTTTCAATCGCCAAAGGATAATTTTTGGTTTCAAAACTTACATCATAAATTCCCAGCCAATACCATTTGTTTTTAGGATCAAGTTGAGTCGCTTTTTCAAAAGAATCCTGCGCGCTTCGATAATCTTTTAAGGACAGATAATTTTTCCCGAGTTCAAAATAAGCCACCGCATCATTGGGTTTTAGTTTGATACACTTTTGTAATGAAGTGACGGCCTTATCATAATTTTCAATTCCTTTTTGTTTCAACGATTCATAAAAAGCATCCTGATACTCATCGGTTGCCACAGCAATATCTTCCGGCTCTGTTTGAGCCATAACCGAAATGGGATTGCCAAGCAAAACGAAAAATAAAATCGCGATAACTCCTTTTTGTATCATTTATTAAAATTTATTTTTAAACAAAAACGAATCTATTCCAACTGATAATCTATTCTAAAACTGAATAATCTCCGATGCTAACACTGCTAAACTTACCATCATAAACCACATGATTTCCAATCATTGCATTGTCAAGCTGTGCATTTTTTATTTGAGAATAAGTTTGTATTAAACTGTTGCTAATTGTACTGTCTGTAACGTGACAACCTTTACCAATGGATACATTTGGACCAACTGTTGTGTTTTTCAACACTACATTTTCGCCAATATAACACGGTGGAATGATAGTTGAGTTTTCCAATTTCACATCGTAATCTACTAAATGCTCCCCATCATTGTGTAAAAACCCTAACATCCTTGAATTTGTTTCAACAGTAACATCCTTATTTCCGCAATCCATCCATTCATCCACACTTCCGGTTTTAAACACTTTACCGTTTGCCATCATGGCTTTAATTCCGTCGTTGATCTGATATTCTCCACCATTTTGAATATTATTATCCAAAACTCCCTGAAGTTCCTTTTTCAAATCACCTACTTCTTTAAAATAATAGATTCCAATAACTGCTAAGTCACTAACAAATTCTTTTGGTTTTTCTACTAATTCTATAATTTCATTATTAGTATTTAATTTTACGACACCAAATGCTTCCGGCTGATCCACTTGTTTCACCCAAATAACAGCATCGGCAGAAGGATCTAATTCAAAATCGGCTCTGATCAAAGTATCTGCATAAGCAATTACTGCCGGACCTGATAAAGATTCTTTGGCACACATAATCGCGTGTCCAGTCCCTAAAGGTAAATCCTGACGGTAGATGGAAGCTTTGGCTCCTAAACTTCCTGCCAATTCTTCTAAACTTGCTACAAGATCATCACCAAAAAAAGCAGGATCTCCTAAAATAAAAGCAACCTCTTCAATAGGTTCTTTTAGTATTTTGGCAATGTCTTCCACCAATCGGTGCACGATCGATTTACCTGCAACCGGAATTAATGGTTTTGGAACTGTTAAAGTATGTGGTCTAAGTCTTGATCCACGACCCGCCATTGGAACGATTATCTTCATTTCTTTTTATTTATTTTAATGGAAAGGTTTAAAAAACCCTCTTAGTTTGGTTCTTAATTTTAATCGTAAAGGTTATTTATACTGTAAGTTAAAACTTTTTTACCGCAAAGTTCGCAAAGCTTTTTCGCAAAGATTCCTAAGTTTTTTCATTTCATTTTTAAGATCGCAATCTATTAAAACTGATTACTGCGACCGTGACTGAAAACTATTTTACTCCTGTACTTCCAAATCCGCCTTCTCCTCTTGACGTTTCAGAAAGCTCGTTCACTTCTATCCATTCTGCTCTTTCGTGTTTTGCAATGATAAGTTGTGCGATTCGCTCTCCATTTTCAATGACAAATTCTTCGTTGGATAAATTTACTAAAATTACGCCTATTTCGCCTCTATAATCTGCATCGACAGTTCCGGGAGAGTTTAAAACGGTTACTCCTTTTTTCGCCGCCAGTCCGCTTCTTGGTCGTACTTGTGCCTCATAACCAATAGGCAACTCTATAAAAAGTCCGGTTTTTACAATGGTTCTTTCTAAGGGTTTTAACGTAATAGCTTCTGTTAAATTGGCACGTAAATCCATTCCTGCCGAAGCGATCGTTTCATAGTTCGGTAAAGCGTGCTGTGATTTATTGATAATTTGTATTTTCATTTTTATTTTAAAAGATTAAAAAGTACCCTTACTTTTTATTCATAATTCCTTTGATTGTTTGTTTTTCGTTATGATAAACAAAATAGACAAAGCCCAAAAACAAAGGGATTCCAACAAAATAATTTTCTCTGAATCCGTAAAAAGAGATAGCCGAAAATACAATTGAAATTCCTAAGTAAGCTCCAATTTTGTTCATATCATAAGGGATGGGATAGTATCTGTTTCCTAAAATATAAGAAATCAGCATCATACTTCCGTACGCTGAAATAGTCGCAATTGCAGAACCGTAGTAACTGTACTTTGGAATTAAAACATAGTTTAAAATCAAAGTCACGATGGCTCCCACAATCGAGATATAAGCTCCAATTTGTGTTTTGTCTGTTAGTTTATACCAAACCGATAAGTTGTTGTAAATCCCTAAAAAGAAGTTTGCCAAAATGATTAACGGCACCACTTTCATGGCCTCCCAATACGATTTATTATCTAGCAATAAATATTTTAAAACGTCTGCAAATACAATAACACCTAATAAAATCAATGATCCTAAAATCACGAAGTATTTTGTAATTACGGCATAGGTCTGAGGTGCATTTTCGTTTTTCGCATGACTGAAAAAGAAGGGTTCAATCCCGAGTCTGAAGGCCGTTGCAAATAAAACCATGAACAACCCTAATTTATAACAGGCTGAATACGCTCCAACTTCAGATTTTGCAAGATTCTCCGGCAACAGATATCCCAGCAAAATTTTATCAAAATGTTCGTTAACTGCGAAAGCAAGTCCTGCCACTAAAATAGGCAAACCATATCTCATCATTTTCTTCCAAAGTACCGGATCAAATTTTCGTCCAAGTGAAAGATAGTTTGGTGAAAGCACGATGAACGTCGCTAAACTCGCCAATAGATTGGCAATAAAAATATAAGCAATCTGAAAGTTTTCGACATACAAATTATCCCAAACAGAATTAGGGTTTGATGCTGCCAGTTTAGGAAGGTACATCAGGAAAAATATGTTCAGTAACAGATTGATTATAACATTACCAATTTTAATCGCCGCATAAACCATAGGCCGCTGATTGGCTCTTAACTTAGAAAAAGGAATTAAAACCAAAGCATCTAAAACCAGGATCCATACGGTGTAGGTGATGTACTGCACATCTACTTCGGCCAAAGTTGCCAATGTATTTCTAAAAATTAAAGCTGCAAATAAGAAAATTATCGACGACCAAAATATTGAAATTGTAGAAGTAGCTATTACATTTTTCTTGTCGTCTTCGGCACTGTAAAACCTAAAAAATGCCGTCTCCATTCCGTACGAAAGTACCACATTAAAGAAAACCATCCAGGACAAAACAATCGAAACTTCACCGTATTCTGCAGTTGGTAAAATACCGGTATACAATCTGACTAACAGAAAACTCAGCATTCGCGGCAAAACCGTCGCTAGTCCATAAATAGCCGTTTGTTTGAATAGATTTTTATATAATCCCAAAATATATGTGTGTAATAAAATTTATAAAACAAAAATAACCAATTCTTTGGTTTATTATTGATTTTGCGCTTCAATAAAAGAACTTGCCGGAATTTTAGTGAGTTAATTTTTTTTCGTCTAAAATTTTAACAAAATGAAAACCTCTTGGTCCGTACCCCTGATTGTAATAGAAACGGTGCGCAGCAAAATTTCCGGTAAATGCATCCAGAACGATACTGCTGCAATCTAAATCAATTGCTTTTTGTTCGATATAATCCGTTAGCAATTTTCCAATTCCTTTTGATCTAACGTCCGGATTTACGACAAAATTGTCTATCTCAAGATATTTCCCTGTCCATAGTTTTGTAGCCGACCAGCAACCGGTAATCCCTAAACAAACACCCTCTTCAAAAACACCGATCTGGATATAATTATGAGGAACCATTTCTGAAAGATAGGCCGTGTACTTTTCAACTGAAAGATTTGGATAAAGAAATCGCATGGTATCAATCTGATCCACCATTTCTTTGATTGTCGTGAGTTCTTTTATTTGTAGTTTCATTGTTTAAAAAAATAGATTTCAAAAATACTTATTTTTTCGTTGTCGCTTATATAATTCTCAACCCGATATAGAAATACACGAATAACCGCTAATCTGCTTCCGGACAATGCTTTTAGACAGTCTTTCTTTTATTTCAAATTTTTTCTAGCATCCAATATGATCAAAAACCGTCATTTTAGGACTAACAACTGAAAATAACTTTAATTCTCATTGTCACACTAAAATGTTACAGTTAATCTTCATTTTACTAAGAAAGTCTTTGTTTTTGTTTAAGATTATTCTTACTTTTGCAAAAATCTTAGGACAAGGATACCTATTTTCTGTTACTTGTCTAGTATATATAACATAAGTACATTACTGGCTCACCGGACTTACTTTAAAAAAAATAAAAACCATGATAACAAACATTGATGTAACAGATTTTACTCCGACATCTGAAAGAATAGGGTCAACAATTACCATATTTGCGCCCCCTCAGGAAGTTCCTCCAAATTCTCTTAGAGTTCTTAATGCTATGTTTTATCCCGTAGCAGAAGGACAGCGTCATCAGCGTCCTGCAACTGCACATATAATAGATCATGAAAAGTATACAAAATTATCAATACAGCCTTCAAAATATCTTGAAGGAGGGAAGCAATATTGCTTTATTATTAGTTTGGTAAATGAACAAACAGGTGATAAGTATAATTTTCGCAGTCCGGCAGGTAAACATTTTAACCTGCTTTAAAAATGCATTTATGGCTCAAAAAACCAAGTAAAAGCGGTAGATTTCGGATAGCTATATATTTTTAAAACCAAAATAGGCCTTTTTCAAAAGTACTTGAATAAAAAAAAGAGTTTAAATCTAAGACTCAAACTCCTTTTATATTTTAAAAATATCTTAAATAAGCTATCCGTTCAAAGCTTCCGCTCCACCAACGATTTCTAAGATCTCGTTAGTAATAGCAGCCTGACGTGCTTTATTGTAAGTTAATTTCAATTGGTTTCTTAATTCAGTTGCGTTGTCAGTTGCTTTGTGCATTGCTGTCATACGTGCTCCGTGTTCTGAAGCAAATGAATCGCGGATTCCTTTATATAATTGTGTTTTCAATGATTTCGGAATCAAAGTCAACACGATTTCTTCTTTTGAAGGTTCAAAAATGTAATCTCCTGTAGAAACTGCAGCATCAGATTTAATTGGCGCTAACGGTAAAAACTGTTCTGTCTGAACAATTTGAGTCGCAGCATTTTTAAACTGATTGTAGATCAATTCGATTCTGTCGTACTCTCCAGTAAGGAATTTCTCTGTTAAACTATCAGCAATTCCGGCAACATTTTCAAAAGTTAAATGATCAAAAATTGCATTATGATGACCGTGTACTTTATGCGTTTTGCTTAAAACATCATTTCCTTTTTTACCAATAGCAAAAACGTCAACTTGTTTTCCTGCGTAAAATTCGGTACGATTCTTAACCTCTTTAATTACGTTAGAATTGAATGCACCACATAAACCTCTGTTTGAAGTTATGGCTACAAGCAATACTTTTTTTACTTCACGTTGAGTAGTGTAATCACCTCCAACTTCACCATCAAGTGTAGCGGAAAGATTTTGCAACAACTCCGTTAATTTCTCGGCATAAGGGCGCATCGCAGTGATTGCATCTTGTGCTTTCTTAAGCTTTGCAGCAGAAACCATTTTCATAGCCGATGTAATCTGCATCGTCGATGAAACGGAAGTAATTCTATTACGGATTTCCTTTAAATTTGCCATCTATTAATTAGAAAATGTGACAATTTGCAAATTAGATAATTAGAAAAATGCGGAACATTCACTAATTATCTAATTGCCTAATTATCTAATTAATTATATTTTGCTGAAATTTCTTTTGCTGCTTTTTCGATAACATCAGTAATGTTGTCATCTAACTTACCAGCTTTTAACGCGTTAAGCGTATCTTTATGTTTGCTGTTTAAGTAAGCTAAGAACTCAGCTTCATATTCTTTTACTTTATTTACAGGTACGTTTCTTAATAAGTTTTTAGAACCTGCATAAATAATAGCTACTTGATTTTCAACAGGATAAGGATCATTTAAACCTTGTTTTAAGATTTCAACGTTTCTTTTTCCTTTTTCAATTACGTTTAAAGTAACTGAATCTAAGTCAGAACCAAATTTAGCGAAAGCTTCTAATTCACGGAATTGAGCTTGATCTAATTTTAAAGTTCCTGAAACTTTTTTCATTGATTTAATCTGAGCATTACCTCCAACACGAGATACAGAGATACCTACGTTGATCGCAGGACGAACTCCAGAGTTGAACAAATCTCCATCAAGGAAAATCTGACCATCTGTAATCGAAATTACGTTTGTTGGGATATATGCAGAAACGTCACCAGCCTGAGTTTCGATAATTGGTAATGCCGTTAACGAACCACCACCTTTTACGATAGACTTGATAGAATCTGGTAAATCGTTCATGTTTTTAGCAATTCCATCATCAGCAATTACTTTACAAGCACGCTCTAATAAACGAGAGTGTAAGTAGAAAACGTCTCCAGGGTAAGCCTCACGTCCCGGTGGTCTTCTTAATAAAAGAGAAACCTCACGGTAAGCAACAGCTTGTTTAGATAAATCGTCATAAACAATTAAAGCCGGACGACCTGAATCTCTAAAATACTCTCCAATTGCAGCACCTGCGAAAGGAGCATAAACTTGCATTGGAGCTGGATCAGAAGCATTAGCTGCAACAATAACTGTATAAGCCATTGCACCTTTTTCTTCTAACATTTTAGCAATTCCTGCTACAGTTGAAGCTTTTTGCCCAATTGCAACATATATACAGAATACAGGTTTTCCTGCATCGTAAAATTCTTTTTGATTTAAGATTGTATCGATACAAACAGTTGATTTACCTGTTTGACGGTCACCAATTACAAGCTCACGTTGTCCACGACCAACCGGGATCATAGCATCAACTGCTTTTACTCCTGTTTGTAATGGCTCCGTTACCGGCTGACGGAAGATAACACCAGGTGCTTTTCTTTCTAAAGGCATTTCGTATAAGTCTCCACCAATTGGTCCTTTTCCATCAATTGGAAAACCAAGAGTGTTTACTACACGTCCTACCATTTGCTCACCTACTTTAAGAGAAGCAATACGTTGCGTTCTTTTTGCTGTTGATCCTTCTTTGATTCCAGTTGATGGTCCTAAAAGTACCACACCAACGTTGTCTTCTTCAAGGTTCAATACAATAGCTTCAAGTCCGTTGTCAAATTCAACCAACTCACCATATTGTACATTCGATAGCCCGTAAATACGAGCAATACCGTCTCCAACTTGAAGTACTGTTCCTACTTCCTCTAGCGTAGCACCAGATTCAAAACCTTCTACTTGCTTTCTTAATATTGCTGAAATTTCAGCAGGTTTGATTTCCGCCATCTTAATTTATAATTTAGACACTTTTATGTGTAATAAAACTAATTACTTAACTCTCTTTTTAATACCTGCAATCTGTTTGCAACAGAAGCATTGTATTGTTGATCCCCTATTCTTAAAATAAACCCTCCAATGATAGATGGGTCTACTGTATTTTCAATTGTTATTTTTTTATCTGATAAAGTTGCCACTTTTGCCAAAACTTTAGCTTCTAAAGCGGCATCCATTGGGATTGCTGTTGTAACTTTTGCTACTTCAACACCATTACCTTCGTCAAATATTTTTTTGTATTCTAAAGCAATAGCTTCCAGAATTTCAAATCTTTTGTTTTCAAATAATAAATGAAATAACCCTTTAGTTACACCATTTACATCTGCAAAAACTTCTAAAAGAGCACTTTCTTTAACTTCAACTTTTGTAGTTGGGTTTTGAATAAAGGCACTTAATTCTTCATTACTCTCAATTGCCGTTGCAATTGACTTCATATCGTTATTGACAGCTTCGGCAACACCTTTAGAGTTTGCTAAGTCCAGAATTGCTTTTGCATAACGAATTGCTGCTCTTGTACTTGCCATAATCTTAGTTTAGCTTTACGTCACCTAACATTTTCTCTACTAATTTAGTTTGAGATTCTTTGTTAGATAATTCTTCTTTCAATAATTTTTCAGCGATGCTTAATGATAAAGTTGAAACTTGTGATTTCAATTCAGCCATAGCAGCATTCTTTTCACTTTCGATAGCAGCTTTAGCTTGCTCGATCATTTTTTGACCCGCTTCTTGTGCTTCGTTTTTAGAATCAGCAATCATTTTCTCTTTCATTTCACGAGCTTCTTTTAGCATCGCGTCACGCTCTGCACGAGCTTCATTCAAAATTCTTTGATTGTCAGCTTGTAAGTTTTCCATTTCTCTCTTTGCATTTTCTGCAGAAAGTAATGCATCTTTAATACCTTCTTCTCTTGCTGTAATAGATTCCATAATTGGTTTCCAGGCAAACTTTACTAAAAGTAAAATCAAAACCAACAAGATTAGTGCTTGCCAAAAGAATAAACCGAATGAAAAATCGTTAATTAACTTATCCATTTTATAACTATATTAAATATTTAATTTCTTTTTTTAAAAGTAACAACACCTTTAACCAACCGTTAAAGATGTTGTTAGTTCTTTCTTTATTATTTTCCTAAGATCAAAGCAGCAAATGCTAAACCTTCTAATAAAGCCGCGATAATAATCATCGCAGTTTGAATTTTACCAGCAGCTTCTGGCTGACGAGCAATAGCGTCCATAGCAGATCCACCGATTTTACCTAGACCTAAACCAGCACCGATTACTACTAAACCTGCACCTACTAAAGTTGGAATTGTTCCCATAAGTATTTATATATATAAAATTAAACTTCTAAATTAAATAATAACATTATCATCGTGTCCGTGTCCATGATCATGGTCGTGATCTGCAACAGCCATACCTATAAATAATGACGATAACATTGTGAAAATGAACGCTTGCAAAAATGCAACTAAAACTTCAATTACCGAAATAAATAATGTTAGTCCTAAAGAGATTGGCAAATCTGCTGCTAAATTTTTACCTACGAAAATCATCGCGATCAAACTCATAATTACTACGTGACCTGCAGTAATATTTGCATACAAACGAATTAATAATGCAAATGGTTTTGTTAATGTACCTAAAACTTCGATCGGAGCTAAAATAATTTTCATCGGAACTGGTACTCCTGGCATCCAGAAAATGTGTCCCCAATAATCTTTGTTAGCACTAAACTGAGTAATGATAAAAGTAAACGCAGCTAAACAAACTGTGATTGCAATATTTCCTGTAACGTTAATTCCAAGTGGAGTCATACCTAATAAGTTTAACAACCATACAAAGAAAAACACCGTTAAAAGGTAACCCATAAATTTTCTGTATTTTTTCTCTCCAATATTTGGAACAGCGATCTCATCTCTGATGAAAATAATAAGCGGTTCTAATACTCTTCCGAAACCAGTTGGGATTGGTCCTTTTTTATAAGACTTCGCTAATCCGGTAAACATTAAAAATAATAATACCGAAACAAAAAGCATTGACACTACATTTTTTGTAATCGAAAAATCTAATGGTTTTTCGTTTTCAGGATGTCCGTGGTCATTAAAAGTAATAGTTCCCGCAGCATCCGTTTTGTAAATTTTACCGTGAACTAATTTGTAGAAGTTTCCGTCAACTTCAGCAACTGCTTCACCGTGGTGTAATTTTGAAGAAGAGAAAATTTTCAAACCTCCGTCAATAAGAATTACAGGTAATGGAAAACCGTAATGTTTATTTTCTTTTTCATCTGAGAAGAAAACAAAATCATGAGAATCTTGTAAGTGATGATCAATAAAAGCGTCCACTTTTGCTTTTGGGTCAAGAGCTGCATGCTCCTCTTCCGACGGCGCGTTATGTGAAATTACTTTTTCTTCATGAGCGGCTTCAGCATGTACATGCGTTGAGTCATTCTCTGAATTTGCAAAACTCATTACTGGAGAACAAGCTACTAAAGCTGCAAGAATAAATTTGAGCGGTTTGTTTGAAATCACCATATCTGTTAAAAATCTTATTTTTTACGTTTCTAAAATTTGGTGCAAAGGTACATTTTTTATTAATATTCAAAAGGATATGAAAAATTATTTTTGAACCTTCTTTTGCATAATCCCCATTTTAATGCTTTTCATTTAATAATCGGACAGTTAAAAGCGTCTGAAATAACAAAAACAAAATAAATGTTATAAAAAAATTGATTTTTTCAACCACTATCTCGCCACTTTTGTTTTCCAAAATCGGTCTTAAAATTAAATAGGCCAATAACATTTGGCTGGCGGTCCCGAACAGGAAAGCCATTCCGACAATTTCAAAATTCTTCTTTTTTACTACTAATAATATAAGGTATAAAAATGCCGACAGTGCGAAAAAAATCAAATACAAAAAGGCTGTACTATAATAAAAGTTTTGGGTATTAATTTCTAAAACTGAAAAAAGTGCTTTGTGCAATAAGTAAGCCGCCAAAGCAAAAAAGAATAAATATAAAATGGGTTTGTAATTTTTTAAAAGCATTTGAATTTTTTTTTTGCAAAGATGCAATATTTATTTCAAGCCGTTTAAAAGATGATTTACTTTGTTTTATTGATTTCGTTAACTTGACGAATTACATTGTACAAAGCCAATCCAACTCCAATCATGACAAAAATGGTGTTGTAATCTAATTTTGGACTGGGATGATTTTCATCCAGCCAGGTACCAAAATAGGAAAATAAAAAAATAATAATCCCCATTTGAACGGGAATATTAATGAGCGGAAGCCACTTGTTCCTTTTGTTTTTGTTCGGTTCCTTTTCCATCTTTTAGGGTTACATCTTTAGTATGAGCTAACATGGTACAGGTAGCGGTAAAATTTGCGCCTGGTTCAATAGACAGTTTTCCTATGGCAACTTCTCCATGAATCTGTGCCGATGCTTTTATATTAAGGACTTCTAAAACTTTAATTTTTCCCTGAAATACGCCTTCAATATCAGCATTATTACAAACAATTTCGCCTTTTACAATGCCGGAGGCTCCTATAACCAGTTTGCCCTGCGAAGTAAAATTTCCTATCAATTCTCCGTCCAGTCTAAAATCGTCTTTAGCAACAATGTCTCCTACAATAGAGGTTCCTTCAACTATTCGATTCGTTTTTCCTAAAAGTTCTGTTCCGTTTTTTTTTACTTTATCAAACATGATTATGGTGTTTTGGGGGCTAAGTAGGTATCGAGGTTTTTCTTAATTTGAATCAATTTGTAATTATCACTCGATATGATAATTGCGGGATTCGGTATTTTATACTTTTTATCATCTCTAAAAACTCCTGAAATATCTCTGGCGTATGCCTCTGATTTTAAACCGTGAATCACCACAAAACTTTCAGTTCTATTGTATTTATCAAAAGAAGTTGTCAATCTCTCATAATTTTCAACTAATAAAAAGACTCTGATCGCTTCTTCAATCTTTTGACGGGTTTTAGTGTCGTTATTAGCAACTACATATACAATTTTCCAGTTTTTACTGTCAACTGAAGTAAAATCAAGTTTTTCTAAAACTGGTATTTGCTTTTCTAAAATCTCGCGCGCATTTTTTCCTTCATCACTGTTTGGATAATTATCGGCAACTGATTCTAAACCTTTTTTGTATGCGGTTAAACCATTTACTTTTCCTAAGGTATTGGCTTTTAACAATTCATACTTAGAAACAATTTCATCACCTGAATATTGATTGATCAGATTGTCAATATTATCTAAGACGGTATCAAACTGCTCCTCCTGAAACAATTTATACCATTTTTGGTACTCTTTATCCGGTGATGCTAAATCGCCCGCATTGGTATTGTTCAAAATTTGAGCGTATCGTGAAGTCGGATAATTGTTTGTAATATCTGATTTTATCCTTTCGGCGCGCGCAGGATTTGTAATTTGATATATTTTGTACAAGTTATACATCGCCGGTAAAATCAATTTTTCTTCCGGCTTATTTTTTAATAATTGTTCCAGTTTGTCACTCGCCAGATTATATTCCTTAAATTTTTCTTTGTAAATAAGTCCTAATTGATAGTACGCAAAATTACGTTCTACACCAATACTATCGATTGCAGCTTGTGTTTGAGGGAGCTGTTTTTCGTAGAAATCTGTAGTATATTTTTCAATAACTATAGAATCTTTGAGAGTATTTGCCGCATTTTTATTTAAAGTATCATTTAATGCGGCATTATTGGCTGATTTCGCAGCGGCCAATCTCCAGTTGCCTTCTAAAACTCTATTACCCCATAATTTCTTAAACTGTAATTTTCCGTAAGCAACTGTGGTAGGATTGTAAAAATAAAAAGTACTGGTACCGGTACTTGCCGTTTCATTTCCTGGCGGCGGATTAAATGCTCCTATTCCGGGATTAGCCGTTCCAACTGACTGAGGATTAACCGCTGTTGGTCCTCCATTAGCATTTGTATTACGATCGATATTGGCCAGTTTTTCCTTTTCTTTTTCTTCTAAAATTCGTTTCTCCTCGTCTTTTTCTTTGAGAACAGCGATATAATCATTAAAATAACTTTTTCTGTCAGTCGGAGACAAACCATATACTTTTATGATACTATCGTTACGTTTTGCAATTGCTTCGTACTTGATAACGTTGTCCAGATTTTTTCTGTTTTTTTCAATAAAAGCAAACTCTCTGGATTTAGGATCTAATTTTACTAACGTACTGTCATAATATTTGGCAGCGATAGTGTAGTTGGTATTCTTAAAATACATGTCGCCAATATTTCTATAAGTCGACGCTACCAAGTAAGGGTCTTTTGATTTTCTTCCCAATGACTTATTGTAGAAAACCAAAGCATCCTGTTGCTCCTCATTTTTATCAAAGAAGACTCCCATTTCATAAAATAAAACATCCAGATAAGGTCTGTTTTCACGATCTGCCACTAACTTATTGTACATTTCTAAAAACAAATCCTGATCTCCATTTTTATAATCAAACATTTGCGCCTTTTTTGCATAGGCATGCATCATGTATTTTCGATCCGCTTTTCTGTTCATGTCAATTACACCGTCATAGTAATAGAAGGCGCTGTCTCTTATCCCGGCTTCCTGATACATCTGACCTAAGATAAAACGGTAACGTGCACGGTCTTCATTTATTCTGGTAAACTCCTCAGCGATTTTAAGTTTAGCAACTGCACTGTCCTTTTTTTCCAAATTTAAATACGCTTCTGCCAATAAAGCATTCGCATCCGAAAATGTCTGCTTGTTCAGATCTGTATTTTTTAAGAGCAGATTGATATTTTTTACCGCAATAGCATCATTACCTAAACGCATATTGGTTTTCTCGCGCCAGATTTTCGCTGTATAAATATTACTGCTGTTTGGGTATTTGTACAAAATATAATTGAATGCCTCCAAAGCCGGAATAAACCTCTGATCGTAGTATCTGGCTTTCCCAAGCATTAAATATGCTTCGTCTATTTGTGAATTTCGCTCTCTTCCTCCAATATTCATGGAATGCTTCTGAATCGCTTTTGTGGCCTTGGTCTCCGCCTTTTCGAAATCAGCATTTTTGGGTTTATCCCCTTGTGAAAAATTCTCATCAAACTGCATCTTTTCGATCGGAAGCATTTTCCAGAAGTTATCCTGATTATTCGCATGAACAGCCTTTAATCCTTTGTCAAGACCAATTCCGCCATTGTACAGAATGTTATATTTTGTACTTAGCGCATGGGAATTTCTGGCCAAAAAATTATTTTTCTTGGTAGAACAGGCTATCAAAAAGAATAAAAAAACAATAAAAAAACTATATTTAAGAATATTCTTTTTCAATAGAAAAGAGTTTATATCAATTAACTTCTAAAAAGGATTTTTAGTATATTGACTTGTAAAAATACGCTTCTTTTTGAAATATAGAAACTTATACTGCAAAAAACAACTCCAGTTCTTGTAAGGTTTCTTTTGAAGTTTGAATATCTTTTACAATTTCTCCTTTATTTAAGGCTACTATTCGGTCACAAACCTCTACGGTATGCTGCAAATCATGACTGGAAACCAGCACAGTAACGTTTGGATTATCTGCCAAATCTTTAATAATCTTTTTTAATCGGCTTACCGTTGTCGGATCCAGATTTGCAAAAGGTTCATCTAAAATAACAACTTCAGGGTTACCGATAAGTGTAGCAATGATACCTACTTTCTTCTGATTTCCCTTAGATAAATCTCTCAAATATTTTTTGTTGTTCAGGATTTCTCCGTTAAAAAACTCTTCATGCTGCTGTAATAAGGCATCAATATCGGCTTTGTTCTGGTGGCGTAAATCCCCAATAAAATAAAAATATTCCTCAGGAGTTAAATACCCAATCAAAAAACTTTCATCGAGAAAAGATCCTGTGAAGGATTTCCAGTGCTCGTTTGCATTCACCTGAATATTGTTGTTTACTATATTTCCGGTTGAAGGCTGAATCAAATCGAGTAACAAGCTGAAAAAAGTGGTTTTTCCTGCCCCGTTATTTCCTACTAATCCGAAGCTCTGCCCTTTTGGAATTTCAAGATTGTTTATGTTTAAAACTGTTGTATCGTTATATTTTTTTGAAAGTTGGTTTACTTGTATCATTTTTGAAAGTTTAATTGTTGATTTGATTAATCGTTAATTTAATTGATTTCCAATTATATGCTATCAATTTTCTAATTGACACATTATCTAATTAACTAATTAGTTTTTTTGTTTATAAGCGCTTATAGTGCTGTACTTCTCTATTTTATATCTTTTTTCGATCAGTGAAAATACTTTTTCTTTAAAAGCAAAACCTAAAACTCCGGCACCGGCTACAAGTGCTAATCCTATGGTTTTGTTCCCTAAATACAATCCGATTCCATAAAGTCCTAAAGGCACTAATATCTTTGGTAATGTCAGTAGCATTGCATTAACATTAAACGCTTTTTTATCTCCAAAGGCCCCTCCCGCCGAACTCAAATCAATTGGCGTTTTTGTAAAAGCACCGCCCAAAAGTACCAGATGCGAATTGACTCCTATATTGTAAATTGCTCCAACAACAACCGTTAAATAAATTTGCCATCCAAAGAAAAGATAAAAAGACGCCAGTATTGTAGAGATGAAAGTAGCAATAACAATCAGCCACCATTTTGACGTTATGTATCCGCGATACGGAATATTCTGCGTCATCATTAATTGGTAATACGAACTATCCCAACTCGGTACAAATTGTCCGAAGACAAATAAGAATCCACCAGAAACAAATATTCCGGCAAAGATGGTCATCACCTCGGGCTGTTGTTTGTTTCCGAAAAAGATAAGTCCGTAAAACAAAAAGATAAAACTCATTACCAGAGTCGTTTTTGATCTTTTGTTTCTCTTAATCAATTTGATATCGTTTTTAAGAAAGGTTCCTAAAGTCCCGAATTGATTCAGCCACGAAAGATTTTCAGTGGTAGCGATATCTTCTTTTTGCGAAAGTCCTGCATCTAAAAACAAATTATTCTTGAAATATTTGAAAGTAAACAGATAGAGCCCTATCAGAATCAAAGCAGGAATCAAAAACAATCCTTTTGTTGCATAAAAACCTTGGAAAATTGGCGTTGTAAAACTGGTAATATCAAAGAGTTTATAATACTGAGCGGCTCCTAAAGCGATAATTGCTCCAACAAAAACAACAAACAACTTGTCGATATTACTTAGAATAATATTCAAAAAATTGTTGATATAAATTAAGGAGAATGCCGCTAAAAACCAGAAGATAACTCCCAAAAGATCATACCCTTCTAAAACTAACACTATTGAAAAAGGAATAAAAAACAGTGCATGAACCCAATTGAAAAAAGACAATGCTGTTTTGCCTAATGAAAAATGAACAATGGTCGGTTTTCTGAACGGTAGAATCAATAATGGTTTAATATTCAAAACCGGAATTGCCTGCATCAATAAACGAACTACCAGATCGAAAAGAAAATAATAAATCAAAAATTGGTTGATTGTCACCAGAGGCTCCAGTTTCATTTTTTTTAAAATATAGAATGCTCCTATTCCAGCTCCAACAAAAAGCAAGGAAAAATAGACCATTAAAAAACCTAATAAAACTTTCATCACGACACTTGTGCCGAATGATGCAGATCTAACAAAGGCTTTCCATTCCAGATAAATAAACTTTTTAATCATGGTTATTTGTTTTGAGTTTTCTAGTATGTGATCAAATGTAAGAAAACGTTACAAAAAAAGTTAAAAATAATCGTTTAGTGCCTGTCAATTAACTGTCGTTTGCTACTTTTGCATAAAAAATACAATCATGCCTTCATTCTTAAAACTAATAATTAAAGAGGTAAAACGCGAAACTGCTGATGCTGTTTCTGTACTTTTTAATGTTCCCGAAGAACTAAAATCAGACTATAAATTTATAGCCGGACAATACATAAATTTAAAACTAACTCTTGATAACCAAGAGATTCGTCGTGCTTATTCTATTTGTTCTGCACCGGAAAGCAGCGAATTACGCATTGCTGTAAAAGCAGTAAAAAATGGTTTGTTTTCTCAATTTGCCAATACGAAACTTAAGGCTGGAGATGTTCTTGAAGTAGGTCATCCGGAAGGAAAATTTACTTTTGAGCCAGATGCTGAAAGACAAAAAAACTATGCGGCTTTTGTGGCCGGAAGCGGAATTACTCCGGTACTTTCTATTATTAAATCGGTTTTAAAAAGTGAGCCAAAAAGTTCATTTGTATTGGTTTATGGAAACAAAACTCCTGAAGATACTATTTTCCATCAGGAACTACACGATTTACAATTACAGTACGTAGGCCGTTTTTTCATCCATTATGTTTTTAGTCAGGCTAAGGCTGAAAATGCTTTGTTTGGAAGAATTGATAAATCGGCAGTAAATTTTGTACTGAATAACAAACACAAAGAATTACAATTTGACAAATTTTTCTTGTGTGGTCCTGAAGAAATGATCGATACGGTTTCGGCAATTTTAAAGGAAAAGAATGTAAAAGAATCCGCAATTAAATTTGAACTTTTTACTTCTTCTACTCAGGAAAATAAAATCAATACTTCCTTAGAAGGACATACAAAAATTACGGTTTTGGTTGATGATGACGAAGTTACATTCGAAATGTCTCAAAAGCAAACCATCCTTGATGCCGCTTTAAAACAAGGAATCGACGCGCCATACTCTTGTCAGGGAGGAATTTGCAGCAGCTGTCTGGCTCGTGTAACTTCCGGAAGTGCTGAAATGACTAAAAACTCGATTTTAACGGATAGCGAAATTGCTGAAGGTTTAATTTTAACCTGCCAGGCACATCCTACTTCAGAGTCTATTTATGTAGATTATGATGATGTTTAATCGTTAAAATCTCAAAATATTCAAATTCCAAATCCCAAACTTACAATTGGGATTTGGAATTTTTTTTGTTTTATAATTATTAGCAATCTTTGTAAAATTTGAATTTGGAACTTAAAATTTACGTTATGAAATCTGTACAGGAAATTTTTAAAAATAAAGAATATCTTCTAGAGGAACCTGAAGTTGAAAAACTTGTGGAATATTGTGAAGAACTTCAGGATGAACTTATAGAATTTAAATTTCAGAAGACAAACAATAAAGAACTCGCCATGCTGGATATGCTTAAAGAAGTTATAAAAGGCTGCGATGCTGTCGAAAAAGAACAAATGGAACACGAACGATTTGGTTATGAAGCACCAAATTATCAAGTCACAATTTCGAATCTAAAAAGTTATATTTATAGCAGATGCCGGGATGAAAAAATTTGGCTCTAATTACAATTACAATAAAAGCATTTTTTCGATAAAATATTGCTGAATTTTTATTATATTAGAGGTAAAATTATAGCAATCACAATCTCATATGTTTTTGTGTAGATATGTAGCGCTAAATCGAATTTGTCAACACGTTTAAATCTTAAATATTATGACAATACATCACTTACTTCGTTTATCATTTATAGCACTTTTTGTAATAACAGTTCTTTTTTGTATCTACTTTATAATTAAGAAACAACAAAATAAAAAAGGTCCCAAATTGCTTACCAAAGAAAAATATAGTGCAACAATGATTGGTAAAATGACTGAAATAAATGTTTCTGAGAAGAATACTTTTAATATCTGGCCCTACATAAGCAAATTAAAAGCGGCTAAAATACTATCGAACAAAATTAAAGAGTCACAATTGGTGCACAAAATCTACAGAAATTCAACGGAAGATTTTGAGCACATTTTATTGTCTACAGAAAAAGAAAATCATTTTGTTGTAATCGTTGCTAATAAAAACAAAAAGAAAACAGTTGGCTACTTTCTTTATGATTTAAATGGATTATATGCTTAATTGAATCTTCTTGACTATATCTTCGGGCGAAATCGATCTCATAGCGTCTTCATAACCTTCAACGATTTTGTTTCCATAAACAGATGTTGGTAATTTAGGATATTGATTTCTGTCCGAAACCAAAGCATTTTCCATTGTTTGTCCGAATGGTAAAAATCCCGCATACGGATGTGTAGCACCCCAAAGTGTAATGACTTTTACTCCCTGCATTGCCGCAATATGTGCATTTCCGGAATCCATAGAAAGCATTACGTCTAAATTACTAATGAGTTGTAATTCCTGTTGAAATTTAATTTTTCCAGCCACATTAACTACATTTTCAAAGGATTGTGCAAACGAATCCAGGATTTCAATTTCTTTCTTTCCTCCACCAAAAAGTAAAATGGTATACGTTTTATTTTCCGTCAATTTTGCAATTACTTCCTGCATTAAATCTTGTGGATATACTTTGGAATTGTATTGTGCGAAGGGTGCAATCCCAATTAATTTTTGATTCTGATCGCCAATAATTTCTAAAATATCCGGGCTTAATTTTGCTTTTTGCGGGAATTCAGGATTTGATATGTCTAAAGGAAAACCAAGTTTTTCAAATACTTTTGCATGCCTTTCAAACATGGTTGGCAATTGTGCAAAAATTTTATTCTCGGCACGGGTTAATTCTTTTTTACCTTCACGTCCTTTGTCCACTGTGGCTCTTTTTTTTCCGCTTAAAGCAAAAAGGAGACTTACAATTTTGGATCTCAGAACATTATGAAGGTCTGCAAAAGCATCGATTTTGAGTTTTTTTACATCACTGTATAATCTAAGTAGCCCTGCAAATCCTTTGTGACGCTGCTTTTCATCAAAAGCAAAAAACTCAAGATTCGGGATTCCTTCAAAAAATGGTTTAAAAAACGGTCGTGAAATAACGGTGATTTTAACCGTTGGATACTGCTTCACAAAAGTGCGTAAAACAGGAACCATCATGGCTACATCTCCCATTGCGGATAGTCTCATGACGGCTATATGCTTTATTGTATTGGACAATTTTTCTCGATTTAAAATTAAAAAGTGGTGAAATATTTTAAAAAAGTAGTGTTTTTTGGCCATTCTTTGGCCATTTCAGTTTGAAAAAAGCACTTATAAATCAATACTTTAAAGCATACTTATGAACAAAAAAGAATGGTTTTCAACAATTTAACGACTTTTCTTTGGCCTTTCTTTGGCCATTTCTATGCTTTTATTACGTTTTTTATTCATTTCTTTCATGCCTATATTTAATGCTTCAGATATTACTTGTATCTCTTTTATATATTCTTGACTTAATTTATATGTTGAACCAGAACCTTCACCTTCTTGTTCAAGAATTTTGTTTGAAACTAATTTATCCACTCGAAATCTTACTTGCTTTCTGGATAATTTATTTTCAAAAAGACCTACAAAGTCTTTCATTTTTGCCTTTTCTTCTTTTCTTAAAAACTGTAAAATTGTACCCAAAACCTGATCATCATCTATCTCTTGCAGGCTATAATATTTTGCTTTTTCATCCGTAAAATCATAGTAATCTTTAGATAAGATATAAAAGATTGCATTAGTCTTACCCCTCTTCTCAATCAGCTTTTTCTGTAAAAGCTGATTTATTTGTTCTAAATCGAGTTCACTTTTTTGAATACCATTTTTAATTTTATTCAAAGTAACTATTTCAAGAACTGAAAGCCTTTCACTTTCAGGAAGCTCTTTTTGTATTGAATCAATAAATAAAGCAAAGGCACGATCTTCTATTATTGCAGAAAGTTTGAGATTTACTTGAAAGTTATCCGATTTTGAATAGTCAGGTTCTGCTTTACCTTCAGAAAGAGTATTATAATATATCTTGTCAACTCCTTGTCCTGAACGTTCAACAATTCCTGTTTTTTGCAAAATATCTGCCAATAATCTATTTCTTGGGGTGCTTGGTATTTTTATTAAATTATCTAGAGTCACTCCTGCAGGAAAACCACCAGCATTAATAACATCAAGTCTATGGGGAAACTGTTTAATTACAATTTCTGAAGTTCTCTTATAATCACGATGTGAAATTGCGTTATTAATAGATTCACGAATTACTTCTTCATTAAAGTAAGGAATATTAAAAATATATGCGCCATCCTGAATAGGAAAACTACCATTTCTTAAATTAATAGTTTTCCATAATTCATCTATTAAAATAAAAAAAGGTTCTACAAATTCTATTCTGTTGTCGAAAGGAATTTGGCTTTCCGAATTTCTATATTCTAACATTACTTTAGCTTGTGGCAGCCTTTCTTGTAACGTTTCTTTTTTTGCTAACAGAATTAATGCGGCATTAGTTAGCTTACCTTTTTTTAAAAGATCGAGATCAGAAAGAATCTGTTCGTTTGGTAATAACTTAAACTGTGGATTGTTTTGTTTAATAGAATATTTTTCTTTCAGCAATAACGTGGCTTTGTCATCCAAATCAGAAATTGTTAAACCTTCGCATATTTGCTGTGAAAAATCAGGTTCTTGTTCCTGAACAATTTTTAAATAAACTTCATCTGACATTGGTTTCAATTCTTCACCAACTCTCATTAAAGCAACATCTTCAAATTTAAAAACCTTTCCAGCTGGTCTACATGGCACTTCTATTACTAATACTCTTTTAGAACCTTCATAGAGTTCATATATTTTTGGACGAATTCCTGTATCGGTATATACTTTAGATTCAAGTTCACCTATTGATCCCAAATTCTGCTGAGTGCCCACTACTTCATGTGGATAATTATCAGTCATTCCAATAACTAAATATCCTCCACCTTCATTACATAAAGCAGTAATATATCCTAAAATACACCTTCGTCTATCGCTCGGTTTTGGTTTAGAACCACCATCATAGGATATATTACCTCCTTCACCTTTTTTAAATTCAACTTTGTCTTCTGACTCTTTGAGCTTTTTTAATGTTTCAATTGTTATCATAGACAAAAATTAATCTAAAAATTTATTTTTTATTTTGATATAAAACAGGATTCAATTCATCGTCATTGTACATTTTCATTTGTTTGTACACTTTCATGAATTTATCTCCATTTTCAATGTCAGTCAATAAATCATCAATTGCAGTCGATAAGTCACTTCTTTGTTCTAAAAGTACATTTAATTTCTCCTGACATTTATCTCTGTGCTCTTGTGAAGCTTCAGCACGAGTAGCTTCTTCATGCATGTGATAAATTTTTAACGCTAAAATAGACAATCTATCAAAAGCCCATGCAGGACTTTCGGAATTGATTTTTGCACCATCTTTTACTTTTACATCGCTGTATTTTTGCAAAAAGTAGCTGTCAATGTATTCCACCATATCTGTACGTTCCTGGTTTGAGGCATCAATTCTTCTTTTTAAAGTCAGCGCCGCTACCGGATCAATTTGCGGATCACGGATAATATCCTCAAAATGCCATTGAACAGTGTCAATCCAGTTTTTTAAATACAATAAATGCTCAAACTTATCCTTTGGGTAAGGATTGTTTATAGGTTGATCAACATTATCAAATTGGTGATAATCTTTGATGCTTTGTTCGAAAACAGAATATGCTAATTTTGAAAACATGTCTTTATTTATTAGAGACACAAAGATACTTTTTATACTTTTATGGTGTGAAGAAAACGATTAATTTTTCGTTATTGCACTACAATCTATCCATAATTCTAAAAATTCAGTATGAAAATTCATTATATCTCCAAAAATAACAGCGTATTAAATCACTTTTTAGGCCAAATCAGAAATGTTAATGTTCAGAACGACAGCATGCGTTTCCGAAGAAATATTGAACGAATTGGCGAAATTATGGCTTATGAACTGAGTAAGGATCTGGCTTATAAAAATGTTGAAATTCAAACTCCGCTTGGCATTAAAAATACGACTGAAATAGAGAGTGATTTAGTTTTATGTTCCATTTTAAGAGCTGGTTTACCGTTGCATAACGGTTTTTTAAATTACTTTGACCATGCCGAGAATAGTTTTGTTTCGGCTTGCCGATACCATCCAAATAACGATGCCGAATTCGAAATTCGGGTTGAATACCAAGCTGTTTCAAACATAAACGACAAGACTGTTTTACTTCTTGATCCAATGTTGGCAACGGGTCAGTCGATTGTTGCTGTTCACGAAAAGCTAATTCAAAATGCCACTCCAAAAGAGATTCATATTGTTGTAGTTATTGCTGCGCCAGAGGGTGTTGCTTTTCTGGAAGAAAATCTTCCGGAAAACTGTCATTTATGGGTCGCTTCTTTAGACGAAAAGCTAAATGAAAAAAATTATATCGTTCCGGGTCTTGGCGATGCCGGAGATCTTGCTTATGGAAGTAAATTATAATTGAGAAAAAAATGTAAATAAACTGCACAAAATCAATACATAAAAAACAATTTCGTTATTGAGTTTTTGTTGCATATACTCTACATGACTTGCTGCCATGATCGTCAAAGGCGCAACACTAAAAAAGAGCAAATCGTTACTTTTATCCGGCGATAGAATATAAACAAAGGCTGCAATAAAGAAACAAGCTACTACTTTTTTGTATGAAGAATGCACTATTTGTGGTCGATTTGATAATGTGGTCAGCATCGAAACTACAAAAAATAAGGCTACAGCCACATAGATTGAAAGTGCTCCATTTTCATAATTGCTCTTAAAATAATCAATATTAAAATCGATTACGGCACGTTCCTGAAAAAAATCTGTGATGTCGATATGGAAAATTAAAGAGACCAATAAAAAGATTATGGACACTGCCACAAGTGCTATAAAAGGTAAAATCCAGTTTCTATAATCTCTGGAAACATGGAAAACTATCGAGATAAAAACTAAAATCAGGAAAAGAATACACCAAAATTGAAACAAAGAAGCTATTAAAATCCAAAATGATGCATCAAATATTTTTTCTTTAGAAGCTTTCAACGACTGCAGCGAAATCAATCTTCGAAGTGCCAGAAGTATAAAAAAGTTACCATATATTACATTGGAATTGTTGAATATTGTGGGGAAAAACAATAGAAACAATAAGTAAAAAAATATCGCGTATCCATTGTCTTTACTGAGTCCGTTCTTTTTTACGATAAAATTTATCAGGAAAAATGAGGCCAAAATAAAGCACAACAAGCTCACTTTTTGGAATGCCAAAAAATAAGATGTTATCCAGGAAGGTTCCTGAATTTGAAACAAAAAAAAGAAAACCAGTATTAAAATTACGACCAATGAATAATTTAATGGTGTAGATTTTTTAAAAACACTTGTTATCATAAGGATATTTTATACTTTTGTGATTGTAAATATAATACTTGTTTAAAAAGGAAAAACAACAAGTTGAAAAAAGATTCTGCTAACAGACTTCTGGTTTCAATGCGTTACACAACAATAAATAACATATAATTTTATAAAATTATGACAGCTTTTTTTGAAGGAATACAGTACTTATTCGTTAACATTTTATTCGCACCGCTTGATTTTTTACGTCGTTTGGAACTTGTTACATGGTTTGGTGCTAATACTATCAACTGGATTTTTATGATCATCTGTTCATGCGCAATCGTTTATTGGATTAAACAATTACGCATTTTTGATGATGCCGGAACAGAAAACCAAGATACTACGGCTCACTCTTTTTTAAAGTAAGTCGAAGCCGATATCTTTTCTAAAATACATCTTATCAAAGCTTAGTTTATCTATGTTTTGATAAGATTTTTTTATGGCCTGTTGGAAATCGTCTCCATAAGAAGTTACCGTTAATACACGTCCTCCATTACTCACGATACTATCGTTTTCTAATTTTGTACCTGCATGAAAAACAATAGAATCTTCAATATTTTCTAAACCGCTAATTACTTTTCCTTTTTCAAATTCTTCAGGATATCCACCAGAAACCACCATAATGGTAGTTGCACTTCTTGGATCAACTTTTAATTCGAATGTATCTAATTTTTGATTGGCTACCGAAAGAAACAATTCCACTAAATCAGATTCTAATCTCGGTACTACCACTTCAGTCTCAGGATCTCCCATTCTTACGTTGTACTCAATTACAATCGGTTCATTTTTTACATTGATCAAACCAATAAATACGAATCCTTTATACTCAATTCCATCCTTCTGAAATCCTTCGATAGTTGGTTTTACGATACGTGTTTCAATTTTTTCCATCAAAACAGCGTCAACATAAGGAACCGGAGAAACAGCTCCCATTCCACCTGTATTTAAACCTGTATCGCCTTCACCAATACGTTTGTAATCTTTTGCTGTTGGAAGGATTTTATAGCTTTTCCCATCAGTCAAAACAAAACAGCTTAATTCAATTCCGTCCAAAAATTCTTCGATTACCACTTTTGAACTCGCTGCTCCGAATTTTTCGTGAACCAGCATGTTTCTCAATTCTGTTTTAGCTTCTTCTAAATCCTGAATAATCAAAACTCCCTTTCCTGCAGCCAAACCATCAGCCTTTAAAACGTATGGAGGTTGTAATGTTTCTAAAAAAGCACATCCGTTCTCTACCGTTTCAGCCGTAAAACTGTCGTAAGCAGCAGTTGGAATATTATGTTTCATTAAAAACTCTTTAGCAAACTCTTTACTTCCTTCTAACTGAGCTCCCAATTTTGATGGCCCAATAACCGGAATATGTTGTAAGCTCTCGTCGTTTTTAAAATAATCGTAAATCCCTTTAACCAAAGGATCTTCCGGGCCTACGACTACCATTTTTACATTCTCCTGAATTACAAATGCTTTGATTGCATCAAAATCTGTTGGAGACATTGCAACATTTGTAGCAATTGCCGACGTTCCAGCATTTCCAGGTGCAACAAAAAGTTTTTCGCAAAGCGGACTCTGAGTCATTTTCCAGGCAAAAGCATGTTCTCTTCCGCCCGATCCCAATAGTAAAATTGTCATGGTGTAGTTGTATTTAGTTGTGGTGCAAAAATAATTGCTTTTACACGTAAAAAATAATTAAATCTTAAAAAGTTGTTGATTGTTCTCTGTTAGTAATTTGATAGTATTATTTTTGACGAAAATTAGCTCTTCAAATGATTTCTCTTTTCGATATTTCGCTGCAATTAAATGGTTTTCCGATAAAGAAAGCCAAAACGCAATTGGATGAAATCCGAAATTTATCGGAAGAACAGTATACACATTTTCTTCAGAACAGAAAAGAAGAAATCGTAGCTTTTCATTTGAAAAACAATTCTTTCTATCAGGAATTGGCTGGAGGTAATACTAAATTGGAATGGGAAAATTTACCCATCCTTAACAAACAAAATTTACAAAAACCACTGGAAGAAAGGCTTTCAAAAGGCTACACCTTAAAAAATGTGTACCTCAACAAAACTTCCGGATCCAGTGGAACTCCTTTTGTTTTTGCCAAAGATAAACATTGCCATTCCCTGACCTGGACTTCCATTTTTATGCGTTTTGGCTGGTACGATATCGATTTTAATCGCTCGTATCAGGCTCGATTCTATGGTATTCCGATGAATTTTACAGGATATTATAAAGAACGAATTAAAGATTTTCTGACTCATCGTTTCCGATTTCCGGTTTTCGATTTATCTGATGGCGTTCTGGAAAAGTTTTTGCAAAAATTCAAAACTAAAAAATTTGATTATATCAACGGTTACACGAGTTCGATTGTTTTATTTGCTAAGTATTTAGAGCAAAAAAATCTTATCTTAAAAGAAGTTTGTCCCTCTTTAAAAGCTTGTTTTGTTACTTCGGAAATGCTTTTCGAATCCGATAAAAAACTTTTAGAAAAACAATTCGGAATTCCAGTTATCAATGAATACGGCGCTTCAGAACTCGATTTGATTGCTTTTGAAAACTTAAAAGGCGAATGGCAGGTCAATTCAGAAACACTTTTTGTAGAAATTTTAGATGAAAACAATCAGATTCTTCCCTATGGAAAAGAAGGCAGGATTGTGATTACATCTTTGTTCAATAAGGCACATCCCTTTATCAGATATGATATTGGCGATATCGGAATTCTGGATGAAAAAAGTACTCCGCAGAAACCCATTCTAAAAAAACTTATTGGAAGGACCAATGATATTGCTCTCTTACCAAGCGGAAAAAAAGCACCGGGCTTAACCTTTTATTATGTAACCAAAAGCATTATTGAAGACGATGGAAACGTTAAAGAATTTATTATCAAACAAATGCAATTAGATTCTTTTGAAATCGAGTATGTAAGTGATATTGAATTAAATGCATCTCAAATTGAAAAAATAGAAAAGGCAATTACGGTATATTTAGAACCTAATCTAACTTTCAGCTTTACCCGAAAAACAGTTTTAGACAGAAGTAAAAGTGGAAAATTAAAACAATTCAAATCTTGTCTTTAAATATAAATAAAATCTTACATTTGTTTTTTTTAATGAAAACTTATGGAAGATCAATCTTTACTTTCTGAAGAAACTATTTCTAATAAAATATATTATATCCGCAATCAAAAAGTGATGTTGGATAGTGATTTGGCGCTGCTTTATGATGTGGAAACAAAAAGATTAAATGAACAGGTAAAAAGAAATTTATCTCGCTTTCCTAAAGATTTCATGTTTCAACTTACTGAAAACGAATTTGAAAACTTGAAGTCGCAAATTGCGACTTCAAGTTGGGGCGGAAGCAGAAAATTACCTTTTGTTTTCACTGAACATGGGGTAATGATGTTATCTAGCGTTCTAAAAAGCGATAAAGCCATTCAAACCAATATTCAGATCATGCGCATTTTCACCAAAGTGAGAGAAATGCTGCTGGATACAGCTGAAATTAAAGTGGATATTCTTCAGATTCAAAAGAAGTTAGAAAATCAGGATAAAAATATCGAATTGGTTTTTTCCTATTTAGATGAATTAACGGAGAAAAAAGAAGACGGAAATGAAAGAGTGAAAATTAGTTATAAAAAATAAGCAAATTCACAGTTCATTATTTAAGAAATTATTCCATTCTGATTAAATTCCAATTTAAACTTTACTTTTGCCGAAAGAATGTTTTTAGAAAGAATCTAATAGTCCCATGAAAATCACCCTAATCGCAGGTGCAAGACCTAATTTTATAAAAATAGCACCCCTTATTAATGCTATAAAAGACAAGCAAAATCAAGGTTTTGATGTTTCCTTTCGTTTGGTTCACACAGGGCAGCATTACGATAAAAACTTAAGTGATACCTTTTTCGAAGAATTAAATATTCCAAAACCAAATGTAAATCTGGAAGTAAAAAGCGGCTCTCAGGCCGAACAAACTGCCGCAATTATGATTGCTTTTGAGAAAGAATTACTTCAAAATCCAACTGATTTAGTTTTGGTTGTTGGCGACGTAAACTCGACGATGGCTTGTTCGATTGTGGCTAAAAAATGTCATACAAGAGTAGCACACGTTGAAGCGGGAATTCGTTCCGGAGATTTAACAATGCCGGAAGAAATCAATAGAATGCTGACAGACAGCATTACGGATTACTTTTTTACGACCTCCAAATCCGCCTCAGAAAATTTATTAAAACTAGGATCAAATCCTGAAAACGTGCATTTTGTAGGAAATGTTATGATCGATACTTTATACCAAAACATCAATAGAATTTCGGCTCCGGATTTTTGGGAAGAACATCAGCTTAGTGAAAAAAACTACATTGTTCTAACCTTACATCGTCCGGGAAATGTAGATGAAGTTTCTTCTCTTATTGCTTTACTACATGGAATTGATGATTTGGCAAATAACAAAAAAATATTGTTTCCTATTCATCCCAGAACACAGGCTATCTTAAGTGAAAGCTCAGCTAAGTTTAAAAATATCCTCTTTGTTGCTCCACAAAGCTACCTGAATTTCATGTATTTAATACAAAACAGTTTTGCCGTTATTACGGATAGCGGTGGTATTTCTGAGGAAACAACTGTAATGGGAATTCCTTGTTTTACCATGCGAAATAATACTGAGCGTCCTGAAACCGAGACCATTGGTTCAAATACTATTGTTGGAACGTCATTAGAAAATTTACAAAAAGTATACGGTTCATTTTTAAAAAATGGTCCCAAGAAAAGTGGTGTTCCGGATTTATGGGATGGAAAAGCATCTGAACGAATTATTTCAATTTTATTGGCTAAAAAATAATGAAGGATATTCTAATCATATCAAACTATTATCCACCCGAAAAAGGTGCAGCGGCCAATAGAATAGAACAACTGGCTTTAAAATTGGATCAAAATGGTTATGAAGTTTCGGTAATTTCTCCTCTTCCAAATTATCCAAAAGGCGAGTTATTTCCGGAATACAAAGGCCGGTTTTCTGTTACCGAAAAAATCCAGAATATTACCTTAAAACGACTTTGGATCTATCCGAGTAATAGTTCGAACATCTTTAAACGAATTGTCTCGACATTGTCGTTTTCCAGTACTTTGTTTTTTTATTTATTGTTTGCCAAAACACCTAAAAAAGTAATTGTACAATCTCCTCCACTATTACTTTCGTTTGTTTCTGTTTTTGTGCTTTGGATTAAGAGTAAAACAATCCTTTTGAATGTTTCAGATCTTTGGCCAACTGCCGCTATCGAACTGCAAGTATTAAAGAAAAACAGTATTTCACACCGGATTTTGCTTTTTATTGAACGTTTTATTTACCAAAAAGCAACGCATATTTTTGGGCAATCTAATGAAATCATTACCCATATTCATTCCGTCTTTCCCGAAAAAAAATGTTTTCTATATCGTAATTATCCGGATCATTTTGTGGAAGATCTCCTCGAAGAAAAAGACAATTCAAGTGAACCTATTAAACTATTCTACGCCGGATTACTAGGTGTTGCTCAAGGGGTTTTTGAACTTATTCAGCAATTGAATTTAGAAAATGACAACATCGAACTGCATATTTTTGGTGATGGTGCCGAGAAAACTCAGATTGTGAATTACCTCAACCAAAATCCAACTAAAAAAATTGTTTTTCACGGAATGTTAGAACGAAACGTTTTGCATGAAACTTTGAAAAATTTAGATATTGCCCTTGTTCCGCTCAAGACAAGAATCTACGGATCTGTTCCGTCCAAAATATTTGAGTATAGTGCTTTAGGATTTCCAATACTTTACTATGGTGGAGGTGAAGGAGAAAATATTGTAGAAGAAAATAACCTTGGTTGGGTAGTCCCCGTTGAAGATTTCCAACAATTAAATACAACTTTAGGAACAATCTCGACACTAGGTAAAGCAGAGATACAGAAGATGAAAAAGGCTATTTTTCTTCATGCCAAAAGTCATTTTAATTTGGACCAGCAAATGAAGGAACTCATCGAAAAGAATGCTTTTTAAGTAACTTAATAAAAAACGGGCAATTATTTCCAGAATAATTGCCCGTTTAAATTTTCTTATTTGATATAGTTCGAAAAATCTTTGTGTTCTTCCTTTGAAAGCTCTTCTTTTGAAAGTGATCTGAAATAGTCATACGTAATTTTCATTCCTTCAGAACGGCTTACTTTTGCTTCCCAACCCAATAACTCTTTCGCTTTTGTGGTGTCTGGCTGGCGTTGTAACGGATCATTTATAGGTAATGGATGGTAGACTACCTTTTGATTCGTTCCTGTTAATTTAATGATCTCTTCTGCAAAATCCTTAATTGTAATTTCATCCGGATTTCCAATATTTACGGGATATACATAATCTGAATGCAAAAGTCTGAAAATACCTTCGACCTGATCGTCTACATAGCAGAAAGAACGCGTTTGCATTCCGTCTCCAAAAATGGTTAAATCTTCCCCGCGCAATGCCTGTCCGATAAAGGCCGGAATTACACGCCCGTCGTTCAGACGCATTCTTGGACCATAGGTGTTAAAAATACGCACGATTCTGGTTTCTACCCCATGAAAAGTATGGTAGGCCATAGTAATCGATTCCTGAAAGCGTTTGGCTTCATCATAAACTCCACGGGGACCAATGGTGTTTACGTTTCCATAGTACTCTTCGGTTTGTGGGTGAACCAGAGGATCTCCGTAAACTTCGGATGTTGATGCAATTAAAATTCTTGCTTTTTTCACACGAGCTAATCCCAATAAATTATGTGTCCCAAGAGATCCAACTTTTAAGGTCTGAATCGGAATTTTTAAATAATCAATCGGACTTGCCGGCGAGGCAAAATGTAGTATATAATCTAAATCACCTGGAATGTGCACAAACTTGGTGATGTCGTGGTGGTAAAATTCGAAATGTTCTAACTTGAATAAATGCTCTATGTTTTTAAGATCTCCGGTAATCAAATTATCCATTCCGATAACATAATATCCTTCTTTGATAAAACGATCACATAAATGCGATCCCAAAAATCCCGCCGCTCCTGTAATAAGTATTCTTTTCATAGTAATTATTTATACCTCGCAAATGTAACTGATTTAGCATTCTTAAAAAAAGTACCTAAGATTAATCTGCTATGTTTTATAAAAATAGGAAGTAAAATTTCTTTTCAAACCATTAAAATTTTTCTGCTAGCTTCTCCTTACCAAAAGCTCTCATTTCACTTTCAAAACGTTGCTTCGAGAACTTCATCGCATGTTCACGGATTACTTTCGGGTTAAATTCTATCTTTTCAAAGTCAATCACAGCTTCTTTTATACTTTGTGATGATTGTTCCTGAAAAAAAACTCCTGTCCTATTTTCAACAACTGTTTCTAAAGTGCCGCCTTTTGCTAAAGCGATAACCGGAGTACCACAGGCCTGTGCTTCAACCGGAATAATTCCAAAATCTTCTTCGGCGGCAAAAACAAACGCTTTTGCCTTTTGCATGTAGTTTTTTAAACTATTGGCTTCTACAAATCCAACAAACTCAATATTACTTTTAGCAATTGTCTGAAGTTTTTGAAATTCCGGTCCGTCCCCGGCAACAATTAATTTTAGATGTGGTAATTCATTAAAAGCTTCTACTATTAATTGTGTTTTTTTATAAGAAACTAAACGCGAAGCTGTAAAATAATAATTATCCTTCTGTTCTTCTAAACTAAAAAATTCAACATCGACGGGAGGATAAATGACTGTTGATTCACGGTTGTAAATTTTCTTTATTCTTTCTGCTATATAGTTAGAATTGGCAATAAAATAATCGACATTTTCAGAGTTTGAGACATCCCATTTTCTTATTTTCTGCAAAACATATTTTGCGTAAAATCCCTTTAAACCTTTATCTAAGCCTGAATCTTTTAAGTACTGATCCTGCAAATCCCATGCATATCGCATAGGCGAATGACAATAACAAATATGAAGCTGATCTTTTCGGGTCCGAACTCCTTTCGCTACAGCTGATGAAGAACTAATTATTAAGTCGTAATCACTCAAATCAAACCGCTCTATGGCTATTGGAAATAACTGCAAAAATTTACGATGGTTTTTCTTTACCGTTGGTAATTTTTGAATAAAACTGGTTTTCACTTTTTTTCCATTCAAAATAAACTTTCGGTCTTCATCCTTTAAAAAATCAATCAGTGCGAAGTGATCAAAATCATCCCAAATTGAATTTATGGAATGTATTACTTTTTCAGCACCTCCATTTACATAATACCAATCGCTAATTAATGCTTTTTTCATTTAAATTGTTCTTTTGAAAAAATAATAAAGAATTAAAAAATCCAAAAAAGATAACTCCATCGTGTCTGCTTAAAATATTCTCAAAAGAAAAATTAAGGAAAATAAAAAATACAAATGAAATATAAATCCCTAATTTATGATGAAATGCTCGTTTTAAAAGAAGATACTGTGAAAATAAAAATAAAACAAGCCCTAAAATTCCCGAAGACAAAATTATGTTTAAATATTCATTGTGCGAATTATAGCTGGTAACTTTATAAGTATCTGTATTTCTATATTTTTCATCATAACAAGATTGCAATTTGGCATCAACATCTCCTACTCCATAACCTACAATTGGTTCTGCTTTTGAGATTTCATAACCACAAAAATAAATTCCGTTTCTAATCTGTTCATTACTAATATTAGGATAATTGTCTTCATATTTCCCTTCTGGAAAAGAGAGTTTGTAATTTTTTAGTTTTTCAAATCTTTCTCCTATTCGATCTACTTTAAAGACTAAAATAAACGTCAAACTAATTAACAAGACACTGGCAATTGTCACTTGTATTACGTTCTTAGACAAACAAAAAAAGCAAACTATAATGGTTGCCACAAAAGGCATTCTGGATCCGATGATGTATTGCCAATAGAAAAAATATCCTACCATAAATAAAAATATGAAAATGATAAAATACTTTTTTGATTCAATTCTAATTTTATACACTAAAATAATTATCGCAAAACCAATCCACATTGCCAAATAAGTTCCATGTACTTCTATTTTGCTTTCGATAAGTTGTCTAAAATCCCAAAACTTTAAACTTGAATTGTATAATTCATGAAACAACGTTATGTGCAAGAAAAACAAAATTAAGCCCACAGCCAAGCAATAAACATTTGTAATTACTTGAAATTTCTTAGCATTCAAAAGATCTGTGTTATTAAACAGGAAAATTGCAGGAAATAAAACAGAAGGTAAAAGTCGTATTATAAATTTAGTCCCTGTCTTAATATCAATGGTATAAAACAATGAAAAAACAAAAATTAGAAATAGAGAGGAGAATAATAAAAGCTCTATTGTTTTTTCTTTGCTCCAGAATTTTTTTCCTTCGAAAATAAAATAAGACAATGAAAATAAAAATCCACCAAACATTAAAATGCTTTCCACTCCTTTTGGTAAAATAGGAAAGAGTGCTACTGCTATTAAAAAAAAATAGACGACCGATTTGTTATATTGTAAAATTAACTGCTTCATTCTAACTTTTTGAAAGCATTTAGATGCTTTTTAATCGATTTTTCCCACGTAAATTTCTCTAACTGTTTATGTGCCTCAGCGGACAAAAATTTACCTTTTGATGAGTCTACAATAGTATCCTGTATCAATTTTCCTAATCCGACATCGTCCTTTGGATCAAAATAAACGACCGCTTCTCCACCTATTTCCGGTAAACTTGCTGCATTTGAACTTAACACTTTTGTTCCAGTTGCAAGTGCCTCAAGAATGGGTAACCCAAAACCTTCATAGAGTGAAGGAAATACAAATAGATTTGCATTATGATAGATATGCGGAATCTCAGAATCATTTACATAACCCGTAAATGTAATATCTTTTTGTAGATTATTATTCTTTATAAAACTATGAATATCATTATCTTGAGTCAAAAATCCATCTTTCTTACCTATAAAAACCAATTTATAC